>NZ_JBHWUE010000030.1:0-105627 GCF_042738615.1 Rhodococcus sp. NPDC059968
TGGTACGAGACCCGCTATCGTGAACAGCGTCCCCCGGCTGCCTCAACCCCCGAGGTGGCCTGAACCGGAGTCTCCACTCGATCCAGGGCGATTCATTGACCCAACTGGCCGCCACCGCCCCACCGGAGGTCCGCGCCGAGCTGGACGCGAAGATCACCGTCCTGAACGAGCATCGCGAGGCGGTGGGTGCCAAGCGGGGAAAGATCAACCGGGAACTGGCGTTCCACTTCGCCCGCCAGGTCACCGACTACGCCACCGCAGCGGGCGCGCAGATGATCGCGGTGGAGGATCTCACCACCCTCGAGACCCGCGGACACGGACGGGTCAACAACAATCGGGCCGCGCAGTCCGCCCGCCGCCAAGCGGCCGCCGCCCTCGCGCACACCGCCGCGGGTGCCGGCATCACGGTGGTCTCGGTGCCCGCCCGAGGGTCCTCCGCATTGTGTCCGGGCTGCGACGAACCGCTCGCCCGCCCCGGCGGGTACCACACCGCGTGGTGTTCCCGCTGCCTGGTCGGCGGCAACCGCGACCACGTGGCCGGGGTGAACCTGGCCAAACGCGTACTGCTCGGCAAAGGCAAGGTCACCCGGCGGCGTGGGCAGTTGCCCGCGGTCCGGGTGGCCGAGCACGCGCCGGTCCGCAAGTGCCGCGACAAGAACGGTCCCACCCCGCGTCGGCCGCGGCACCGCCGGGTCCGCCGCAGCCTGCCCACCGTGACACCGCGGTTGGGAGTGACTCCGAAACAGCATGTTCCTGCACCACAAGCGTCGGTGTGGGACACGGTCCAACCCACACCACCGCACGGTGATGCGGGTAGCCGTGACACACGTCCATCTCCAACACCCGCCACACCAGTGGCAGACAGTACGAGATCTACGTAGACGCTGACCGAACTCGTCACCGGCATCGTGGTCGACCCCTACGTCATCGACCGCGAGATGGACCGGTACCGGAAGGGCAGGCGCACACTCGGCGCGGTGTGCGAGCACTACGGAATCGCGCTGAAGGACGCCCACGAGGCCGAGGCCGACGCGATCGCCGCGGCACACCTCGCCCGGACGCTCGCACAGGAGTACCCGAATCTGCGGGCCCTCGACATCATGACGCATCAGGCCGGCTGCACGCCGAACGGCAACGCGACTTCGCCGACTACCTCGTCCGGCAGGGTCGGGACGCATCGGACGTCAACGGCGAGTGGCCGATTCGCGGTCTCGCGCAGTTCCGCATCGCCTGACCCGAGTCACGGCCGTTCGGAGAGCACGCGCGACAACACCGGCCCGATGACGGCGAGCGACTGCGGCTCGATCATCTCGTTGTGCCCGCAGTCCACGGGTTGCTCGTCGATCCGGCCGGTCACGAGCGGCCGCCACTCGTCCGCCGACCGGACACGGGTCGTGCCGTCGTGCGTGGCGGGGAAGATGAGCAGGTCCCCGTCGTACACCCGGGGCACGAAGTGGTGGGCGAGCCACCTCGAACTCTCGTAGCCCGCGGTGATCCGTTCGAGGTCGTGCCCTCGCACTCCGGTCTCGGTCCCGAACGATTCGTCGATCAACCGCGCGGCGTGTTCGTAGGTCATCTCGCCGTCTTCCTCGGTCTGGAGTCCCAGCCCGCGCAGGAGGTCCCGGATCTCGAGCCGGCCGGCCAGCGGGTCCTCGCCGCCCACGGGGTAGCTGTCCATGACGGCGAGCGTGGCGACCTCGTCGCCGGCTGCCTGCAGTTCGACGGCCATGGCGTGCGCGATGACCCCGCCGAGCGACCAGCCGAGCAGGTCGTACGGGCCGGTGGGCTGGATCGCCTGCATTTCCTCGATGTAGCGGTGGGCCAGTTGCTCGATCGTCCGGTAGTCGCCGTCACCGCTGATCGTGGGCAGCTGCAGCCCGTAAGCCGGCCGGTCGGGAGGGAGATACTGCACCAGACCGGCGTACCCCCAGGACAGGCCGATGCCCGGATGCACGCAGAACAACGGTCGCCCGCTTCCCTGCGCACGCAGCGGAATCACCACGGCGAGTGCCTCTTCCATACCGGTGCTCCGGTGTGGAAGGTCGAGGCGGCGGGCGATCCCCGCCGGTGTCGGGTCGAGGAACATCCATTGCAGCGGAACCCTCCGGTCCAGTTCGGCCTGCAGGGCGCTGACGATCCTGGTGGCGAGAAGCGAATTTCCGCCGAGGTCGAAGAAGCTGTCCGCGGTGCCCACCCGGTCCACCCCGAGAACCTCCGCGAAGACATCCACGACGATGCGCTCGATTTCCGTGGCCGGCGCCCGGAACGCCGCACCGGTCGAACCGAACTCCGGGGCGGGCAACGCCTTCCGGTCGAGTTTGCCCACCGGGGTCATCGGAATCCGATCGAGTACGACCACCGCGGACGGCACCATGTGGGCGGGCAGGCGCTCGGACGCGTAGGTGCGCAGTCCCGCGGGCTCCACCTCCTGTCCGTCCTGAGCCCGCACGTACGAGGCGAGCACGGTGTCGCCGGACGGGCCGGTATGACCGATGGTGGCGGCGAAGGCAACCGCCGGGTGACGGGCGAGCACCGCGTCGATCTCCCCTAGTTCGATGCGGAAGCCACGGACCTTCACCTGGAAGTCGCTGCGCCCGATGTACTCGAGGGTGCTCGCCGACTCACGCCAGCGCACCACGTCACCGGTGCGGTACATCCGGCGCCCCGGTTCCCCGACGTTGCAGGCCACGAATCGTTCCGAGGTGAGCGCCGCCCGGTTGTGGTACCCGCGTGCCATACCCGGTCCGGCGATGTACAACTCGCCGGGCACACCGACCGGGACCGGTTGCAGCCGCTCGTCGAGGACCAGGAACGCGAATCCCCGTGCGGGTGAACCGATGTTCACGCCCTCGCCAGGACGCATCGGGGCGCTGACGCTCGCCTGGATCGTGGTCTCCGTCGGCCCGTACCCGCTGTGCAGGCTCCGCCCCGGCGCCCACCGGGCCACCACCTCCGGCGGGCACGCCTCGCCCACCAGATCCAGGACCCGAAGCGAATCGAGTCCGTCGTTGTCGAGGGCCGCCAGTGCCGTCGGGGTGATGGTTGCATGGGTCACCTGCTCGCGACGGAACAGATCCGCCAGTTCGCTGCCCCCGACGACGGCGGGCGGCACGATCACGACCCGCGCCGACGCGCTGAACGCCATCATCAGCTCGAACACCGAGGCATCGAAACTCGGGGACGCCAGCTGCGAGACCCGGGACTCGTGCGTGACCTGGAACCGTTCGTGCGTTTCCGCGGTGAAATCGGCAATGCCCCGGTGTGTGACGGTCACGCCCTTCGGCCTTCCGGTCGACCCCGACGTGTAGATGAGATACGCCGGGTGGGCGAGGTGCAACGGACTCGTCCGATCCTCGTCGGTGATCGGTGCCGACGAGACGTCCGCCGCCGGTGCGGCGAAGTCCTCGTCGTCGAGGATCAGCCACGGAACCGTGTCGGGCAGGACGCTCCGGCGACTTCTCACGGTGAGGCCGAGCGCGGCCCGGCAATCGGTGAGCATGTAGTCGATACGCTCCCGCGGGTAGGTGGGGTCGACGGGCACGAACGCCGCGCCTGCCTTGGTGATCGACCAGATCGAGACCACCGACTCGATCGACCGGGGCATTCCGACTGCCACGAACGTCTCCGGTCCCACCCCGCGGCCGCGGAGGACCCGGGCCACCCGGTTGGACCACTCGTCGAGCTGTCGGTAGCTCACCCGCCGGTCCTCGAAGGACAGCGCCACCGAGTCCGGGTCGACTGCGGCGGCGGCCGTCAGCAGATCGGGCCACAGCTCGGGGCGCACCTCCGGCTTGCCGCGGGCAGGCACCATCTCCCGCAACTCCACCTCGTCGAGGAGGGGGAGGTCACCGATCGGCCGGTCCGGATTCTCGGTGACGGCGTCGAGGATGCGCACGAAGCGGTCGGCGAAGCCGCGGACCGTGTCGGGGTCGAAGAGATCGGTGGCGAAGTCGACGGCACCGGTCATCCCGGCCGGCGCCCCGTTCGCGTCGAACTCCTCTGCCAGGAGGAATTCGAGATCCACCTTGACCACGGCGAGCCCGGGATCGATTGCACGGACTTCCAATCCCGGCAGCGTCAGGACCGGTCGCTCGTTGTTCTGAAATTCCAGCGAGACCTGAACGAGCGGCGCATACGCCGTCGATCGGGTCGGGCCGACCGCCTCCACCACCCGCTCGAACGGAACGTCGGCATGGGCGAAGGCTCCGAGGTCGACGTCGCGACAGTGCGCGGCAAGGGCGGTGAACGAGTCGGCAGCATCCACCTGCGTGCGCAGGGCGAGCGTGCCCACGAACATGCCCACCAGACCGTCGAGTGCGGGCTCTCCCCGGCCGGCGATCGGGGTGCCGACGGCGACGTCCGGGGTTCCACCGAGACGGCTGAGCAACACCGCCAGGGCGGCGTGCACGGTCATGAATTCGGTGGAGCCGAGACGTCGCGACAGCTCCCTGATGCGACAGTGGAGGTCGCTGTCGACGGAGAAGTGGATGCGCGCGCCGCGGAAGGACTGCTGGGACGGCCGATCCCGATCCGTGGGGAGTTCCAGGAGGTCGGGGGCCCCCGCCAGCGCGGTCGTCCAGTAGTCGAGTTGCCGCGAGATCAGCGATCGGGGGTCGTCGTCGGAACCCAGCGACTCCCGTTGCCACAGGGCGTAATCGGCGTACTGCACCGGCAGGGGCGCCCAGTCGGGCGCGCCGCCGCAGACGCGGGCGCCGTACGCCGTCATCACGTCGCGCACCAACGGGACCATCGAGAACCCGTCCGCCGAGATGTGATGCACGACCACGGCGAGTACGTGCTCGGTGTCGCCCAGCGAATACAGTCCGGCCCGCAGCGGAAGCCGCACGGTGACATCGAAACCCGCCGAGACCAGCCGGGTCAGCTCCTCCCGCAGGCTGTGCTCGTCCGTGACAGGGACGGGGGTCAGAGTGGGCACCGCACCCTCGGCGGGCAGGATCTGCTGAACCGGCCAGTCCCCGCGGACCGGGAACATCGTGCGCAACGACTCGTGCCGGGCGACGACGTCGGTGAGTGCCGAGTTCAACGCTCCCACATCGAGGTCCCCGCTCAGTGTCACCACGATCGGGATGTTGTAGGCAGCCGAGGTGGTGTCGAGCTGGTTGACGAACCACATCCGCTGCTGCGCGAACGACAGCGGAACGTCGTCCGGCCGGGTTCGGGCCGCGAGCACCGGACGTCCGGACGGCCCGGCGCCGGCGTGCTCGATCCGCGCCGCCAGCGCGGCGACCGTGGGCGCCTCGAACAGATCCCGCACCCCGCAGTCGGTGCCGAGCAGCGCGCGCAGCCGCGCCATCACCCGGGTCGCGCTCAACGAGTTGCCGCCGATGTCGAAGAAACCGGCGTCTGCGCCGACGCGCGCCAGTCCGAGTACCTCCGCGAAGACGACGGCCACCGCGTCCTCGATCGGACCGACCGGAACCCGGTCGTGCCCTGTTCCGGAGAGCAGGTCGGGTTCGGGCAGTGCCGTGCGGTCCAGCTTGCCGACCGCCGTCAGCGGAATGCGGTCCAGCACCGTGATCGAGGTGGGCACCATGTGGGACGGCAGGCGGTCCGCCAGGTGCCGGGTGAGTACGACCGGGTCGAGGGAGCGACCCGACGCCGGAACGACGTACGACACCAGCAGGGTGTCTCCCGCGGGACCGCGGTGCGCAAGAGTGGCCGCGAATCCGACGTCCGGCTCCGACATGAGGGCGGAGTCGATCTCGCCGAGTTCGATGCGGAAGCCGCGCACCTTCACCTGGAAGTCGGTGCGGCCCACATACTCGATGCTGTGGTCTGCCGTCCACCGCACGATGTCGCCGGTGCGGTACATCCTCTCGCCGGGACGGACGGGGTCTGCGACGAACCGTTCGGCGGTGAGTGCCGGCCGGCGGTGGTACCCGCGGGCCAGGCCGGCGCCGGCGAGATACAACTCGCCCGGAACTCCCACGGGGACCGGTTGCAGCCGGGAGTCGAGCACCAGTTCCGTCACCCCGCGGATCGGGCCGCCGATGGTGATCGGTTCCCCGGGAACCATCGGCTCGCTGATGTTGGACATGATCGTCGTCTCGGTGGGCCCGTACGCGTTGTACAGCCGACGGCCCGGTGCCCAGCGGGCGACGAGTTCGGGTGGGCAGGCCTCGCCGCCGAATACCAGGTCCGTGAGATGCACGAGGCCGGCCGGATCGAGTGACGCCAGCGCAGCGGTGGTGATGAACGCGTGGGTGACGCTCCGGTCGGCCAGCAGCCTCGCGAGTTCCTCCCCGCCGAACACGTTGGGCGCCGCGATCACCATCGTCGCGCCGGCACCGAAGGCCTGCAGATACTCGAACACCGACCCGTCGAAACTCGGCGTGGAGAAGTGCAGGGTGCGGGACTGCGGTGTCGCCCCGAAACGTTCGAGCTGGTCGAGAGCGAAGTTGTCGAGTCCGCGATGGGTGACCACCACGCCCTTGGGCACACCCGTGGACCCCGACGTGTAGACGGCGTACGCGGCGGTGTCCAGTGTGACCGGACCGCTCCGGTCGGAATCGGTCACGGGTGCCCCCGTGCGCTCGGCGCACTCGGTCGCGAAGCCGGGTTCGTCGAGCACCAGCCAGTGTGCGGTGCCCGGGAGCCGGTCTCGGTGCGCGGTCGTGGTCACGCCGAGGGTGACTCCGGAGTCGACGAGCATGTGGGTGATGCGCTCGTCGGGGTAGTTCGGGTCGATCGGCACGAACGCGGCACCGGTCTTCGCCACCGCCCACATCGTCAGTACCGAGTCGATGGACCTCGGTATTCCGATGGCCACGAACGTCTCCGGGCCCGCCCCGCGCGCGAGGAGTGCGCGGGCGAGACGATTCGACCGCTCGTCCAGATCGCCGTAGCTCACGTCGCCGTCATCGGAGGACAGTGCCATCGCGCCCGGATCGAGCGCGGCCCCCTCGTCGAGAATCTGGGGCAGCGTGCGGGCCGACCCGCCCGGACGGCCGCGGACCGGCACCAGGTCGGCGCGCTCCCGGTCGGTCAGCAGCGACAGCGCGGCCAGCGGCTGGTCCGGACGAGTGCAGGCGTCGAGCACCCGCAGCACGCGCCCGGCGATGTCGTCGATGGTGTCCGCGTCGAAGACGTCCGGCAGGTACTCGAACTTCAGGCGCAGGCGAGAGTCGACGGATGCCACGAGACTCAGCGGATAGTGGGCCGCATCGCGCGCATCCACTCCGGTGACCCGCATTCCGGCGATGTCGGTCTCGGTGGAGAGCCCGGCGCGGTCGACCGGGTACGACTCGAACACCGTCAACGTGTCGAATCCGACCTCCGGCCCGGCGGCACTCTGAATCTCGGCCAGCCCGAGGTAGTGGTGGTCCAGCAACGCCGCCTGCTCGGCCTGCACGCGTTCCAGCAGGGCACCCACCGTGTCGTCGGGGCGCAGCCTCACCCGGACGGGCAGGGTGTTGATGAACAGTCCGACCATCGTCTCGATGCCGGCCAGTTCGGGTGGCCGCCCCGAGACGGTGGCACCGAACAGCACGTCGTCTCGGGCGGTCAACGTACCCAGCACAATCCCCCACGAGACCTGAACGAGCGTGTTGACCGTCAGACCGCGCGACCGTGCGACGTCGCGCAGGCGGGTGGTGTGGTCCTCGTCCAGGTCGAAGACCCACTCGTCGGACATCGTGGACAGCCGCCGGTCCGGGTGCGCAGGTCCATTCCCCGTCGCTCCGCTCGCCCCGGCCGCCAGCAACGTCGGTCCGTCCACCCCGGCGAGGGCCCGAGCCCACATCTCACGGGAGGCTCCCTGATCTCGGCGGCTCATCCACGCCAGATAGTCGCGGTACCCGCGTACGCGGGGCAGCGGCGACGGGTCCCCGTCGGTGGCGTAGAGCGTCAGCAACTCCCGGACCAGCAGCGGCATCGACCAGCCGTCGAGGAGGATGTGGTGGTTGGTCGACACCAGCCGGTAGCGGTTCGGCGCGGTCGCGATCAGCATGAACCGGATCAGCGGGGCACGCGTCATGTCGAACGGGAGCACGCGGTCCTCGGCCAGCAGTCGCGCGACCTCGGACGCCGCGGCGTCGTCGTCCAGAAGATCGACCTCGCGCCAGGGCGCCTCCACCCGTCGCCGGATCACGTGAACGGCGTTGCCCTCGGCGTCGTGCAGGAAGCCGGCACGCAGGTTGGCGTGCCGGTCCAGCAGGACATCGGCCGCGCGGCGCAGTCGACGCGGATCCACGGCGCCGTCGAGTTCGAGGCTCACCTGCACCAGGTAGGCGTCGCGGGAGTCGTCGGCGAGTTCGGAGTGGAAGAGCATGCCGGACTGCAGGGGCGACAGCGGCCACACATCCGTCAGGTCCGGACAGACGTGTTCGAGGTCCTCGATCGCATCCTGCCGTAGTTCGACGAGATCGAGATCCGACGGCGTGAACCCGCCACCGCCCGACTCCGCATGCGTGCCGAGAGCAGCGAGTGCCTGCAGCCACAGCTGCGCGAGTTTTTCGACCTCATCGCGGGCGAGGACGCCCGGAGGGTAGGTCCAGGTGGAGTTCAGCTGGGGCCCGTCCCCCGAGTCGACGGTCATCGCGTTGACGTCGACGACGGCCGCGACGGGCACCGCCGACTTCTCGCGCAGTCCGGGTGCGTCGACCGGCGCCCACCCCTCGGCGGTCTCCGTGGCGGTCCGATTCATTCTGCCGAGATAGTTGAAGCTGACCTGAGGCATCGTCAGCGGCGAAAGAGCCTGCGCCGTCTCGTCGTTCAGGTACCGGAGAAGTCCGAAACCGATGCCGTGGTCGGGAACGGCGAGGAGTTGCTCCTTGACGGTCTTCATCGCGGCCCCCGCGGACGGGCCTGCGGCGAACGCGTCGTCGAGGTCCACCCCACTCAGATCGAGTCGCACCGGGAAGATCGTCGTAAACCAGCCGATGGTGCGCGCGAGATCGGCGCCGGGCACCAACTGCTCCTCACGACCGTGTCCCTCGAGACTTACCAGCGCGCCGGACAGGTCGATCCCGCGTTTCCGCCGCCAGCTCGTCAGCGCCATGGTCAGGGCAGTCAGCAGTGCATCTCCCACGCTGCCGTGGAAGGCCCGCGGCACGGTCGTCAGGAGCGTCTCGGTCAACGGGGCAGGAACCCGCACCGCGATGTCCGCGACGGTCGCAGCGGTGTCCGACGCGGTCACCGGGCGCGACCCCAGCAGCGGGTCGGGTGCGTTCAGCATTCCCTGCCACAGTTCGGCCTCGGCGGTGCGCTGGGGTTCACGCGCGGCGTCGGCGAGTGCGTGCGCCCACCGGCGCATCGACGTCCCCGGTGGCTCGAGCGTCGGTGCCGCGCCGGACTGCAGTTGCGCGCACGCCGCCGCGAGGTCGGGGATCAGGATCCGCCAGGACACACCGTCCATCGCCAGATGATGGACGACGATCAGCACGCGACCCGGATGGTCGGCCCCGTCCAGCCAGACCGCCTGCATCATCACGCCCGACTCCGGGTCGAGCCGATCGAGGGCACTGTCGAGTTCGGCGCCGACGTCGTCCTTCCGGCCCCGCCGGAGAACGGTCGCCGCCCGCACCGATCCTTCGGCCTGCACCTCCATCGACCAGCCCTCTTCGGTGCGGGACGTGCGGTACAACCGCGCCCGCAACAGGTCGTGCCGATCCAGCACGGCCTGCAGCGCCGCCGTCAGGGTGTCTTCGTCCACCGTGGCGGGCAGCGTGAACAGTGCGGACTGCGAGTAGCGGCGGAAATCGCCACCGCGGGCGAGCATCCACCGCACGATCGGAGTCAGCGGAATCTCGCCGATTCCGCCTCCGGGCAGCTCGTCGAGAATCACCGTTCCGTCAACCGTTCCGGCCGTCGCGGCCAGCCCGGCAACGGTTTTGCGCTCGAACACCTCGCGCGGCGAGATCAGTATCCCGGCGCCCTTGGCGCGGGTGACCAGTTGGATCGACATGATCGAATCCCCGCCGAGGGTGAAGAACGAGTCGTCGACCCCCACCGAGTCGAGCCCGAGGACCTCCGCGAACACGTCGGCGAGAATCCGTTCGGCCTCGGTGACCGGGCTGCGGCCCGCGGTCACCTGCTGCCCGAAGTCCGGTTCGGGCAGCGCTTTCCGATCGAGCTTGCCGTTCACCGTCCGCGGCATCTCGTCGAGAACCACCACCGCGGCCGGCACCATGTGCGATGCCACCCGCTCCGCGGCCGCGTCGATGATCGCCGCCGGATCGATCGCGGCGCCGGTCTCCGGCAGCACGTATCCCACCAACCGGTCCCCGCGTGCCGTCACGGCCGACTGCGCCACCCCCTCACACGCGAGCAGCGCCGATTCCACCTCGCCGAGTTCGATCCGGTAGCCCTTCACCTGCACCTGGAGGTCGTTGCGGCCGAGGTACTCCAGCTGTCCGTTCCCGTTCCACCTGCCCAGGTCGCCGGATCGGTACATCCGGGCCCCGGGAGTGAAGGGGTCGGCGACGAATCGGCCGGATGTGAGGGCGGCCCGGCCGAGGTAGCCGCGCGAGACCTGCGCCCCCGAGATGTACATCTCCCCGACCACGCCTTGCGGCACGGGATGGAGTCGTCCGTCGAGCACGTACACGCGCAGTCCGGGCAGTCCCCGGCCGATCACCGATGCGGACTCTCCCTCGACGAGGTTCCGGTCGATCGGCAGGTGGCTGACGTGCACGGTTGTTTCCGTGATGCCGTACATGTTGACCAGTACCGGTGAGTCGCCCCGGCGTGCGTACCAGCGTCGCAACTGGCCGAATTCGAGGGCCTCCCCGCCGAAGATCACGTACCGCAGCGACAGGCCGGGACCACCGGCGAGGCGATCGGCCTCCGCCAATTGGTAGAAGGCGGTAGGGGTTTGACTCACGACCGTGACCGTTTCGTCGCGCAGGAGTTCGAGGAACTTCTCGGGCGAGCGCGCCGTGAAGTAGTCCACCAGCACCAGCCGGCCGCCGTGCGCGAGCGCTCCCCACATTTCCCACACCGAGAAGTCGAACGCGGCGGAATGGAACATGGTCCACACGTCGGCCGGTCCGAATCCGAACAGCGTCTGGGTGTTCGCCAGCAACGTGATCACGTTGCGGTGCGAGACCTGCACGCCCTTCGGCTGCCCGGTGGAACCCGACGTGTAGATCACGTACGCCACCGAGTCCAGATGCAGCGGAGCACCGCGGTCGCCGTCGGTCACCGGCAGCGACGAGAACCGCTGCAGCGCAGTCGCGGTCTCGGGGTCGTCCACCACAACCACCGGAACCCCGGCACTCCGGAAGGTCTCGGCGTCGGCGGTCGTGGTGAGCACGCACCGCGGCCGGGCGTCGCCGAGCAGGAAGGCCAACCGCTCGGCAGGAGAGGCCACGTCCACCGGAAGGTAACCGGCGCCCGACTTCACCACCGCCAGCAGTGCCACGACGAGGTCGATCGACCGCGTCATCCCCACCGCCACCAGCGTTTCCGCACCTGCCCCCTGCGCCACCAGCAGTCTCGCGAGCCGGTTGGCCCGGTCGTCGAGTTCCCGGTACGTCATCGACGCGCCGTCGCAGCGCACCGCGACGGCATCGCCTGCGGACGCCACCATGCGATCGAACGCGTCCACGAGCGACAGCGGTGGGACGTCGGTCCCCGGCCGATGCGCGGCCGTGAGCAGGAGCTCGCGTTCGGGCGCGTGCAGGATGTCGACGTCCCCCACGGGTGTGGTCGGGTCGGTGGTCACGGCCTCGATCACCCGCACGAAACGCTCGGCGAAATTCTCCACCGATGCCCGATCGAACACGTCGGTCGCGTAGCGGAGGCCGGCACCGATCCCGGCCGGCACGCCCTGCTCGTCGACCCGCTCCACCAGGCTCAGCTGCAGATCGAACTTCGCGACGTCCAGATCGACGTCGAGCGACCGGGCGGTCAACCCGGGCAGCTCCAGGTGGGTGCGGGTGGCGTTCTGGAATTCGAGCAACACCTGGAACAGGGGTGAGTGCGAGGTGGACCGCTCGGGTGCGAGTTCGTCCACCAGACGCTCGAAGGGGAGGTCTGCGTGCTCGAACGCGCCGAGGTCCACCGACCGCACGGCGGTGAGCACGTCGGCGAACGACGATCCTGGTGCCACCGGTGTGCGGAGCACCAGTGTGTTGACGAACATCCCCACGACGTCGTCGAGTGCCGCGTGGCCCCGGCCTGCGATCGGGGTCCCCACCACCACGTCGTCGGATCCCGACACTCTCGTGAGCAGCACGGCCAACGCGGCGTGCACCACCATGAACAGCGTCGAATTGTGCTGGTGTGCAAGTTCGGTCAGAGCGTCGTGGACGGCCGGTGGGATGTCGAACGGCACGACGGCCCCGACGAAAGACCGCTGGACGGGACGCGGCCGGTCCAGGGGCAGTGGCAACACATCCGGGATGCCCGACAACGTCCGGGTCCAGTAGCCGAGCTGGCCGGACATCATCGAATCGGGTTGCTGTTCGGTGCCCAGGACCTCTCGCTGCCACAGGCTGTAGTCGGCGTACTGCACGGGCAGCGGCGCCCAGCCGGGTGCCTGCTGCTGCGCGCGGGCGGTGTAGGCGAGCATCACGTCCCGCGCCAGGGGCGCCATCGAGAAGCCGTCGGCCGCGATGTGGTGTGCGACGAGGGCGAGGACGTGCCGCTCGGGAGCGAGTTCCCACAGCCGCACCCGGATCGGAAGGTCTTCGGTGACATCGAATCCCACGCCGAAGAATGCGGCGAGCGAGTCGCGAAGGTCTCCTTCGGCAACCGGGACCGGATCGAGGCCGGGGGTGGCGAGCGCGGAATCGACGATCACCTGCCGGGGTCCGTCGGCGGAGCCGGGGAACACGGTCCGCAGCGACTCGTGCCGTTCCATGACGTCGCCGAGTGCCGCTCGTAGTGCAGCCACGTCCACCACCCCGTCCAGGTGCAGGGCGACCGGAATGTTGTAGGCCGGTGAGGAGGTGTCGAACTGGTTGACGAACCACATGCGCTGCTGCGCGAGGGACAGGGGAATCCGCTCGGGCCGCGCCGTCGCGGTGAGTGCCGGGGAGGCGGAACTCGTCGTCACGTCCGAGTCGATCCGGACGGCCAGATCGGACACCACGGGTGCGTCGAACAACGCCGCGACACCCAGCGTCGTGTCGAGCGCGCTGTTGATGCGTCCCACCGCCCGGGTGGCACTGAGCGAGTCTCCCCCGAGATCGAAGAAGCTGTCGCCGGCCCCGACGCGATCGACACGGAGGACGGCGGCGAAGGCCGTGGCGACCGCTTCCTCCGCCGGTGTGGTGGGCGCGCGATATCCGACCGTGGTCGTGCCGAATTCGGGTTTCGGCAGCGCTTTTCGGTCGAGTTTGCCGTTCGCCGTCACCGGCAACTCCGCCAGCACCACCACCACCGACGGCACCATGAACCCCGGCAACCCCACCGCAGCCCACTCCCGCACCTCCCGCTCATCCACCACCGCACCCGCCACCGGCACCACATACCCCGCCAGATAATCCCCCGACGACCCATCACCGCGCAGCACCACCACCGCCTGCGCCACCTCCTCCCGGCGCAACAACACCGCCTCGATCTCCCCCAACTCGACCCGCTGACCCCGCAACTTCACCTGAAAATCCGTACGCCCCAAATACTCCAACTCACCGGACGGGAACCACCGAACCCGATCCCCCGTCCGATACAACCGCCCCGCACCGAACGGATTCGCCACGAACCGATCCGCCGTCAAATCCGGCCGCCCCTGATACCCCCGCGCCAACTGCACACCACCGAGATACAACTCCCCCGCCACCCCCACCGGCACCGGCCGCAACCGCCCATCCAGCTCAAACGTCTGCGTATTCCACACCGGCGCCCCGATCGGCACCACAGTCCGATCCGCCTCCGTCACCTCGTGGAACGTCACATCCACCGCAGCCTCGGTCGGACCGTACAGATTGTGCAGCTCCGCCCCACTCACCCGCCGCAGACGCGCCGCGGTCGCCGACGGCAACGCCTCACCGCTGGCAAACACCCGGCGCAGCGCACCACACCCCTCCACGTTCGCCCCCGCCACAAACACCTCGAGCATCGACGGCACGAAATGCACAGTGGTGACCGACTCCTCACGGATCACCCGCTCCAGATACCCCGGGTCACGATGCCCGTCCGGCTCCGCGATCACCAACCGCGCACCGACAATCAACGGCCAGAACAACTCCCACACCGACACATCGAACGTCACCGGCGTCTTCTGCAACACCACATCATCCGACACCAACCCATACCGATCCTGCATCCACAACAACCGATTCACAATGCCCTCATGCGGCACCGCCACACCCTTCGGCCGCCCCGTCGACCCCGACGTGAACATCACATACGCCGGATTCTCCGGCCGCACCGGAGCCGACCGATCGCCGTCCCACACCGGATCCGCCGACCACCCCGACAACTCGAGCGTGTCCAACTCCACGACACGCACGGAATCCGGGAACATCCCCCGATCCCCGGACATCGTCGCGACCAGCACCGGATCCGCAATCCCCACCACATATCCGACCCGCTCCTCAGGCAGATCCGGATCTATCGGAACGTATGCTCCACCCGCCTTCACCACTGCGTGGATCCCTACCAGCATCTCCACCGAGCGACGCACCGCCACACCCACCGACGACTCCGGGCCCACCCCGGCCGCGATCAGGAACCGCGCCAGCCGATTCACCCGCGCATCGAACTCCGCGTACGACAGCACCACCGCACCGCACACCACCGCCACCGCGTCCGGAGTCCGCGCCACCTGCGCATCGAACAGGTCGGCGAGGGTGGTGTGCGGCACCGGGTGACCCGTCGCATTCCACGAACCCACCACCAACGCCCGCTCACCCGGCCCCAGAACCTCCACATCACCGACCGCGGTGTCCACGTCGCCGGCGATCGTCACCAGAATCCGGACGAGGCGGTCGGCGAGCGCTCCGGCACTGCCGCGGTCGACGGCTCCCGGCTGGTAGCGCAGACTCAATCGCAGCCGCGGTTCGAGGATCGACAGCAGAGTGAGCGGATAGTGGGTGGCGTCGCGGGCATCGAGACCGGTCACCCGCATGCCCCCGATGTCGGTGTTCTCGTCCAGCCCGGACGTGTCGATCGGGAACGATTCGAACACCGACAGCGTGTCGAACAGATTGCCCAGACCCACCCGCGCCTGAATCTCGCCGAGGCCGAGGTGATGGTGGTCGAGCAGGGACGTCTGCTCGTCCTGCAGGCGGGCGAGCAGCCGCGCGACACTCTCGTCCGGGTCCACCCGTACTCGCACGGGCACCGTGTTGATGAACAGTCCCAGCATGTTCTCGACACCGGACAACTGCGGCGGACGACCGGACACGGTGGCACCGAAGACCACGTCGTCGCGGGAGAGTAACCGGGACAACAGCATCCCCCACGCCGCTTGGATCACCGTGTTCGTGGTGACGCCGGCGCGCTCCGCCGCCGTGGCGAGTCCGCTCCGCAGCGGGGCGGGCAGTTCGACGTCGAGTTCGTGGGGCACACCGTAGAGCGACGCAGATGCGTGCGGCGCCACCAGCGTCGGCTCCTCGACGCCGTCGAGCGCTCGTTCCCAGGCACGCGCCGACGCCTCGGCGTCCCGGCTCGCTACCCATTCCAGATACGTGCGGTACGAGGGCGGCTGCGGCAGTCCGGCCGGATCGCCGTCGGCGGCGTAACGAACCAGCAGTTCCCGCACCAGCAGCGGCATCGACCAGCCGTCCAGGATGATGTGATGATTCGTGACCGCCAGCACGAAGCGCTCCGGTGCGGTGCCGAACAGGGTCAGCCGGAGCAGCGGCGGCCGGGCGAGGTCGAATCGGGCACTGCGGTCCTCGTCGAGCAGGCGCGCGAGTTCCGTGTCGGTGGCCGGTCCACGGGCGGTGAGATCCACCTCCTGCCACGGCACGTCCACCGCGTCGACCACCAGTTGCGCGGGCACCCCGTCGTCGTTGACGAACGCGGTCCGCAGGCTGGGGTGACGGGCCAGCAGCCCGGCCGCGGCGGCGCGCAGACGGTCGGCATCGACCGCCCCCTCGAGGTCGATGCGCAGTTGCGCCGTGTAGACGTCCATCGACTCCGCGGCCAGGGAAGCGTGAAACAGCAATCCCGACTGCAGCGGAGACAGCGACCACACGTCCCGCAGTCCCGGGAACCGCTCCTCCCACCGCTCGATCTGCTGCTGACCGGCCGACACCAGCGGAACGTCGGATGGTGTCAGACCGCCCGCATCCGGACGTGATGCGTGCGCGGCGAGTCCGTCGAGGGCGCGGCGCCACAGATCCGCGAACGCCGCGACCTCGGCGTCGCGGAGTACCCCGGCCGGAAAGGCGAACGACGCCCTCAACCGGGGTCCCTCAGGACTGTCGGTGACGACGGCGTTGACGTCGATCACGGCCGCAACGGGCATGTCGGGGTTCCGTGTGCCGCCGAGCGTGCTCTCCACCGGCAGCCAGTCCTCGGCTCCGTCCGTGGTGGTCACTCGACCGAGATAGTTGAAACTCACTTGCGGAGCACGGAATCGGCGGAGGGAATCCGCCGTCTCGCCGTCCAGATAGCGCAATAGTCCGAAGCCGATCCCGTGATCCGGGATCGCCAGCAACTGCTCCTTGACGGCCTTGACCGCCTGCCCTGCCGCAGCACCACCTGCCATCGCGTCGTCGACATCGATTCCGGTGAGATCCAACCGCGCCGGATACACGGTGGTGAACCAGCCGACGGTCCGGGACAGATCCGCGCCGGCGACGACCTGCTCCTCGCGGCCGTGGCCCTCGAGGGTGATCAGAGCGTCCGACACCGAGGCGTCCCGTTCCCGGCGCCAAGCGATCAGTGCCAGCGTGACTGCGGCGAGCAACCCGTCGCCCACACTCCCGTGGAACGCGTCCGGCAGCGTGGTGAGCAGAGCTCCGGTCACCGCCGACGACACGTCGACCGTGACGGTGCCGACGGTCGCGTCGACGTCGATCGCGGGATCGAGTGGCCGCGAACCGATCAGCGGATCCGGGCCGTCGAGGATCTTCTCCCACAATGCGAGTTCGCCGGTGCGGTGAGGCACAGCTTCGGACAGGCCGTGCGACCACCGCCGCATCGACGTTCCGACTTCCGGCAGTTCCGGTGCGAGACCGGCCTGGAGTTGGCTGCACGCCGACGCGAGATCCGCGACGAGGATGCGCCACGAGACACCGTCGACCACGAGGTGATGCACCACCACGAGCAGTCGCCCGACGTCACCCGGGACGTCGAACCACACCACCCGCACCATGCGGGCCGCGGCGGGGTCCAGGTGGTCGGCCGCAGCATCGAGTTCTGTGGTCGCGAGTGCGGTGAAGCCGTCTCCCGCCACCGTGTCGACCGGCACCCGACGGACCAGTGCGTCCGCCGGCACCGCGCCGGTCGGCAGCACATCCATGTCTTGCTCGGACACACGGGCGCGGAGCATGTCGTGCCGGTTCAGCACTGCCTCGACGGCACGGACGAGGACCTCGCGGGTGAGATCCGCGGGAGCCGCCAGCAGCAGTGCCTGCGTGAACCTGTCGAGCCGTCCGCCGCTGCGCTCGAACATCCAGCGCGCGACGGGTGTCAGCGGCAGGGGGCCGACGCCACCGCCCGGCAGCTCGTCCACAGCGACCGTGCCGTCGCTGTCGAATCGCGCCACCGCGGCGAGGCCGGCGACCGTTCGGTGGTCGAAAACATCTCGGGGAGAGAGGATCACACCGGCGGCTCGTGCGCGGGCCACCAACTGTATCGACATGATGCTGTCGCCCCCGAGGGCGAAGAACGAGTCGTCCACCCCCACCGAGTCCAGTCCGAGCACCTCCTCGAACAGTCCGGCGAGAAGCTCCTCGGTCTCGGTTTGCGGCGGCCGACTCCCGGAACCCGCAAAGTCGGGTGCCGGAAGCGCTGTGCGGTCGAGCTTTCCGTGCACCGTCAGCGGAAGCGATTCGAGTATCACGAGCGCCGCCGGCACCATGTACGACGCCAACCGGCCGCCGGCGAAGTCGAGGACAGCCTTCGAATCGATCGTCGCACCCGGTTCGGGCACCAGGTAACCGATCAGCCGATCGCCGCCGCCGTCCCCGTTCCACACGTTCGCGACCGCGTGGGCCACGGAGTCGTGGGCGAGCAACGCCGACTCGACCTCACCGAGTTCGATCCGGAAGCCCCGGATCTTCACCTGGGAATCGGTGCGCCCGAGGTACTCCAACTGACCGTCGGGCATCCAGCGCGCCCGGTCGCCGGTGCGATACATCCGGCTTCCCGACGGGCCGAAGGGATCGGCGACGAATCGTTCGGCGGTCAGTGGGAACCGCCGGCGGTACCCGCGTGCGAGGGCGGGGCCTGCGAGATACAACTCCCCTGCCACACCGGCAGGCACCGGGTGCAGTCGCGAGTCCAGCACGACCTCGGCGAAACCGAGCGTGGGCGTGCCGATGGTGATCGGAGCTCCCGGTACCAGTTCGTCGCTGATACTCGACACGACGGTCGACTCGGTCGGCCCGTACGCGTCGAACATGCGACGGCCCGGCGCCCACCGCGCGACCAGTTCGGGCGGGCACGCCTCGCCGCCCGTCACCACGCACTCGAGGGCGGTAAGACCGACTGGGTCGACCGACGCGAGCGCCGCCGGAGTGACGAAGCAGTGCGTGACCCGCTCGGATTCCAGCAACTGCGCCAAATCGGCACCGCCGTAGACGGACGGTGGTGCGATCACCATCGTGGCTGCCGCGCCGATTGCCAGCAGCAGTTCGAGAACGGACGCGTCGAAGCTCGGCGATGCGAAGTGCAGTGTTCTGGATTCGGGCGTCGTGCCGAACGTCGCCCTCTCCTGGGCAGCGA
This sequence comes from Rhodococcus sp. NPDC059968, assembly GCF_042738615.1. Taxonomy (NCBI): domain Bacteria; kingdom Bacillati; phylum Actinomycetota; class Actinomycetes; order Mycobacteriales; family Nocardiaceae; genus Rhodococcus; species Rhodococcus sp. NPDC059968. The sequence continues at coordinate 18,811 of NZ_JBHWUE010000030.1, forward strand.
AGGCGGCGAGACCGCGATGGGTGGTGACCACACCCTTGGGCGTGCCGGTCGACCCCGAGGTGTAGATGAGGTAGGCGGGATTGTCGATCCGAATCTTCGCTGTCCGTTCGCCATCGGTGACCGGCGACGACGGGAAGCGCGACAGCCGGTCCTCGAGATCCGGATCACCCAGCACCAGCCACGGCACCGTGTCCGGCAGTGCGCCGCGCTGCGCCGAGCCCGTCACACCCCACACGGCACCGGAATCGGTGAGCATGAATTCGATCCGTGCGGCCGGATGATCCGGATCCACCGGCAGGAACGCGGCCCCCGACTTGGCCACCGCCCAGACGGCCAGTACGGATTCGACGGACCGCGGCACGCACAGTGCGACGACGGATTCCGGGCCGACACCACACTCGATCAACAGGCGGGCCAGTTGGTTCGATCGCCTGTCGAGGTCTCCGTAGCGCACGACACGCCCGTCGAAGACCAACGCCGAGGCTTCCGGATCGTTCGCGGCCGCCTCGGCCATCAGATCCGGCAGCGTCCGTGCTTCTACCGCCGCGCCGCCCGTCACCGGGGTCAGTACGGCACGCTCGAGCGGTCCGAGAATGTCGATGTCTCCCACCCGGGCGCCGGGGTCGGCCGTGATCGCCTCGAGAATGCGCACGAGCCGTTCCGCGAAGCCGAGCACCGTGTCCTCGTCGAAGAGATCGGTCGCGTAGCCCAGCCCCGCGGCGATGCCGGTCGGGTTGCCGTCGACGTCGACGTTCTCGGCCAGGGTCAGCTGCAGATCGAAGTTGGCGGTGTCGATCTCGAAGTCGATGTTCCGAACCTGCAGATCCGGCAATTCCAGTGTGGGGCGCTCGATGTCCTGGAACTCCAGCATCACCTGGAACAGCGGCGCGTACGCCGTCACCCGGGAAGGACTCAGGACTTCCACCACCCGTTCGAACGGGACCTCCGCGTGGGTGAAGGCGCCCAGATCGGTTTCCCGAACGCCGGCCAGGAACTCGGAGAAGGTGGCGCCGCCGTCGACGTGGGTGCGCAGGACGAGGGTGTTGACGAACATGCCCACCACGTTGTCGAGTTCGCGCTCGCCGCGGCCGGCGATCGGCGTCCCGACGGCGATGTCGTCCGCACTGCTCACGCGTGCCAGCATGATCGCCAACGCGGCATGCAACGTCATGAACACCGTCGTGGTGTGTTGCCGCGCCAGCCTGACCACACCGGCATGAACCTCCGGTCCGATCACGAACTCGACGTGGCCGCCGCGAAGCGACCGGACGGGGGGACGGGGACGGTCGGTGGGCAACTCGAGCACTTCGGGCAGATCCGACAGCGTGGTGATCCAATAGGTCAGCTGTCGCGAAATGGGCGAATTCTCATCGGATTCCGATCCCAGCCACTCGCGCTGCCACACCGCGTAGTCGGCGTACTGCACCTCGAGCGGGGCCCAGTCCGGGGCCGACCCGTTCACCCGGGACACATACGCGTCCATGACGTCCCGGGCCAACGGTGCCATCGAGAAGCCGTCGGCCGCGATGTGATGCACCACCACCGCGAGCACGTGCACGTCCCCGTCGAGGCTGAACAGTCGTGCGCGCAACGGCACCTGCGTCGTCACGTCGAATCCGGCGGACAGCACTCTCCGCGAATGTTCGCGGAGCTCGGCCTCCCCCGACACCGCGATCGGTACGAGGTCGGGCACCGCGCTCGCCGCGGGCAGGATCACCTGGCACGGTCCGTCGTCGGTGAGCGGGAACAGGGTGCGCACGGCCTCGTGCCGGTCGATGACGTCGGCAACCGCCGCCTGCAGCGCTTGCACGTCGAGCCGTCCCTCGAGCCTCAACGCGAACGCGACGTTGTATGCGGACGAGGAGGTGTCGAACTGGTTGATGAACCACATCCGCTGCTGGGCCGGCGACACGGGGACTTCGGCGGTACCTTCCCTCGGCTTCAGCGGTGGCCGGGCCTCCAGTCCTTCCTCCGACTCGGCCAGCGCCGCCAGACCGGCCACGGTGGGGGCGTCGAACACGTCGCGAATACCGATCCGGTCTCCGACGGCCGCATTGATCCGCGCGACCAACCTGGTGGCGATCAGAGAGTTTCCGCCGAGGGCGAAGAAGTCGTCGTTCACGCCTACTCTCGGGAGACCGAGCAGGTCGGCGCACACGGCGGCGACTATCCCCTCGATCGGGGATCGGGGAGCGACGAAACTCGCAGTCGCGCCGCCAAAATCTGGTTCGGGCAATGCTTTTCGGTCGAGTTTGCCGTTCGCCGTCACCGGCAACTCCGCCAGCACCACCACCACCGACGGCACCATGAACCCCGGCAACCCCACCGCAGCCCACTCCCGCACCTCCCGCTCATCCACCACCGCACCCGCCACCGGCACCACATACCCCGCCAGATAATCCCCCGACGACCCATCACCGCGCAGCACCACCACCGCCTGCGCCACCTCCTCCCGGCGCAACAACACCGCCTCGATCTCCCCCAACTCGACCCGCTGACCCCGCAACTTCACCTGAAAATCCGTACGCCCCAAATACTCCAACTCACCGGACGGGAACCACCGAACCCGATCCCCCGTCCGATACAACCGCCCCGCACCGAACGGATTCGCCACGAACCGATCCGCCGTCAAATCCGGCCGCCCCTGATACCCCCGCGCCAACTGCACACCACCGAGATACAACTCCCCCGCCACCCCCACCGGCACCGGCCGCAACCGCCCATCCAGCACAAACGTCTGCGTATTCCACACCGGCGCCCCGATCGGCACCACAGTCCGATCCGCCTCCGTCACCTCGTGGAACGTCACATCCACCGCAGCCTCGGTCGGACCGTACAGATTGTGCAGCTCCGCCCCACTCACCCGCCGCAGACGTGCCGCGGTCGCCGACGGCAACGCCTCACCGCTGGCAAACACCCGGCGCAGCGCACCACACCCCTCCACGTTCGCCCCCGCCACAAACACCTCGAGCATCGACGGCACGAAATGCACAGTGGTGACCGACTCCTCACGGATCACCCGCTCCAGATACCCCGGGTCACGATGCCCGTCCGGCTCCGCGATCACCAACCGCGCACCGACAATCAACGGCCAGAACAACTCCCACACCGACACATCGAACGTCACCGGCGTCTTCTGCAACACCACATCATCCGACACCAACCCATACCGATCCTGCATCCACAACAACCGATTCACAATGCCCTCATGCGGCACCGCCACACCCTTCGGCCGCCCCGTCGACCCCGACGTGAACATCACATACGCCGGATTCTCCGGCCGCACCGGAGCCGACCGATCGCCGTCCCACACCGGAACCGCCGACCACCCCGACAACTCGAGCGTGTCCAACTCCACGACACGCACGGAATCCGGGAACATCCCCCGATCCCCGGACATCGTCGCGACCAGCACCGGATCCGCAATCCCCACCACATATCCGACCCGCTCCTCAGGCAGATCCGGATCTATCGGAACGTATGCTCCACCCGCCTTCACCACTGCGTGGATCCCTACCAGCATCTCCACCGAGCGACGCACCGCCACACCCACCGACGACTCCGGGCCCACCCCGGCCGCGATCAGGAACCGCGCCAGCCGATTCACCCGCGCATCGAACTCCGCGTACGACAGCACCACCGCACCGCACACCACCGCCACCGCGTCCGGAGTCCGCGCCACCTGCGCATCGAACAGGTCGGCGAGGGTGGTGTGCGGCACCGGGTGACCCGTCGCATTCCACGAACCCACCACCAACGCCCGCTCACCCGGCCCCAGAACCTCCACATCACCGACCGGCGCATCCGGATCCGCAACCACACCCGCCAGAATCCGGAGGAACCGCTCCCCGAATCCCGCGACCGTGGCCGGATCGAACACGTCCGACGCGAACGTGAACGATGCGGCGATCCCTGCTGCCGTCCCGGACGCGTCGTAGCGCTCCGCGAGCGTCAACTGCAGATCGAACTTGGACACACCGGAATCGACGTCGAGGATCTCCACCGTCAGCCCTGGCAGGTCGAGATGCGCCGGGGCGGTGTTCTGGAACTCCAGCAGGACCTGGAACAGCGGTGAATACGCGGTGGAGCGGGTCGGCGCGACCGCGTCCACCACGCTCTCGAAGGGCACTTCCGCATGACCGAACGCCGCCAGATCGGCCTCCCGCGCCTGGGACAGCACCTCGGCGAATGTTGCGGCGGGCTCGACGGTCGTCCGCAGGACCAGAGTATTGACGAGCATCCCCACCACGTCGTCGAGTGCTTCCTCGCCGCGCCCGGCGATCGGCGTCCCGATCGCGATGTCTCCGGAACCACTCAGCCGGGCCGCCAACACCGCCAGCGCCGCATGCATCACCATGAACATCGTGGAATTGTGTTGCCGCGCAAGGAGGAGGAGCTCCCGATGCTCGTCCGCCGACACCGAGAACCGGACGATCCCACCCCGAAGCGCCCTGTCCACGGGCCTCGGTCGATCCAATGGGAGATCCATCGCGTCGGGGATGCCGGACAGCGTCTGCTTCCAGTACTCCAACTGCGCCGACATCACGCTGTCGGGATTCGTGTCACTGCCGAGGGCCGCCCGCTGCCACAGGCTGTAGTCGGCGTACTGCACCGGGAGGGGCCGCCAGTCCGGCGCCTCCTGCTGTACCCGCGCCGAGTACGCCACCACCAGGTCATGGGCGAGCGGGGCCAGCGACGCTCCGTCCGCCGAAATGTGGTGCACCACCAGCATGAGGACGTGCTCGTCGTGGCCGGTCCGGAACAGGGCACCACGCACGGGCACCTCGGTGCTCACGTCGAAGCCCTGAGCAGTCAACTCGGCGATCCGCACGCGCAATGCGTTCTCGTCTTCGCAGACCGTCGGCTCCAGATCCGGAATCACCTCTCCCGGCGACAGGATCACTTGATGCGGTCCGTCCACCGACGCCGGATACACCGTGCGAAGCGATTCGTGTCGTTCGAGGGCATCCGCCACCGTCGCCCGGAGCGCCTCGACGTCGAGGGTTCCGGACAGGCGCAACGCCATCGGAATGTTGTAGGCAGGCGATGAGGTGTCGTACTGATTGACGAACCACATACGCTGCTGGGCAAGCGAAAGCGGGATCCGGTCGGGCCGTGTCTGCGCCACCAGGTCCGGGCGGTCGGGGCGCCTCGCGTGAGTACCCTCGATCCGGGCCGCCAATACCTCCACCGTCGGTGCCTCGAACAAGGTCCGCACCACGAGGTCGACGCCGAGTGCGGCGTTGACACGCGCGACCACCCTCGTCGCGACCAGTGAATTTCCGCCGAGGTCGAAAAAGCTGTCGTCGAGGCCGATTCGCTCCACACCCAGCACATCGGCGAACACTCGCGCGACGGCCCGTTCCACCGGAGTGACAGGAGCACGGAACTCGGTGGCCGTGGAGAGGAATTCCGGCGCCCGCAACGCCGCCCGATCGAGCTTCCCCACCGGTGTCATCGGGAGCTCGTCCAGTACGACGATCGCTGCCGGCACCATGTACGTCGGCAATTGCTCTGCGGCATAGTCGATCAACTCGCCGGTGGCGAGCTGTTGCCCCGCTGCCGGCAGCACGTACGACACGAGCACCGTGTCGCCGGACGGTGCCGTTCGCGGCATCGTCACCGCGGTCCGCACGCGCGGATGGGTGTGGAGGACGGTGTCGATCTCACCGAGCTCGATGCGGAATCCGCGTACCTTCACCTGGAAATCGCTGCGGCCCAGGTACTCCAGTGTGCGGTCGGTTCGCCACCGCACCACGTCCCCGGTTCGATACATCCGGTCGCCGGGGTCACCGAAGGGGTTGGCCACGAACCGTTCCGCCGTCAGCGCTGATTTGCCGTGATACCCGCGAGCGAGGGCGTCACCCGAGACGTACAGCTCCCCGGCCACGCCGGGCGGCACGGGTTTCAACCGCGCATCGAGGACGACCTCGTGGAATCCGCGGAGCGGACCGCCCAACGTGATGGCTCCGGCCGGGGACATCGGTGCACTGATGTTGGACATGACGGTCGCCTCGCTGGGCCCGTACGCGTTGCACAATCTGCGACCGGGCGCCCACCGCTCGACGAGTTCCGGCGGGCACGCCTCGCCACCGAACACCACGTCCCGGAAGTCGGAGAGTCCGTCCGGCTCGACCGTTCCGAGCGCGGCAGTGGTGACGAAACCGTGGGTGACCCGCTCCGATTTCAGGAGCTGGGACAGCTCGGTACCGCCGTAGATCGTGGGCGGCACGATCACCATGGTTGCCGCCGCGGCGAACACGTGCAGGTATTCGGAGACGGACGCGTCGAAGCTCGGTGTGGAGAAGTGCAGAATCCGGGATGTCTGCGTCGCTCCGAATCGTGAGTGCTGCTCGGCCGCGAAGTTGTCCAGGCCGCCGTGTGTGACCACGACGCCTTTGGGCCTGCCTGTGGAACCGGACGTGTAGATCACGTAGGACGGGTTGTCCACGCGGAGGGGCCGCGCCCGCTCGGTGTCGGTCACGACGGATACCGGCTGCGTCGCGCAGAGGGTCCGGAATTCTTCGTCGTCGAGCACCAGCCACGGAATCGCGTCCGGTAGCCGGGAACGGACGGCGGACACCGTCACGCCCAGGGCGGCGCCCGAATCGGCGAGCATGTGCTCGATCCGTTCGGCCGGGTAGTTCGGATCCACCGGCACGTAGGCCGCACCCGACTTGGCCACGGCCAGCATCGACAGGACCGACTCGATCGAGCGAGTCATGCCCAGTGCGACGAAGTTCTCCGGCCCGATGCCGCGGTCGGCGAGAATGCGTGCCAACTGGTTCGAGCGCTCGTCCAATTCGCGGTAGGTCACCTCGATACCGCGATACGAGAGCGCGACTCCGGTGGGGTTGGCTCGTGCTGCTGCTGAGAACAATTCGGGCAGTGTACGACCCGGTCGCCCCGGCTCGCCGGACACCGGAACGAGTGTGGCCCGTTCGGTATCGGACAGGATGTCGGTGTCGCCGACTGCGAGCCAGGGATCGCCGGTGACCGTCTCCAGGATTCGGCGGAACCGTTCGCCGAGACGACGTACCGTGTCGGGGTCGAACAGATCGGTGGCGAACCCGAGAGTCGCCGTGATGCCGGACGGGATGCCGTCGGCGTCGAAGGTCTCGGCCGCGGTCACCCGGAGGTCGAGTCGGCCGATCCCGGGCGTCTCCGCCGCGCCGCGGCACTCGAGCAGGACCTGGACGATCGGCGAGTACGCGGGCGAATCGCCGAGGCCGATCGTCCGGACCACCTGTTCGAACGGAACGTCGCAGTGTGCGAACGCCTCCACGTCGACGTCGTGAACGTGCCTCAGCACGTGGGTGAAGGTGCGGTCCGGTTCGGCGCGGCTCCGCAGCACGATAATGTTCCGGGAGTCGTCCTCCCCCACCGTGGTTCCGATCGCCACATCCGAGGCGCCCGACAGCCGGCTCAGCAGCATGGTGAAGGTTGCGTGCAGAACCGAGAACGTGGTGGTGTAGTGTGCCTGCGCGAGGGCCACCACTGCGGCATGTGTCTCTGCGCCGATCGGAATTTCGACGCGGTCTTCCCGCCGGGATTGCGCGACGGGTCGAGGCCGATCGGACGGCAGGTTCAGCACTTCGGGCATCCCCGACAGCCGATCCTTCCAGTACTCGAGTTGGTGCGCCTCGAGGCGTCGTCGCTCACCGTCGCGGGCCGTGGCCTCGTGAATCGTCGCGACCCGCGCCTGCGGGCCGGCCGAGATGAACTCTTCCAGCAGTTCGACGAAGTGCCGGTGATGCAGGCGCAGCACCGAATCCTCGTACCGGTTCGGGTTGGCTCGGAAATCGACGAAGATCTCGGCCGGCGTCCCGCTCGGGTACACGTTGACCAGGAGATCCTCCACCGGACCCGACGTGACGATGTGGTATTCGCCGACCAGTGGGCCCAGCTGCACGTTCTGATGGAACAGCATGACGTTGACCATCGGTCCGTGGAGATCGGCGCCGCTGCCCGCGCCCACGTCGCGGCGGATGTCCTCGATACTGCACCGCTGATGCCGCAACGCGCCCATCAGCTCTCGCCTGACCCGCGACACGAGGTCCTCGACCGTTTCTTCCTCGTCGACCGTGATCGGCAGCGGTGCGACGCTGACCATCATGCCGCCGGAGTTGCGCAGCACTGACGTGGTCCGGCCGGACATCGGAACATTCACGAGGACATCGGTTTTCGCAGTGATCCGCGACAGGTAGCAGGCGAACGCGGCGATGATCGTGACTGCCGCAGTGGCGTTTGCCTGACTGTCGGCGCTGTGGATACCGGAAACGGCCGCCTCGGACAGCAGGGCACTCTCGACCTTGCTCCTGGCGAGTGCGGGCGCGGGCGCGTCGGCCAGGGTCGATCCCTCGACTGCCTCGACTCGCTTCGCCCAGTACTCCCGATCCGCCTCGAAGCGGTCGGACGACCGGTAGCGGGCGTCGACGGCGTACAGCTCATGCAGGGTCGCGGCTCGACTCGGATCCGGTTCGCGACCGGCCACCGAGGCCGAGTACCGGTGCGCGATGCGGTTGATCACCGTCATGGCGCCGTATCCGTCGAGCGCGACGTGGTGAATGCGGCTGTACCACAGGTAATGCGACTCTCCCACGCACAGGATCGAGGTTTCGAACAGTCGATCCGCGTCGAGATCGAGTGGGGCCTGGTAGTCCCGGTCCATCCATTCGTGCGCTGCAGCGACCGGGTCGTCCGCACCGCGAAAGTCGATGACGGCGATGGACGTGTCGGTGGCATGGTCCACGTACTGCATCGGCCGGCCGTCGACTTCGACGACCTTGAGGAACGGCGACTGGAACTCGCGGGCCACCACGATGGTCTCCCGTCGCAACAACTCGATGTCGAGGTCGCCGTGCAGCTCCACGTAGTGCGCTACCGAGATCGGCACCGCGGGATCGAGTTGCTGCGCGAACCAGGTGGCACGCTGGGCCCCAGACAGCGGGAAGGGCACCGCGTCAGAATCGTGTGTGGCCGGCTTCCGCGTGTCGACGGGCTTCACGGTGGTTCCTCCCCATAAGGTATCCCCGACCGCTCAAGGCGTGACCGCGTCCGAATCCTGGCTCGCGAATGCGGGAGGCGGTAGCTTTTCCCCGCCCCCCAGAAAATTCGTTCGCCGTCAGCAGGGCGCACAGACCCCATAGTCGCACAGCGGCGCGGACCTGTTCAGCGGATTCGGTCGTCGCGGCGCCGGGTGCGACCGGCCTCGAGATACCTCGACAGCACCGGCCCGATGACGGCGAGGGACTGCGGCTCGATCATGTCGTTGTGCCCGCAGTCCACCGCGTGCTCGTCGATCCGGCCGCTGACCAGCGGCCGCCATTCCTTCGCCGACCGCGGCCTGGTGTCGGTGTCGTCCGCGCCGACGGCGGGGAAGATGAGCAGGTCGCCGTCGTAGACCTGCGGCACGAACCGGTGGACCAGGTCTCGCGAGTTCTCGTAGCCGGAGTTGATCCGCGCGAGGTCCTCACCGCGGAGCCCCGAGTCGCTGCCCCACGACTGGTTGAGAAGCCGCGCCGCCTCCTCGTAGGTGAGCTCGCCGTTCGTCTCGACGACCAGACCGAGGCCGCGGAGCAGGTCCTTCATGTCGAGCTTCCCGAACAGCGGATCCTCGCCGTTGTCGGGATAGCTGTCCATGACCGTGAGGGTGGCGACGTCGTCGCCGGCACGCTGGAGTTCGACGGCCATCGCGTGGGCGATGACCCCACCCAGCGACCAGCCGAGCAGGTCGTACGGTCCCTCCGGCTGGATGGCCTTCATCTCCTCGACGTACCGGTGCGCGAGTTGTTCGATCGACTGGTAGTCGCCGTCGCCGCTGATCGTGGGCAACTGCAGTCCGTACGCGCGGCGGCCGGCGGGCAGATACCGGACGAGGCCCGCATACCCCCAGGAGAGCCCGATTCCCGGGTGGACACAGAACAGCGGTCGTCCGGTGCCCTCGGTGCGCAGCGGAATCACCACCCCCAGCGCCTCCGTCACACTGCCCTCCGCCGACGGCAGTGCGATCCTGCGGGCGAGGCCGGCCGGGGTGGGATCGAGGAACATCCACTGCAGCGGGATCTTCCGATCGAGCCTCTCCTGCAGGGCGGCGATCACCTTCGTCGCGAGCAGGGAGTTGCCGCTCCTCTCGAAGAAGTTGTCCTCAGCCCCCACCCGGTCGAGACCGAGCACCTCGGCGAAGACGTCCACGACCGCCGCCTCGAGGTCGTTCGCCGGCAACCGGAAGCCGGCGCCCGACAGGAACTCGGGTGCGGGCAGTGCGGCGCGATCCAGCTTGCCCACCGGCGTCAGCGGAATCCGTTCGAGGACGACGATCGCGGCGGGCACCATGTGGGCGGGCAGACGCTCCCCGACGAGACGGGTGAGTTCCGCGGTGTCGACGTCCGCGCCGCCGATCGGACGGACATACGAGACGAGCAGCGGTTCACCGGCAGGCCCGGCACGGCCGATCGTGACGGCGAACCCGACGTCGGGATGATCGGTGAGTGCGGCGTCGATCTCGCCGGGTTCGATGCGGAACCCGCGGATCTTCACCTGGAAGTCGCTGCGCCCGACGTACTCGAGGGTGCCGTCCCGGCGCCATCGCACCACGTCGCCCGTGCGGTACATCCGCTCGCCCGGGGCACCCCAGGGGGCGGCCACGAAACGGGACGCCGTCAATCCCGGCCGACGGTGATACCCGGACGCCAGGGCGCGTCCCGACACGTACAGCTCACCGACCACGCCGACCGGCACCGGGCGCAGCCGCGAATCGAGCACCACCTCCGAGACACCGCGGGTGGGTGCGCCGAGCGTGATCGGGTCGCCCGGCACCAAGGCCTCGCTGATGTTCGACATGATCGTCGTCTCGGTCGGCCCGTAGGCGTTGAACATCCGGCGGCCGGGCGCCCACCGGGCGACGAGTTCGGGTGGACAGGCTTCACCGGCCACGACCAATGTCCGCAGCGATTCGAAGCCGAGGGGGTCCATCGACGCCAGCGCGGTCGGGGTGACGAATCCGTGGGACACCCGCTCGTCGCTCAGCAGTCCGGCCAGTTCGGTGCCGCCGTAGATCGTCGGCGGGGCGATCACCAGCGTCGCACCCGCGCAGAATGCCATCACGAGTTCGAACACGGATGCGTCGAAACTCGGCGACGCGAAGTGCAGCACCCGGGAGCCGGGTGTGACGGCGAGACGGTCGCGCTCCTCCGCGGCGAGGTTCGCCAGGCCGCGGTGCGTGACGGCCACTCCCTTGGGGATACCCGTGGATCCGGAGGTGTAGATGAGGTACGCGGGATGTGCTTCGTGCAGCGGCACCGTCCGGTCCGCGTCGGTGACGGGGTCAGGCGACTGCACCCGGATCCGCTCCTCGTCTTCGGCGTCGTCGAGCACGATCCAGTTCACGGTGCCGGGCAGCCGATCTCGGTGTCCCCGGAGGGTCACCCCGGACACCGCCCCGGAATCGGTGAGCATGTGCTCGATGCGGTCGAGCGGATACCCGGGGTCGACCGGCAGGAACGCGGCGCCCGTTCGAGCGACGGCCCACACCGACAGCACCGATTCGATCGAGCGCGGCAGGCTCAGAGCGACGGTGGTTCCCGGACCCGCACCATCCTCGATCAGCCGGCGCGCCAGCCTGTTCGACGCCTCGTCGAGTTCGCGGTAGCTGATCGTCCGGCCCCGGTACGACACCGCGTCGGCACCCCGGTCTCGTTCGACCGCGGCCGACAGCAGTTCTGGCAGCAGGACATTCGGGGCGTCGGGTGCTCCGCGCGCCGGGGTGAGCGCCGTGACTTCGTCGGTGCCAAGGATCTCGATGTCGCCGACCGGAACACCGGGTTCGGTGGTGACGGTGTCGAGGATGCGCACGAACCGTTCTGCGAACCCCCGCACCGTGTCGGCGTCGAACAGGTCGGTCGCGTAGTCGATCGCACCCACCATGCCCGCCGGGCTGCCGTCCGCGGCGAACCGCTCGTCGAGAATCACCTCGAGATCCACCTTCACGACGTCGAGGTCGGGATCGACCCCCTCGACGCTCAGCCCGGGCAACCGCAACGCGGGATTCTCGGTGTTCTGGAATTCGAGGGACACCTGGAAGAGCGGCGAGTGGGCGGTCGACCGCACCGGTCCGACGGCGTCCACCACCCGTTCGAAGGGCAGGTCGGCGTGCGCGAAGGCGCCGAGATCGGCGTCGCGGACCCGCGCGAGGAGGTCACGGAACGGCTGTCCCGCCTCCACCGGGGTGCGCAGGGCCAGTGTGCCGACGAACATGCCGACGAGGTCGTCGAGCGCCGCCTCGCCCCGGCCGGCGATCGGGGTGCCGATCGCCACGTCCCCGGTGCCGCCGAGCCGCCCGAGCAGTACGGCGAGTGCGGCGTGCACGACCATGAACTCGGTGGACCGGTGCTCTCGCGCCGCCGTCCGGATCCGCTCGTGCAGACCGGAGTCGATCGCGAAGCGCACCCGATCGCCCCGGAACGACTGCTGCGCGGGACGCCGACGGTCGGCAGGCAGTTCGAGGAGTTCGGGCAGCCCGGCCAGCGCCGACTCCCAGTAGGCCAGTTGCCGCGAGATCAGCGACCCGGGGTCGTCCTCCGAACCCAGCAGCCTGCGTTGCCACAGGGTGTAGTCGGCGTACTGCACCGGCAGCGGCGTCCAGGTGGGAGCGCGACCGTGGACGCGGGACTCGTACGCGATCATCACATCCCGCACCAGCGGTGCCATCGAGAAGCCGTCGGCCGAGATGTGGTGGACCACCACGGCGAGCACATGGTCCGTCGTGTCGAGGGAGAACAGGGCGACGCGCAGCGGGACGGCGGTAGCGACGTCGAAGCCGGCCGTCACGAGCCGGGTGAGCTCCTCCCGGAGGCGACTTTCGTCCGCGACCGCGGTCGGCGCGAGCATCGGCGCTTGTTCTGATCGGCCACAGCCTTGGTGGCCGGTGGGCGCGAGGATCTCCTGGACGGGTTCGCCGTCGCGGAGCGGGAAGCGGGTGCGCAACGACTCGTGCCGGGTCACGACGTCCGTGACCGCGGCGGTCAGCGCCTCCACGTCGAGGTCGCCGGTGAGCCGCACCACCATCGGGATGTTGTAGGCGGGCGAACTCGTGTCGAACTGGTTGATGAACCACATGCGCTGCTGGGCGTAGGACAGCGGGATGCGGTCGGGACGGTCCCCGGCGGTGAGGGCGGGGCGGCCGGACGGACCCGCTCCCGCGTGCTCGATGCGGGCGGCGAAGGCCTCGACGGTGGGCGCCTCGAACAACGCCCGCACGCCGATGTCGGTGTCGAGTGCGGCGCGCAGGCGGGCCACCGCGCGGGTCGCGCTCAGTGAGTTGCCGCCGAGGTCGAAGAATCCCGCATCCGCACTCACCCGGTCGAGTCCGAGGACCTCCGCGAAGACGTCGGCCACCGTCTCCTCGACCGGATCGGCGGGTGCCCGGTATTCGCGCGCACCGACGTCGAATTCGGGTGCGGGCAGGGCTTTGCGGTCGAACTTGCCGACGGCGTTCAGCGGGATCTCGTCCAGCACCGTGATCGAGGACGGAACCATGTGGGCGGGCAGCCTGCCCGCGAGACGGCGGGTGATCTTCTCGGTATCGAGGGCGCGCTCGGGCGCGGGCACGACATACGACGCGAGGAGTGTGTCCCCGGCCGGTCCGCGGTAGGCGACCGTGGCCGCGAACCGGACGTCGGGGTCCGCCACGAGGGTGGTGTCGATCTCGCCGAGTTCGATGCGGAACCCGCGCACCTTCACCTGGAAGTCGCTGCGGCCGAGGTACTCGATGGTGTGCCCGGCGGTCCAGCGCACGATGTCGCCGGTGCGGTACATCCGCTCCCCGGGAGCGGCGGGGTCGGCGACGAACCGCTGCGCCGTCAGCCCGGGGCGTCGGTGGTAGTCGCGCGCCAGTCCCGCACCGGCGAGGTACAACTCCCCCGGAACCCCGACCGGAACGGGTTGCAACCGGGAATCCAGCACCAACTCCGTGACACCGCTGATCGGTCCGCCGATGGTGATGCGCTCCCCCGGCGTCAGGGGATCGCTGATGTTGGACATGATGGTGGTCTCGGTCGGCCCGTACGCGTTGTACAACCGGCGTCCCGGCGCCCACCGGGACACGAGTTCGGGTGGGCAGGCCTCGCCGCCGACGGCGACGTCGGTGAAGTGATCCAGCCCCGCCGGGTCGAGGGACGCGAGCGCCGCCGTGGTGACGAACGCGTGCGTGACGTGCCGGTCGCGGATCAGCTGGGCGAGTTCGTCGCCGCCGAAGACGGTGGTCGGCGCGATCACCATCGTCGCCGCCGCGCCGAACGCCTGCAGGTACTCGAACACGGATCCGTCGAAGCTCGGTGTCGAGAAGTGCAGTGTCCGCGACCCGGGATCCGCCCCGAAGCGGGCGAGTTGGTCGCGCGCGAAATTGTCGAGACCGCGGTGCGTCACGGTCACGCCCTTCGGCCGGCCGGTCGACCCCGACGTGTAGACGAGGTACGCGGCCGTGTCGAGCGTGACCGGTGCCGTGCGGTCGCCGTCGTCGACCGGTGCCGCGGATGTGGCAACGCACTCGGCGGCGAATGCGGGGTCGTCGAGAACCAGCCAGCCGGTGTTCTCGGGCAGGCGGGCGCGATGCTCGGACATCGTCAGCCCGAGTGTGCACTCCGAATCGGTGAGCATGTGCGTGATGCGTTCGTCCGGATAGTTCGGGTCGACGGGCACGAACACGGCCCCGGTCTTGGCCACCGCCCAGACGCACAGCACCGACTCGATCGAGCGTGGGATACCCACGGCCACCGACATTTCCGGCCCGAGTCCGCGGTCGATCAGAGCACGGGCGAGCCGGTTCGACCGCTCGTCCAGCTCCCGGTACGACACCTCGACGTCGCCGGACGACAACGCGGCCGCATCCGGGTCGACCGCGGCGGCGTCCGTGAAGATCTGCGGGAGCGTGCGGACGGAGCCGGCGGGGCCACCGCGGACCGGTACCAGTTCCGCGCGTTCCCGCTCGGTGAGCAGCGACAGCCGGGCCAGCGGCACGTCGGGACCGGTGCAGGCGTCGAGCACCCGCACCACCCGCTCGGCGATGTCCTCGATCGCGCCGGGGGCGAACAGGTCGGGCACGTACTCGAACTTCAGGTGCAGGCTCGCCGCCGCCGACGCGACGAGGCTCAGCGGGTAGTGGGCGGCGTCGCGGGCATCCACGCCGGTCACCCGGAGCCCGGCGATGTCGGTGTCTTCCGACAGCCCCGCCCGGTCCACCGGATACGACTCGAACACGGTGAGGGTGTCGAACCCGACGCCGGGACCCGCGGCGTCCTGGATCTCGGCGAGACCCGTGTAGTGGTGATCGAGCATCGCCGCCTGCTCGGCCTGCACCCGCTCCAGCAACGCGCCCAGCATCTCCTCCGGGCGCAGCGTGACGCGCACCGGCACGGTGTTGATGAACATCCCGACCATCGTCTCGATGCCGGAGAGTTCCGGCGGTCGGCCGGAGACGGTGGCGCCGAACACGACGTCGTCGCGTCCGGTGAGCATCCCCAGCACGATGCCCCATGCCGTCTGCAGAATGCTGTTGAGGGTGAGCCCCCGAGAACGCGCAGATTCACGTAGCCGGTCGGTCCGGTCCTCGTCGAGATCGAACACCCACTCCCGCGACACGGTCGACAGCTGCCGAGCCCGGTCGGCGGGGACAAGCAGCGTCGGTTCCTCCACCCCCGCGAGGGCGTCCGCCCAGGCCCGCGCGGACAGGTCGGTGTCGCGCCCGTTCATCCACCCGAGGTAGTCGCGGTAGTCCCGCACGCGCGGCAGCGGCGACGCGTCGGCATCCGTGGCGTACAGCGTGAGCAGTTCCCGAATCATCAGCGGCATCGACCAGCCGTCGAGCAGGATGTGGTGGTTCGTCGACACCAGTCGGCAGCGTCCGCCGGCCGTCCGCACCAGCAGGAACTGGATCAGCGGTGCGGAGGCCATGTCGAAGGGGGTGGTCCGGTCGACGGCCAGCAGTCGCTCGATCTCGGCGGCCGCCGCGTCCTCGCCCAGTCCACTCAGGTCGATCTCCCGCCAGGGCGCGGCAACCCGGCCCGACACCACCTGCACGACCCCGCCCTCGGCGTCGTGACAGAACGCGCTGCGCAGGTTCGGGTGACGGTCGAGGAGGGCGCCGGCGGCCCGGCGCAGTCGTGCGGCATCGACGTCGCCGCCGAGGTCGAGAATCAGCTGGACGAGGTAGGCGTCCACCGATTCGTCGGCCAGTTCGGCGTGGAACAGCATGCCCGCCTGCAGCGGCGACAACGGCCAGACGTCGGTCATCGCCGGGTAGCGGCGCTCGAGGTCGTCGATCGCGCTCTGCCCGAGCCGGACGAGGTTCAGGTCGGACGGGGTGAAGCCGCCGCCACCGGACCGGGCGTGCGCGGTGAGGGCCTCGAGCGCGCCGGCCCACAGCCCCGCGAGTTCGCCGACGTCGTCGGCGGCGATCACCCCGACGGGAAACGACCATGTGGCGGTGAGTTCGGGACCGGCGGCGGTGTCGGTGGTCCTGGCGTTCACGTCGACGACGGCCGCCACGGGCAGCCCGAAGTGTGCGGCGGCGGCGAGCCCCGCGTCGGAGACCGGCGTCCAGTCGCCGTCCGGCGCGGAACCTGAACCGAGCCTGCCGAGGTAGTTGAAGCTCACCTGCGCGCTCGGCAGGGCCGCGAGTTCGGGAGCCGTCTCGGCGTCGAGGTAACGGAGCAGCCCGAACCCGATGCCGTGGTCGGGGATCGACTGCAACCGCTCCTTCACGGCCTTGACCGCGGCACCGGCGGCGGGGCCGGCGGCGAACGCGTCGTCGACGTCCACGCCGCTCAGGTCCAGGCCCACCGGGAAGATCGTGGTGAACCAGCCGACGGTGCGGGCGAGATCGGCGCCCGGAACCACCTGCTCCTCACGACCATGCCCCTCGAGATTCACCAGCGCGCCGGAGGATTCGATCCCCCGCGCCCGGCGCCAGCGGACGAGCGCCAACGCCAGCGCCGTCAGCAGTCCGTCGCCGACACTCCCGTGGAAGGCCTGTGGAAGCGTCGTCAGCAGCGCCTCGGTCACCTCGACGGGAATCCGGACCTCGACGTCGGAGGTCTGGATGTCGGTTGCGGTGAGGGGCCGCGACCCGAGCGGTGGGTCCGGGGTGTCGAGCATCCGCCGCCACAGGTCGAGTTCGGCTGTGCGAGAGGGTTCCCGCGCCACGTCCGTGAGGGCGTGCGCCCACCGGCGCATCGACGTGCCGGTGCCGGGCAGGGTCGGCGGCTCGCCCGACAGCACCTGAGCGCAGGCGAGGGCGAGATCGGGGACGAGGATGCGCCACGACACCCCGTCGACCACCACGTGATGGGCGACGATCAGCAGCCGTCCCGGGGCGGCCGGTGTCGCGCTGCTCGCGAACCACACCGCCTGCACCATGACACCCGACTCCGGGTCCAGCCGGCCCGTGGCCGCGTCCAGTTCGCGGGACGCAACCTCGGTGAACGAGTCCGCGGCGTCGAGTGACACCGTGCGCACCACCGCGGTCGCCCGCACCCAGCCGGGGGGCGCGACCGCCATCGCCGCGCCGAACTCGGCCCGGTCGCTGCGGTACAGCCGGGCGCGCAGCATGTCGTGCCGGTCCAGGACTGCCTGCATCGCCGCCGTCAGCGTGTCCTCGTCCAGTGCGGCGGGGGTGGTGAACAGCGCGGCCTGCGAGTACCGCCGGAAATTACCGTCCCTGCCCAGCATCCAGTGCACGATCGGGGTCAGGTGGAGTTCGCCGACGCCGCCGCCGGGCAACTCCTCCAGCGTGACCGTCTGCTCCCCCGCGGTCGCGACCTCCGCGAGTGCGGCAACCGTCTTGCGTTCGAACACGTCCCGCGGGGTGATCACCACCCCGGACGCCTTCGCCCGGGTGACGAGCTGAATCGACATGATGGAGTCGCCGCCCACCCCGAAGAACGAATCGTCGACGCCCACCGATTCGAGGCCGAGCACCTCGGCGAACAGGCCTGCGAGGATCCGCTCCGTCTCCGTGGCGGGTGCGCGGCCGAGCGACACCTGCCGTCCGAAGTCCGGTTCGGGCAGCGCCCGGCGGTCGAGTTTGCCGTTCACGGTGAGGGGCAGGGCGTCCAGTACCACCACGGCCGCGGGCACCATGTGCGCCGCCAGCCGGCCGGCGACCGCGTCGACGATTCCGGCCGGGTCCAGCACCCGGCCCGCCTCGGGCACCACGTAGCCCACCAGTCGTTCGCGCCGCGCCAGCACCACCGACTGCGCCACGCCGTCGCAGGCGAGGAGCGCCGATTCCACCTCTCCGAGCTCGATGCGGAAGCCCTTGACCTGAACCTGGAAGTCGTTGCGGCCCAGATATTCCAGCTGGCCGTCCGCGTTCCACCGGCCGAGGTCGCCGGACCGGTACATCCGCGAACCGGGTGTGTGCGGGTCGGCCACGAACCGGGTCGACGTGAGCGTGAACCGGCCCAGATAACCCCGGGACACCTGCGCGCCCGACACATAGAGTTCCCCGACCACTCCCGGCGGCACCGGGTGCAGGCGGGAGTCGAGCACGTACACGCGCAGTCCGGGCAGTGCCCGGCCGATCACGGAGGCCGACGCGGACGCGGCGAGTTCCTCGTCCAGCGGCAGGTGACTGACGTGCACGGTGGTTTCCGTGATGCCGTACATGTTCACCAGCGCCGGGGCGGTGTCAACGCGCCGCGTGTACCAGCGGGTGAGCTGCCCCAGGTCGAGGGCCTCGCCACCGAACACCACTACGCGGAGGGCGAGTTCGGCGGCGCCGGCGACCCGGTCCGCCTCGGCGAGTTGGTAGAAGGCGGTGGGGGTCTGATTCAGGACGGTGACGTTCTCGTCCCGGAGCAGTCGCAGGAACATGTCGGGTGAGCGGGTCGTGAAGTAGTCGACCACCACCAGTCGGCCGCCGTGGAGCAGCGCACCCCACAGCTCCCAGACGGAGAAGTCGAACGCCGCCGAGTGGAACATGGTCCACACGTCGGAGGCGTCGAACCGGAACAGCGGCTGCGTGTCCGCGAACAGGGTGACGACGTTGCGGTGCGCCACCTGAACGCCTTTCGGCTGCCCCGTCGAGCCTGACGTGTAGATGACGTACGCCACCGAGTCCGGGCGCAACGGCCCGGTCCGGTCGCCGTCGGTCACCGGCAGCGGCGACGTACGGTCGAGTTCGGCCGCCGTCTCCGCGCTGTCCACGAGCAGGAGCGGGACCCCGCTCGCCCGGACCGCGCCGGATTCGGCCTCGGTGGTCAGCACACACACCGGCCGGGCGTCGGCGAACACGAACGCGAGCCGCTCCGCCGGGTACGTGACGTCCACGGGCACATAACCGGCGCCCGACTTCACCACCGCGAGCAGCGCCACCACCAGATCCACCGACCGCGCCGCGGCGACGGCCACCAGGGTCTCGGGGCCGGCGCCCCGCGCGATCAGCAACCGCGCCAGACGATTCGCCCGGGTGTCCAGCTCGTCGTAGGTGAGCGAGACGCCTTCGCACACGACGGCCGTCTCGTGGTGGGACCGCTGCGCGGCCTGCTCGAACAGTTCCGCCAGGGTCGCGTCCGGTACGGCGGGCTCGGCGAACGCCGGCAGCACGAGGTCCAGCTCCACCGTGTCCAGGATCTCGATGTCGCCCACCGGGAGCTCCGTCGCAGCGGCGACCGACTCGAGCACCCGGAGGAACCGCTCCCCGAACCGGGCGACGGTGTCGCGATCGAGCACGTCCGTCGCGAACCGCAGTCCGGCAGCGAGTCCGGCGGGTGCGCCGTCCGCGTCGATCCGTTCGGCGAGGCTCAGTTCCAGGTCGAACTTCGCGACGCCGAGGTCCACGTCGAGCGAGTCGACGGTGAGTCCGGGCAGTTCGAGGTGGGTACCCTCCGCGTTCCGGAACTCGATGAGCACCTGGAACAGCGGGGTGTGCGCGGTGGATCGTTCGGGGGCGAGATGATCGACCAGCCGCTCGAACGGGATGTCCGCGTGCTCGAACGCACCGAGGTCGGCGGCCCGGACCGCGGTCAGTACCTCACCGAACGACGCCCGCGGATCCACCACCGTCCGCAGGACGAGCGTATTGACGAACATACCCACCACGTCGTCGAGCACCGCCTGCCCGCGACCGGCGACGGGCGTTCCCATCGTGACGTCGTCCGTGCCCGACAACCGGGACAGCAGGACGGCGAACGCCGCGTGGACCGCCATGAACAGTGTCGAATTATGCTGGGCCGCGATCGTGTTCAACGCCCGGTGCAGCCGGGCCGGCACGTCGAACTCGACGACGCCCCCCCGGTACGACCGCTGGACGGGGCGCGGCCGGTCGACCGGGATCTGCAGCACCTCGGGCGCACCGGACAGGGTGTCCGTCCAGTAGCCCAGCTGCCTCGACAGCACCGAGTCCGGATCGTCCACCGCACCGAGGAAGTCCCGCTGCCACACGCTGTAGTCGGCGTACTGCACCGGCAGCGGGGTCCACCCGGGCGTCTCACCCACGGTCCGGGCCGTGTACGCCAGCATGACGTCGCGGGCCAGCGGCAGCATGGAGAACCCGTCGGCGGCGATGTGGTGCACGACGATGGCCAGGACGTGCTGCTCCGGCCCAAACTCGAACAGCCGGGCGCGGAACGGGATCTCGTCGCTCACATCGAAACCGGCGCCGACCAGGACTGCGAGCGCGTCCCGCAGGGCACGCTCACCGGCGACGGCCACCGGATCGAGGCCGGGGGTGGCCCGCCCGGGATCGACGATCACCTGGTGCGGTCCGTCGACCGACCCGGGAAACACGGTGCGCAGCGATTCGTGCCGCTCGACGACGTCGCCGACCGCCGCGAGCAGGGCGGCGTGATCGAGGGCGCCGGTCAGTCGCAGGGCGATCGGGATGTTGTAGGCGGGCGAGGACGTGTCGAACTGGTTGACGAACCACATGCGTTGCTGCGCCAGCGACAACGGGATCCGGTCGGGGCGCGGTCGGGCGGTCAGTGCCACCGACGGGGTGGCCGCCGTCGCGGCCGAGTCGATCCGGACCGCCAGATCGGCGACCACGGGCGCGTCGAACAATGCGGCCACGCCGATCCCGGCGTCGAGGGCGGAGTTGATGCGCGCGACCGCCCGGGTGGCGCTGAGCGAGTCGCCGCCGAGTTCGAAGAAGCTGTCGTCCGCACCGACGCGCGGGGCACCGAGCACGTCGGCGAACACCTGCGCGACGGCCTCCTCGACCGGAGTGGTGGGCGCCCGGTACCCGATGGTCGCCGACGTGAATTCCGGTGCGGGAAGGGCTTTCCGGTCGAGCTTGCCGACGGGGGTCAGCGGAATCTCGTCGAGGACGACCACCGCGGCGGGCACCATGTACTTGGGCAGGATCCGGCCCGCGAACGCGAGCACGTCCGGCGCCGCCACCTCCTCGCCGTCGTGCGGCAGCACGTACGACACCAGCGCCGTGTCCCCCAGCGGTCCCGGCCTGCCGAGGGTCGCGGCGAAGTCGAGGTGTGGGTGGGTGGTGAGAACGGAATCGATCTCCCCCAGTTCGACGCGCTGACCGCGGATCTTCACCTGGAAGTCGCTGCGCCCGAGGTACTCGAGGGTGTGGTCGCGACGCCACCGCACGACGTCGCCCGTGCGGTACATCCGGCCGCCGCCGTAGGGGTCGGCGACGAACCGCTCCGCGGTGAGCGCGGGCCGCCGGTGGTATCCGCGGGCCAGCGCCGGTCCCGCGATGTACAACTCGCCGGGCACCCCGGCCGGAACGGGCTGCAGCCGCGCGTCGAGGACCGACAGCGCGATGCCGCGAACGGGGCCACCGATGGTGACCGGCGCGCCCGGTCTCATCGGCCGGCTGAACGTGGTGAGGATGGTGGCCTCGGTGGGGCCGTAGCCGTTGAACATCAACCGATCCGCACCCCACGCGGCGACCAGTTCGTCGCCGACGGCGTCGCCGGCCACGACGAGCGCCTCGAGGTGCTCGATGCCGTCGCGCTCCACGGTGGCCAGGACGGCCGGGGTGATGCAGGCGTGGGTGACGCGTTCGCGCCGCAGCAGCGCCGCCAGTTCCGCACCGCCGTAGACGTCGGGGGGAGCGATGACGAGCGTCGCACCCGCGGCACACGACTGGACGAGCTCGAGTATCGACACGTCGAAACTGGGTGAACAGATGTGGAGGCACCGGGCGGCGGGCGACACGGTGTAGTGCTCGGTCTGCTCGGTGAGCAGGTTCGCCAGACCGCGGTGGGTGACGACGACGCCCTTCGGCCTGCCGGTCGACCCGGACGTGTAGATCGCGTACGCGGCGTGGTCGACGTCGAGCACCGACCGGCGGTCCAGATCGGTGACGCGGACCGGCGATGCGGCGGCCCACGTGCCGTCGAAGACTGGATCGTCCAGCACCAGCCACGGCACGGAGCCGGGCAACCGGTGCCGGTGAGCCGACATCGTCACACCCAGTGCCGCACCGGAATCGGTCAGCATGTGCTCAATGCGGTCGGCGGGATAGTTCGGGTCGACGGGCACGAACGCCGCGCCCGCTTTCGCGACCGCCCACACCGCCAGCACCGATTCCCGTGATCGGGGTAGCCCGAGCGCCACGAACGTCTCCGGCCCGGCACCGCGTTCGATGAGGACGCGGGCCAGCGCACTCGACCGCTCGTCGAGCTCGCGGTAGCTCGTCTCGCGTCCGTCGCAGACGAGCGCGGGCGCCTCCGGCCGGTTCCCGGCCGAGGCTGTGAGAATCTCGGGCAGGGTCTTCGGCGGCCCGGCGGGGGCCCCGGACACCGCGGTGTACTCCTGAAGTTCAGCCTCCGACAGCAGGGTGAGGTGGGCGATGGGTGTGTCGATGTCCGACAGCAGGATCTGCACGACGCGCGCGACGCGGGCCGCCACCGACTCCGCGAACTCGCTCTGGAAGACGTTCGGCTGGTACCGCAGTCGCAGGTGCAGGCCGGTGTCGAGGTGCGCCATCAGGGTGAACGGGTAGTGGGTGGAGTCGATCCCCTCGATCCCGGCGACGTGCATGCCGTCGATGTCGGTGTCTTCCGACAATCCCATGCGGTCCACCGGATACGACTCGAACACGGTCAGCGTGTCGAACGCGGCGCCCTCGCCCACGGCGCGCTGGATTTCGGTGAGTCCCACGTAGTGGTGGTCGAGGAGGGCGGACTGTTCGCGCTGGAAATGCTGCAGCAGTTCCGCGAGCGTCTCCTCACGGCGCAGGCGCAGCCGGACGGGCACCGTGTTGATGAACAGCCCGACCATCGACTCGATGCCGGCGACTCCCGGTGGGCGACCAGACACCGTGGCCCCGAAAACCACGTCCTCGCGTGTGCCGAGCGTGGTCAGCACCAGCCCCCACGCCACCTGGACGAGGGTGTTCATCGTCAGCCCGCGCTCCCGCGCGAGGGCCTCGAGCGCCCGGGTCTTCTCCTCGCCCACGTCGAGACGCACGTCCTCGGGTTCGGCGAAGCTCTGCTCGCCGCGCGCCGAGGGTGCCACGAACGTCGGCTCGTCCGAGCCGGCGAGGGCGGATACCCACGCGGCCGTGGAGCGTTCGTGGTCCTGCCTGCCGATCCACTGCAGGTAGTCGCGGTAAGACGTGACGCGGGGAAGGGCCGTCGTGTCGCCGTCCGTGGCGTAGAGGATCAGCAGGTCCGTGATCACCAGTGGCGTCGACCATCCGTCGAGGAGGATATGGTGATGGGTCACGACCAGCCGGTACCGGTCGGGTGCGGTGCGCAGCAACGTGAATCGGAGCAACGGCGCCTCGGACATCTCGAACGGGACGGCGCGGTCGGCCGCGACGAGTGCCGCCGCCTCCGCGGCGAGCCGGGTGTCGTCGAGCTGCGACAGGTCGACGTCGGTCCACGGCGCGGTCGCCCGGTCGAGTACCACCTGGACCGGTCCGCCGCCGGTGTCGGCGAACGCCACCCGAAGGTTCGCGTGCCGGTCGAGCAGGCCCTGTGCGGCGCGGCGGAGCCTCAGGGAGTCGACGGTGCCGCGGAGGTCGAGGACCAGCTGCACCTGATAGGCGTCGAGGCGATGCTCGGACAGCTGCGCGTGGAACAGCAGACCCGCCTGCAGCGGTGACAGCGGCCAGATGTCGGCGAGGTCCGGGTAGGTGCTCTCGAGCCGGTCGATGTCGGCCTGCCCGACGGACACCAGATCGAGGTCGGACGGCGTCAGCCCGCCGGCGCCCGGACGGCTCGCGTGCTCGGCCAGGGCGGTGAGTCCCCGAACCCACAGTGCGGACAGCTCTTCCACGTCCTCGGCGGCCAGCACACCGGTGGGATACGACCACGTCGCCGTAAGCACCGGAGCGCCGTCCCGGACGGTGGTGGCAGCGTTGACGTCCACCACCCAGGCGGCGGGCATGTCGTAGTTCTGGGTTCCGCCGAGGTCCCCGCTGCCGGCGACGGGCAGCCAGGGCACGTCGCCCGCGCTCGTCGCCACCCGGCCGAGATAGTTGAAACTCACCTGCGGTGGCCGGCGTCGGCCCAATGCCTCCGAGCTGACCGGATCCAGGTAGCGCAGCATCCCGTAACCGATCCCGTGGTCGGGGATGGCGAGGAGTTGTTCCTTGATCGCCTTGATCGCGGACCCGGCCGCGTCGTCTCCGGCGAGGGCGGCGTCGACGCCGATGCCGGTGAGGTCGAGTCGCGCCGGGAACAGTGTGGTGAACCACCCGACGGTGCGCGACAGGTCGGCGCCGGGCACGACGTGGTCTTCGCGTCCGTGCCCCTCGAGGTTGATCAGCACGTCGGCCGTCTCGATCCCACGCTGCCGCCGCCACCGAATCATCGCCAGTGTGAGCGCGGTGAGAAGACCGTCGCCGACGGTGCCGTGGAAGGCCGCGGGCAGTGTGGTGAGGAGTGCCTCCGTGACGTGTGCGGGTACTTCCACGGTGACGCGGCCCGTCGTCGCATCGACGTCGGCGGCCGGATCCAGCGGCCGGGAGCCGAGGCTCGGATCGGGACCGTCCAGGATCGACTGCCACCGCCCCGCTTCGGCGCGACGGGCCCCCGCGGCATCGGTGAGTCCGTGCGACCACCGCCGCATCGACGTCCCCACGGCAGGCAGCGCGGCGGGCAGACCCTCGGCGACGCGAGAGTGGGCCGCTGCCAGATCCGCGATCAGGATCCGCCACGACACGCCGTCGACCACGAGATGATGCGCGACCAGCAGCACCCGCCCCTGCCCGCCGGGACCGTCGAACCAGAGCACCTGCACCATGCTGGCCGAGGCCGGGTCCAGGCGGTCCGCCGCCCCGTTCAGTTCCGCTCTCGCCACCGCATCGAAGTCGCCTGCGTCGAACGACGTCACGGGCACGTGATGGATCAGCGCATCGGCAGGCACCGATCCGGTCGGCAGCACCATCATCGCCCACTGCCCCGCCTCGTCGACGGCGAACTGCGCGCGGAGCATGTCGTGGCGGTCCAGCACCACGTCGACGGCGGCGACGAGGCCGTCACGGGTGAGCCGGGGCGGCGCGGTGACCAGCACCGCCTGGGAGAACCGGTCCAGCCGGCCACCGCTGCGCCCCAGCATCCACGCGACGACGGGCGTCAGCGGAACCGGGCCGACGCCACCGCCGGGCAGTTCCTCCAGCACCACGGCATCCGCCCGCTCGTAGTGGGCCACCTCGGCGAGACCGGCAACGGTCCTGCGCTCGAACACGTCCCGCGGGGAGAGGATCAGACCCGCGGCCTTCGCGCGTGCCACCAGTTGAATCGACATGATGCTGTCGCCGCCCAGCGCGAAGAACGAATCGTCCACCCCCACCGACTCGAGTCCCAGTACATCCTGGAACAGGCCGGCGAGCAGCGCCTCCGTCTCGGTGCGCGGCGGGCGACTGTCGGTGACGGCGACACCGAAGTCCGGTTCCGGCAGCGCCTTCCGGTCGAGCTTGCCGTGGACCGTCACCGGGAGCGCGGCGATCACCACGACGGCGGCGGGCACCATGTACGACGCGAGCCGCGTGCCCGCGAACTGCAGGACCACACCCGGATCGATGTCCGCTCCGGGTTCGGGTACCACGTACCCGATCAGCCGGTCGCCGGAGCGTTCGTCCCGGCGCACGTCGGCGACCGCCGCCGCCACGTCGCCATGTGCGAGCAGCGCCGACTCGATCTCGCCGAGCTCGATCCGGAATCCGCGGATCTTCACCTGGAAGTCGGTGCGCCCGAGGTAGTCGAGTTGCCCGTCCGCCGTCCAGCGCACGAGGTCGCCGGTCCGGTACATCCGGCTGCCCGCCGGCCCGAAGGGGTTGGCCACGAAGCGTTCCGCGGTGAGCGAGTACCTGCCGTGATAGCCGCGCGCGAGCGCCGGCCCGGCGAGGTACAGCTCCCCCGCGACCCCCGCCGGTACGGGATGCAGCCGCTGATCGAGGACCGCCTCAGTGAACCCGAGCGTCGGCGCGCCGATCGTGACCGGTTCGCCCGGCGCCAGCGGGGTGCTGATGCTCGACACGACGGTCGACTCGGTCGGACCGTACGCATCGAACATGGCCCGGCCCGGCGCCCAGCGGGCCACCAGTTCCGGCGGGCAGGCCTCGCCGCCGGTCACCACGCACTGCACGCTCTCGAGGCCGGCGGGATCGACCGAGGCGAGCGCCGCCGGGGTGACGAAGCAATGCGTGACCCGCTCGCGCAGCAGCAGATCCGCCAGCTCGTCGCCGCCGTAGACGGACGGCGACGCGATCACCATCGTCGCGCCCGGACCCACCGCCAGCATCAACTCCAGCACCGAGGCGTCGAAGCTCGGCGACGCGAAGTGCAGGGTCCGGGACGCCGCGGTGGTACCGAACGTGTTCTGCTCCGTCGCAGCGAAATTCGCCAGGCCGCGGTGCGTGGTCACCACACCCTTCGGCCTGCCCGTCGATCCCGACGTGTAGATCACGTACGCGGGATGGTCCACGTGCAACGCCGACGTCCGGTCGGTGTCGGTCACCGCCGCCGCCGGGAGCAGCGCCAGCTCGGCCTCGGTCCCGGGGTCGCCCGGCACCAGCCACGGGATCGACGCGGGAAGGGCAGACCGCAGCGCGGCCGTGGTGAGACCGGCGACGGCGCCCGAGTCGCCGAGCATGTATTCGATGCGCTCGGCCGGATGGTTCGGGTCGACCGGCAGGAACGCGGCCCCGGTCTTGGCCACCGACCACACGGCCAGCACGGATTCGACCGACCGCGGCAGTGCCAGAGCCACCACCTGTTCCGGGCCGACGCCGCGCTCGATCAGGAGCCGGGCGAGCCGGTTCGACCACTCGTCGAGGTCCCGGTAGGACACCTGACGTCCCTCGAAGGACAGCGCCGCGGCGTCCGGGTCCGCGGCGGTGACGGCCGTCAGCAACTGCGGCAGCGTCCGAGCGGCCACTCCCGGGCCCCCGCTCGCGGACGTCAGTGCGACCCGCTCGCCGGCGCCGAGGACGTCGACGTCGCCGACCGGGGCGTCCTGCGACTCGGTGACGGCGCCCAGGATCCGGACCAGACGCTCGGCGAACGCGGCCACCGTGTCCGCGTCGAAGATGTCGGTGGCGTACCCCAGCGCCGCGCTGATGCCCGCGGGATGTCCTTCGGCGTCGACGTTCTCCCGCAGGGTCAGCTGCAGGTCGAAGTTGATCGTGTCGAACGCGAGGTCGAGGGGTTCGACGTGGAGGCCGGGCAGCTCCAGCTCGGGGCGCTCGGTGTTCTGGAATTCGAGCATCACCTGGAACAGCGGTGAGTACGCCGTCGAACGGGAGGGCCGCAGGCTCTCCACGACGCGTTCGAACGGGACGTCCGCGTGCGTGAACGCCCCGAGATCGGCCTCGCGGACCTGGGCGAGCAGCTCGGCGAACGTGCGGGCACCGTCGACGGGGGTGCGGAGCACGAGGGTGTTCACGAACATCCCGACCAGGTCGTCGAGTTCGGCCTCGCCGCGTCCCGCGATGGGTGTCCCCACGGCGATGTCGGCCGACGCGCTCAGCCGCGACAGCAGGACCGCCAGCGCGGAATGCATGGCCATGAACACGGTCGATCCGTGCCTGCGTGCGAGCTGCACGACGCTCCGGTGGAGGTCCGGGTCGATCTCGAACTCGACGCGGCCTGCACCCAGGGTGCGGGCGGCCGGGCGGGGCCGGTCCGTCGGCAGTTCCAGCACATCCGGGAGGTCGGCCAGCGTCGCGGTCCAGTAGTCGAGCTGGCGGGCGAGCGGCGAACCGTCTTCGTCTTCGCCGCCGAGCCAGTCTCGTTGCCACAGTGTGTAGTCGGCGTACTGCACGGGAAGCGGGGTCCAGTCCGGCGCGACGCCGCGGCGCCGTGCGGTGTACGCCGACAAGACGTCGCGGGCGAGCGGAACCATCGAGAAGCCGTCCGCCGCGATGTGGTGCACGACCACGGCCAGCACGTGCTCGTGCGCGTCCAACCCGAACAGCCGGGCCCGCACCGGTGCCTCCGTCGTCACGTCGAACCCTGCGGAGAGCAGGCGGTGCAGTTCCGCGTCGAGGTCCGCCGACCCGACGGCGTGCGGTGTGAGAGCGGGTGCCACGTTCTCCGCAGGGAGGATCACCTGCCTCGGACCGCTGTCGGTGAGGGGGAAGACGGTGCGGAGGGACTCGTGGCGCTCGACGAGGTCGGCGACAGCCGTCTCCAGTGCCTGCGCGTCGAGCGTGCCGGCGAGGCGGAGTGCGATCGCGACATTGTACGCCGAACTGGCCGTGTCGAACTGGTTGATGAACCACATCCGCTGCCCTGCGAGCGAGACGGGGACCTCCCGCGACGGATCCCGCGGGGCCGGCGCCGGCCGGGATTCCGGGCGGGAGTCCCCGGCCTCGGCGCGGGCGGCCAACCCGGCGACGGTGGGGGCGTCGAACACATCCCGCACGCCCAGTCGGTCGCCGACCGCGGCGTTGACGCGGGCGACGAGCCGGGTCGCGGTCAGCGAGTTCCCGCCGAGTGCGAAGAAGTTGTCGTTCGCCCCCACCCGGACGCTGCCGAGCAGATCGGCGAACACGGCGGCGACGATTTCCTCGACCGGGTTGCGCGGGGCGACGAAACCCACCGTCGATGTGCCGAAGTCCGCTTCGGGCAGCGCTTTCCGGTCGAGTTTGCCGTTGATCGTCAGGGGCAGGGCCTCGATCACCACGACCGCGGCCGGCACCATGTACGACGGAACGCTGGCCCCGACCGCGTCGAGTACCGCCGCCGCGTCGACATCGGCACCCGTCTCCGGGACCACGTAGCCCACCAGCCGGTCGCCGTCCCGGTCGTCGCCGCGCACCACGACCACCGACTGCGCCACCCCGGTGCACGCGGCCAGCGCCGCCTCCACTTCGCCGAGTTCCACCCGGAACCCGCGCAGCTGCACCTGGAAGTCGCTGCGCCCCACGTACTCGAGCCGACCGCCCGCACCCCACTTCACGACGTCGCCCGACCGGTACATGCGCGCCCCCGCCCGGTGGTGGTCGAACGGGTCGGCGACGAAACGCGTCGCGGTCAACCCCTGCCTGCCGATGTAGCCGCGAGTCACCTGGTCGCCCGACACGTACAGCTCGCCCACCACCCCGGGCGGCACCGGATGCAGCCGGGCGTCGAGGACGTAGACGCGCAGACCGGGGAGTCCGCCGCCGATCACCGAGCCCGGTACGGACGCCGCCAGCGCGCGGTCGAGGGCGAGAAAGCTGACGTGCACCGTGGTCTCGGTGATGCCGTACATGTTCACCAGTACGGGGGCTCGGTCGTCGTGCCGGGTGTACCACCGCTCCAGTTGCCCCACGTCGAGGGCTTCGCCGCCGAAGATCACGTGCCGCAATGACAGTGGCGTTCCGCCCGTGTCTTCGACGGCATTCGCCGCACGATCGGCCTCCGTCAGCTGGTAGAACGCCGTCGGGGTCTGGTTCAGCACCGTCACCCGTTCCCGGCGCAGCAGTTCGAGGAACGTCTCCGGCGACCGCGCGGTGAAGTAGTCGACCAGCACCAGCCGGCCACCGTGGACGAGCGCACCCCACAGTTCCCAGACGGAGAAGTCGAAAGCGTACGAGTGGAACAGCGTCCACACGTCGGACGAGTCGAACCCGAACAGCTCCCGGGTGTTGGCGAGCAGCGTGACGACGCACCGATGGGACACCTGGACGCCTTTCGGCCGCCCGGTCGACCCCGACGTGAAGATGACGTACGCGACGGCGTCGGCCCACAGCGGCCGCAACCGGTCCGAGTCGGTGACCGGCAACCCGGACAGTTCCGCCACCGCACCGGCCGTCGCCGGATCGTCGATCGCCACCACCGGAATTCCGGCCGGTGCCAGCGACGCGAAGTCCGCGCTCACCACGGCGCAGACGGGTCGCGCGTCCTCGAACATCGCTGCCACCCGCTCGGCGGGATAGCTGGTGTCGACCGGCACGTACCCGCCACCGGCGGCGAGCACCGCCAGCAACGTCACCACGAGCGCAGGCGTGCGATCCACCATCACCGCGACCAGCGACTCGGTTCCCACACCCTCGGCGATCAGCAACCGTGCCAACCGGTTCGCCTGCTCGTCCAGTTCGCCGTAGGTCAGCGTCTCGTCGCCGCACACGATCGCGGTGGCGTCCGGGGTCGCCGTGGCCACCCGCGCGAACAACTCGACCACGGTCTGCGCGTCGGCGGTGACACCCTCGCGGTTCCACCGGTCCAGCACCAGGTCGCGCTCGACCGCACCGAGAACCGGAATGTCCCCCACCACCGCCGCCGGGTCGTCGACCACCGCCCGCAGCACCCGGACGAAGCGTTCCCCGAATCCCTCCACCGACGTCCGGTCGAACACGTCCGTCGCGTACCGGAAGGCGGCGGACATCCCTGCGGCGGTGCCCTTCTCGTCGTGGTATTCGGCGAGCGACAGCTGCAGGTCGAATTTCGCGACCCCCGGGTCGACGTCGACCGCATCGACGGTCAGGCCCGGCAGTTCGAGATGGGCGCGCACGGTGTTCTGGAATTCGAGCAGCACCTGGAACAGCGGCGAGTGGGACGTCGACCGGCCCGGAGCCAGCTCGTCGACGACGCTCTCGAACGGAACGTCCGTGTGCCCGAACGCGCCCAGATCCACGTCGCGGGCCCGGGCCAGCACGTCGGTGAACACCTCTCCCGGCTCCACCGGGGTCCGCAGCACCAGCGTGTTGACGAACATCCCGACGAGGTCGTCCAGCGCCGCCTCACCGCGACCCGCGATCGGTGTGCCGATGGCGACGTCACCCGACCCGGACATCCTCGACAGCAGCACGGCCAGCGCCGCGTGCATCACCATGAACAGCGTCGCGTGGTGCTCACGCGCGAGAAGGAGCAGTTGCCGGTGCAGGCCCGCGTCGATCGAGAACGCCGCGGTCGCACCCTCGAGCGAGCGGGCGGCCGGCCTGTTCCGGTCGAGTGGCAGGGCGCTGACCTCCGGGAGTTCGGCCAGCACACCGCGCCAGTACTGCAACTGCCGGGACATGAGGCTGTTTGCGTCCTCGGCACTGCCGAGAAGGCGACGCTGCCACACGCTGAAGTCGGCGTACTGCACGGGCAGCGGCTCCCAGCTCGGCGGCGTCCCGGACCGGCGCGCAGAGTAGGCGACCATCAGGTCTCGGGCCAGCGGCGCGAGCGACGCCCCGTCGGCGGCGATGTGATGCACCACGATGACCAGCACGTGTTCGTCGGGTCCGGTCCACAACAGCGACGCGCGCAGCGGGACCTTCGCGCTCACGTCGAACCCGCCCGCGAGGAGGGCCCCGATCCTCTCGTGCAGCGACTCGTCGCCGTCGACCTGCGGGGTGAGATCGGGGACGACCTCTGCGACATCCACGATCACCTGGTACGGGCCGTCCTGCGACGCGGGATACACGGTGCGCAACGACTCGTGCCGTTCGATCACGTCCCCCACCGCGGCAAGCAGCGTGTCCGCGTCCAAGGGTCCGGTGAGGCGCACGGCCATCGGGATGTTGTACGCCACCGACGACGTGTCGAACTGGTTGATGAACCACATCCGTTGCTGCGCCAGCGACAACGGGATCCGCTCGGGCCGCTCCCCGACGATCAGAGGCGGTCGGTCCACGAGGTCCGTCCCCGCACGGCGAACGTACGCGGCCAGCAGTTCGGCGGTGGGCGCCTCGAACAACGCCCGCACACCCACGTCCGATCCGAGTGCCGCGTTGACGCGCGCGATCACCCGCGTCGCCACGAGAGAGTTGCCGCCGAGGTCGAAGAAGCTGTCGTCGACACTGATCCGCTCGACGCCGAGGACCTCGGTGAAGACCTCGGCGATCGACTCCTCGACCGGATCGGCAGGCGCCTTGAACTCGGCGGCCGCGGACAGGAACCGCGGTTCCGGTAGCGCCGCACGGTCCAGCTTGCCCACCGGGTTCAGCGGAATCTCGTCCAGCACCACGACGACAGAGGGAACCATATACGCCGGCAACCGGTTCCGCACCTGTCGCAGCAGTTCCGTCGTCTCGATCGGCCTGCCTGGAGCCGGGACGACGTACGAGACCAGGACCGTGTCCCCGGACGGTCCCGGCCTGCCGATGGTGACGGCCAGTCGCACGTCCGGTTGCGTCTGCAGCATCGCGTCGATCTCACCGAGCTCGATGCGGAAGCCCCGCACCTTCACCTGGAAGTCGCTGCGCCGCAGGTACTCGAGCGTGTGGTCGGGCCGCCACCGCACCACGTCACCGGTGCGGTACATGCGGCCCCGGCCGTACGGGTCGGCGACGAACCGCGCCGCGGTGAGACCGGGCCGGCGGTGATAGCCCCGCGCCACACCGGCACCGGCGATGTACAGCTCGCCCGGCGCGCCGACGGGTACCGGATGGAGCCGGGCGTCGAGCACCACTTCCTCGACGCCCCGGAGCGGCCCGCCCAGCGTGATGGGGTCACCGGGGGTCATCGGTGCGCTGATGTTCGCCATGATGGTCGTTTCGGTGGGACCGTAGGCGTTGTGCAGCCTGCGGTCCGGCGCCCACCGGGCCACCAGTTCGGGCGGGCAGGCCTCACCGCCCACGACCACGTCGAGGAAGTCGCCCAGCGAATCCGGCGGGATCGTGCCCAGCGCCGCGGTGGTGACGAAGCCGTGCGTGACACGCTCCGACCGCAGCAGGTCGGCCAGTTCCGAGCCCCCGTACGCGGACGGCGGCACCACCACCATCGTCGCGCCCACCCCGAACGCCTGCAGGTACTCGAACACCGACGCGTCGAAGCTCGGGGTCGAGAAGTGTAGCGTCCGAGACGATCTCGTGGCCCCGAACCTCTCCTGCTGGTCGGCAGCGAAGTTGTCGAGCCCGCGGTGGGTGATTGTGACGCCCTTCGGCTGCCCCGTCGAACCGGACGTGTAGATCAGGTATGCGGCATTGCCGAGGTGCAGTGGCCGGATGCGGTCGGAGTCGGTCAGCGGACGGTCGGAGCGGGCGGCGCAGTCGGCCTGGAAGTCCGGATCGTCCAGCACGCACCAGGGAATCGAGTCGTGCAGGCGGCCGAGCGCCCATTCCTCCGTCAGGCCCAGCACCACACCCGAATCGGCGAGCATGTATTCGATCCGATCGGCCGGGTAGTTCGGGTCCACCGGAACGAAGGCCGCCCCGGTCTTCGCGACGGCCCACACGGACGCCACCGACCGGAACGAACGCGGGAGCGCCAACGCGACGAACGATTCCGGTCCCACCCCGCGATCGATCAGCATGCGCGCGACCTGCGTCGACCACCGGTCCAACTCTCGGTACGACAACTCCTCGCCCTGCCGCGACAGCGCCGACGCCGCCGGATCCAGTGCCGCGGCGTCCGCGAAGAGGTCGGGCAGGGTGCGCTCGGACCGGCCCGGCCGGCCTCGAACCGGCGTCAGTGCGGAACGTTCGTCTGCGGAGAGGATCTCGATGTCACCGACCGGAACCTCCGGATCGGCCGTCATCGCGTCGAGTATGCGGAGGTACCGCTCGGCGGCCACCCGGATCGTGTGGACGTCGAACAAATCTGCAGCGAACCCGAATTCGACGGTGACACCCGCAAGACCGCCCGACTCGTCGGCCGCTTCGATCACGGTCACGCACAGGTCGAGGCCGGAGACGGTGGAACCCCGGGAGCCGGGCGCTCGGGTGTCGAGCAGCACCTGGACGATCGGTGCGTACGCGTCCGACGCCGACACGCCGAGCTCCCGCACCAGACGGTCGAACGGAACACCCGTGTGCGCCACCGCCTCGGTGGCGACATCCCGGACGTGCGACAGATAGTCGCGGCACGACACCTCGCCCGCGTACCGTGACCGCACGACCACGGCGTCCGTGCGATCGCCCACGTCCACGGCTGTTCCGACGGCGATGTCGCTACTACCGGTTACCCTGCCGATCAGAATCGACAGCGCCGTCAGGAACACCGTGCGGCCGGTGGTGCCGGTGGCATCGGCCAGTGCGGCCACGCGGCGGTGCAACTCCCCCGGTACCACCACGGTGACCCGGTCGCTCGCCTGCGACAACCTCGCGGGCCGCCGACGGTCGGTGGGCAACGGCAGGAGGTCGGGCAACCCGTCCAGCTGGCGGCGCCAGTACTCGATTTCCGCCGCCTCGCGCAGAAGCCGTTCGCCGGTACGGGAACTGGGCTCGTGGATGCTGCCCACCCGGGACGCCGGGTCGGCGGTGGCCAGTTCCTCGAGCAACTCGACGAACTGCTGATGGTGTTCCCGCAGTTCCGCGTCCTCGTAGCGGCTGGGATTCGCGCGGAAGTCCACGAAGATCCTGGTGGGGGTGCCGCTCTGATACACGTTGATCAGCAGGTCCTCGACCGGACCCGACGTGACGATGTGGAAATCGCCGAGGAGCGAACCCAGCGCGACCTCCTGACGGAACAACATAACGTTCACCATCGGCCCGAACAGTGCCGTCGTCGCGGTGTCGCCCGCGTCGCGGCGGATGTCGTCGAGGCTGCACCGCTGGTGTCGCAGTGCGGCGACCAGCTCACGCTGGACCTTCTCGATCAGTTCCGCGACGGTGTCGTCGGCCCGGACGCTGACGGGCATCGGGGCCACGTTGACGAGCATGCCGCCGGAATTGCGCAGCACCGCCGTCGTGCGCGCCGACACCGGAATGGTCACCAGCACATCGGTTCTGCCGGTACGTCGCGACAGGTAGCACGCCGCGGCCGCGATGATGGTCGCCGCCGACAGGCTGTCGCGGGAATCGAGAACGGCCACAACGTCGTCCGAGAGGATGGCACTCTCCACCGTGCTGGTGGCCGACACGTGCCCCGCCGTCCGCGCCAGCGTGGTGCCCTCGAGCCCGGCGACCCGCCCCGCCCAGTACTCCCTATCGGTCACGAAACGCTCGGAGGCGCGGTACCGGCTGTCGATGTCGTACAACTGCCGCAGGCTCACCGCCCGGTTCGGATCCGGTTCGCGTCCCGCGACTTTCGCGGAATAGCGGTGCGCGATGCGGCGCAGCATCGTCATGGCCCCGTAACCGTCGAGGGCGACGTGGTGAATCCTGCTGTACCACAGGAAGTGCGTGTCGCCGGTCTGCAGGATCGACGTCTCCACCAGCCGGTCGGCGCTCAGGTCGAGCGGTGTGACGTAGTCACGTTCCATCCATTCGTGCGCCGCCGCCACGGGGTCCTCGTCCGCGCGGAAGTCGACGTACGCGATCGACGTGTCCGTCCGATAGTCCACGTACTGCAGCGGCCGGCCCTCGACGTCGTACACCTTGAGGAAGGGCGATTCGAATTCACGGGCCGCTTCCACTGTCTCCTGCTTGAGCAGGTCGATGTCGAGCGCACCGTGAAACTCGACGTACTGGGCGATGGAGATCGGAACCTGCGGTTCGAGTTGCTGCGCGAACCAGGTGGCCCGCTGGGCCGCCGAGAGCGGAATCGGTTCGCCGCCGCCCGGAACACGCAGGTCCGCGGGGCGGCGCGTTTCTCCCGCCCCCGGAACGGGTCCTTCACCTTGTCCAGGGCACACTCGAACTCGACCTCGCCCCGCCCTACCAGGACGGACGCACTGTTTCGAGTATCCGCCCGCAAGGCGCGCCGGGTCCAGGGCACTGCGCGCCCAATGCCGCCGATGGATACTGGGCCTCATGACCGAGCGCGTCGACACACCCGGCATCGATCCCGCGGACTTCCGCGTCCACGTCGTGGCGCAGGCCATCCGGCTGTTCTCCGAGAACGGGTACGAGGCGACGACAGTAGAGCAGATCGCGTCGGCCGCGGGCGTGTCCCGGCGGACGTTCTTCCGCCAGTTCCGCTCCAAGGAAGACGTGATCTTCGCCGATCACGAATCGCTGTTGCAGCAGGCAGGCGATTATCTGTCGACGGATTCCGACGACCCGTGGGCGGCGGTCTGCAGGACGGCGGGCCTGGTCTTCGACAGGTTTCGCGAGAATCGGGAGCTGTCGGCTCGCCGATACCAGGTGGTCCAGCGCGTGCCCGCGCTGCGCGACCGGGAGATCGTCACCGGCTTCCGCTACGAGCGGTTGTTCGTCGACTACCTGCGCGGTGTCGTACCCACCGAACCGGTGCTGAAGGTCATCGGATTCGCGGCCGCCGTCACCGCGTGCCACAACTTCCTGCTCCGGAACATGATCAAGGGCGACCCCGACGCCACCGCCGAGGAACTCGAACGGGCCCTCCTCGACGTGCGCCGGACGTTCGGCGTCGCTCCGGGGGCGTCGACGCAGGACCAGGACGCTGTTCTGGTGGTGTCGTACCCACCGGGAACGCCGGTGGACGAGATCACCGGGCGTATCCAGGCCCAGCTGTCCCGGCGCCGACGCTGAGCGGCCGGGGTGACGACTCCCACCCTTGACTGGCACTCAGTGCCGTGGTTGACTGCACTGTAGTGGCAGAAGTTTGCCCACCACGAACATTGCGGCCCACCTGAACGACAACAACCCTGGCACGGAGTGCCTATTCAGACTCGGTGCCGTCGAGACTCAGCAAGGAGCGCCCCATGGCCGGAAATCCGGACTTCGATCTGTTCAAGCTCGGTGAAGAGCACGATGAACTTCGGTCCGCGATCCGCGCGCTCTCCGAGAAGGAGATCGCACCCTACGCGAAGGAGGTCGACGAGGATGCGCGCTTCCCCGAGGAGGCCCGCGTCGCCCTCGTGAACTCCGGGTTCAACGCCATCCACGTCCCCGAGGAATACGACGGCCAGGGAGCCGACTCCGTCGCCACCTGCATCGTGATCGAAGAGGTCGCCCGCGTCTGCGGCTCCTCCTCCCTGATCCCCGCCGTCAACAAGCTCGGCACCATGGGCCTCATCCTCAACGGCTCCGAAGAACTCAAGCAGCAGGTCCTGCCGCAGCTCGCGTCCGGCGAGGCC
Organism: Rhodococcus sp. NPDC059968; assembly: GCF_042738615.1. Taxonomy (NCBI): domain Bacteria; kingdom Bacillati; phylum Actinomycetota; class Actinomycetes; order Mycobacteriales; family Nocardiaceae; genus Rhodococcus; species Rhodococcus sp. NPDC059968. Next base: position 56,077 of record NZ_JBHWUE010000030.1, read on the forward strand.
ATGGCGTCCTACGCTCTGTCCGAGCGTGAGGCCGGCTCGGACGCCGCCGGCATGCGCACCCGCGCCAAGGCCGACGGCGACGACTGGATCCTCAACGGCTCCAAGTGCTGGATCACCAACGGTGGCAAGTCCAGCTGGTACACCGTCATGGCCGTCACCGACGCCGACAAGGGCGCCAACGGCATCTCCGCGTTCATGGTCCACGAGGACGACGAGGGCTTCGTCGTCGGACCGAAGGAGAAGAAGCTCGGCATCAAGGGTTCGCCCACCGCGGAGCTCTACTTCGAGAACTGCAAGGTCCCCGGCGACCGCATCATCGGCGAGCCCGGCACCGGTTTCAAGACGGCGCTGCAGACGCTCGACCACACCCGTCCCACCATCGGCGCGCAGGCAGTCGGCCTCGCGCAGGGCGCCCTCGACGCCGCTCTCGCCTACACCAAGGACCGCAAGCAGTTCGGCAAGTCGATCAGCGACTTCCAGGCCGTGCAGTTCATGCTCGCCGACATGGCGATGAAGGTCGAGGCCGCACGCCTCATGGTCTACACCTCCGCGGCGCGCGCCGAGCGCGGCGAGAAGAACCTCGGTTTCATCTCCGCGGCCGCCAAGTGCTTCGCCTCCGACGTCGCGATGGAGGTCACCACGGACGCCGTGCAGCTGTTCGGTGGCGCCGGCTACACCACCGACTTCCCTGTCGAGCGGATGATGCGTGATGCGAAGATCACTCAGATCTACGAAGGCACCAACCAGATCCAGCGCGTCGTGATGTCGCGTGCACTGTTGAAGTAGGCGGCTACGCCGCCCGTGCGCCTTTTTGGTAGTTCCCGCTACCAGAAAGGCGCACGGCTACGTGAGGAGAATTTGTGGAACTAGTAGGCGTGATCGGCGGCGGCACCATGGGTGCCGGCATCGCCGAGGTATGCATCAAGGCCGGCAGCTCGGTTCTCATCCTCGAGACCAAGCCGGAATTCGCCGAGGCCGCGCAGGCCCGGATCGAGAAGTCCCTGGCTCGCGGGGTCAAGGCGGGCAAGCTCGACCAGGACGCCGCGGACGCCGCACTCGCCCGCGTGCGGGTCACCCTCGCTATCGAGGACTTCGCGGACCGCGACCTCGTGATCGAGGCGGCGCCGGAGATCGAGTCGCTCAAGGTCGACATCTTCGGCAAGCTCGACAAGATCGTGAAGCCGTCGGGCATCCTGGCGTCCAACACGTCGTCCATCCCGCTGATCAAGATGGCCAACGCCACGCAGCGTCCCGGGCAGGTCGTGGGTGTCCACTTCTTCAACCCGGTGCCGGTGATGCCGCTGGTGGAGATCGTGGTCAGCCTGGTCACGTCGGAGGAGACCGTCCTCGCGGTCACCGATTACGCGAAGAACACACTGCGCAAGAAGACGGTGCGGGCCGGTGACCGCGCGGGCTTCATCGTGAACGCGCTGCTCATCCCGTACCTCACGTCGGCGGTCCGGATGCTCGAGTCGGGTTATGCCACGGCCGAGGACATCGACGAGGCGATGAAGGGCGGCTGCGGCTACCCGATGGGCCCGCTGACGCTGATCGACACCGTCGGCCTCGACATCACCCTCGCCGCGGCGGAGTCGCTGTACGCGGAGTTCGCCGAGCCGCACTACGCTCCCCCGACGCTGCTCAAGCGCAAGGTGGACGCCGGACACCTCGGCAAGAAGAGCGGCAAGGGCTTCTACGACTACAGCTAGCCACGCCCCTCCGGAAGCCCGTCGCGTTGTCGCGGCGGGCTTTCACCATTCTTGACCGCAAATCCCATGTAGGAGATGGCCGTGCTCCTGATCTGCCCGAAGTCGAGCCGGCGGCTCAACTCCCCGTAACTGAGCCGTGTTCCGCCTGCCCGGGCGAGGTCGAGCAGCCGGAGAGGATTCTTCGACCGCGGCCCGAGCCCGACGAACTCGCCGAGCCGCAGACCGTGCCGCTCCATGATCGGCGCCAGCTCCGCGGGACGGATACACATCGACCAGTCGTGGATGGGAGTGTCGAACATCCGGGTCATCCGCCACTCCTGCATGATCTTGATCGCGACGAGCTTGCTGGCGAACGTGCGGTTGATGGTGTCGAACAGGTACAGACCGCCGGGTTTCAGCGCACGGGACGTCTCGGCGATCACCCCGTCCAGATCCGACACGTGCTCGAGGACGTCGCAGCAGTAGACGACGTCGAACGCGGCATCCGGCACCGGCAGGTGCTCGCCCGACCCGATGCGGTACTCGATGTCGAGTGCCGAGCCGGCTGCGTGCCGACGCGCGGTATCGACCGACACCGGGGACGGATCGATGCCCGTCACCCGGAAACCGATGCGGGTGAACTCCTCCGCGAGGAACCCGCCGCCCGAACCGACGTCGAGGGCGCGGAGTCCGCGGTGGTCACGACCGACCGTCTCGCCGAGCACCTTGCGGAAGTAGGCGAATCGTCCCGGCGTCAGGCTTCCGTGCAGCAGGTTGAGTGGGTTGTCTTCCTCCCACCACGACTCCCCCACACGGTTGTAGACATCGTTGTCGATGACCAAGCGGACCACCCCTTCTCTGCCGACGGCACAGCGACGACTCCAGCCTTCTCCTGCGCGTCGGTCACTTCAAGGCCGGTGCCCTTACGCGAGCGCCGCCTCCCGTACGCGCCGCTCGTCGAATCCGAGAGCACGCTGCGGCCGGACTCGTGGGCGTGGACATCGACGGGACTGTCCGTGGTGGCCGTGGTCGCGTGCGGTCTCACCGCTGTCCACCTCGGAAAACGCTCCTCCTGAGCTTATTGCACGATACATATCTTGTGCACCATGCATATGCTGTGTATGGTGCACAAATTGTGTTTCGCAGAGTTGAGGAGATTCGTGTGGACAGTCCGACGCCCGCCGTCCGCCCGGGCGGCCTCGTCGCCGTGCTGGCATTCACCGGCATCGTCGCCGCGCTCATGCAGACCCTCGTGGTGCCGCTGATCGGCGACCTCCCCCGATTGCTCGACACGACCGCCTCCAACGCGTCCTGGGTGATCACCGCGACGCTGCTCGCCGGCGCAGTGGCGACACCGGTCACCGGACGTCTCGGCGACCTGTACGGCAAGCGGCGAATGATGCTGATCTGCACCGTGCCGCTCGTCCTCGGCTCGGTGGTCTGTGCGCTCGCCACATCCCTGGCCCCGATGGTGATCGGCCGAGGGCTGCAGGGCATCGGTGTGGGCATGATTCCGCTGGGCATCAGCGCACTGCGGGACCTCTTGCCGCCCGAGCGCCTGCACTCCTCCATCGCCTTGATGAGCTCGTCCATGGGCATCGGCGGCGCCCTCGGTCTGCCACTCGCGGCAACGGTCGCCGAGAATTCGAGCTGGCGCGTGCTGTTCTGGGGCGCCGCCGGGCTCAGCGCGCTGATCGCCGTGCTGCTCTGGTTCTTCGTGCCTGCCACGCCTGTCCACGGACCCAAGGCCCGCTTCGATCCCATTGGGGCAGTCGGACTGGGTGTCGGACTGGTGTCCCTGCTGCTGGCTGTGTCCAAGGGCGCCGACTGGGGCTGGGCGAGCAGCACCACCCTCGGTCTGTTCGCGACCACGGTCATCGCGTTGACGGCCTGGGGTTGGTGGGAACTCCGCACTCCCGAACCATTGGTCGACCTGCGGGTGATCGCCGGCCGTCAGGTGCTGCTGACCAACGCCGCGTCCGTCGTGGTCGGCTTCGCCATGTACGCCCAGTCCCTGATCGTTCCGCAGCTGCTGCAGCTACCGGCGTCCACGGGATACGGCCTGGGACAGTCGATGCTGGCCATGGGCCTGTGGATGGCTCCCTCGGGCCTGATGATGATGGCGGTCTCCCCCTTCGGCGCCAAGCTGTCGTCCACTCGCGGACCGAAGGTCACCCTGCTCGTCGGAAGCCTCGTCATCGCGCTCGGCTACGGATCGTCGATGTTCCTGATGGGGTCGACGTGGGGCTTGGTCGTCGTGACCTGCATCTGCGGCTCGGGCGTCGGCCTGGCCTACGGCGCGATGCCCGCCCTGGTGATGAGCGCCGTGCCGCAGTCCGCGACCGCCTCCGCCAACAGCGTCAACTCCCTGATGCGCTCGGTCGGTACCGCGGTGTCCGCGGCCGTCGTCGGTGTGGTCCTGGCCCAGATGAGCGTGCAGGTCGCCGGTCACACCCTGCCCACCGAGGGCGGCTTCCGAACCGGTCTGTTGATCGGTTGCGGTGTCGCACTCGTCGCCGCGGCCATCACGCTGGCCATTCCCACCCGCCGCGCCACCCCCGCGGCGCCGAATTCGATTCCCACCGAACCGCTCGCGCCGTCGAAGGTGTAGACCTTTGCCGGTTGCCTACCTGTGGAGGGCGTATCCGGCAACGGGGTTGCCGTTGATGTACACCGTTCCCTCGTAGGTCCCGTCGGGCCTCGGGGTGATCCGGTCGGTCAGGAAGGGAAGCCCGGAGGGGCTGTAGTCGGTGACGATGGATCCGCTCGCTTCCGGGGTGGTCATGCCGAAGATGTACGGGAAGAACACACCGAAGTTGTCCATGACCCACCCCGGTCCGAACGTCTTGCCCTTCCAGATCAGGTCGCCACCGAGAACGTTGGTGGTGCCGAGGTACGTGCCGGCAGGCAACGGGACCGGCATGGGCACGGGTAGCGGCGGTGGCATGGGCGCCGGCACCGGGTCTGCAGCGGCTGTCCCCGCGGCGAAGAATGACAGGCCGGCCACCGCGACGGCCCCGACTGCGACCTTGCGCATGATGTCCATGAGTTCTCCGTATATCGAGGTGCGTGGCGGAAAGTGTCGCACGTGCACAGCCGTCACAGGGCGAGTGTGAAGAAGATGCTGTTCGGATCGTTGCCGTAGTCCCCGAACGGGGGACATTCGGTGAAGCCGTGCTCGGTGTACAGGCGCCGGGCCGGGGCGAAGAAATCCTCGGTGCCGGTCTCGAGGCTGAGCCGGACGTACCCGCGTGCCCGCGCCTCGTCGACCAGGTGCGCGAGGAGCCGGGTGGCCACGCCCCGCCCGCGCGCCTCCGTGGCCGTCCGCATCGACTTGATCTCGCCTTCGGCCGGCGAGAGCTCACGCAGAGCCACGGTTCCCAGCACGGCCTCCTCGTCCCACAGCGTCCACACGGTGACCGAGGGGTCCCGCAGACCGGACAGATCGAGGGCGTGAACACTTTCGGGCGGCGACGTGGCACGCATGTCCGCCAGGTGCTCGGCCAGCAGTCCGTGCACGTCCTCGCGGGACAGGTCGTCGACTTCGATGTACACGTGCGGGCTCTCGACTTTCCGTTTCGACCGGGCAACGATGTCGAGTATGCCGAAGCCGGCGCGAGAAATCGCAACGAGTACCGCACTGTCTGGACCGCAGCGCACCATGGGGAGATGACCGACACGGTTCTGCGCCTGAGCAGCCGTCAGGGGCGGTGGGTGGTCACCGCCACCGTTCTCGGCTCGAGCCTCGCGCTACTGGACGGCACGGTGGTGAACATTGCCCTGCCGCACATCGGCGAGGACCTCGGGTCGGATGTCGCGGGAATGCAGTGGGTACTGAGCGGCTACACCCTCGCGCTGGCGTCGTTGATCCTGCTGGGCGGGGCGCTCGGGGATCGCTGGGGCAGGCGCCGCGTCTTCGTCTGGGGGACGGTCTGGTTCGCGGTGGCGTCACTCCTGTGCGGCATCGCACCCGACATCACGATGCTCGTGATTGCCCGGATTCTGCAGGGTGTCGGCGCTGCGATGCTGACCCCCGGCAGCCTCGCTCTGATCTCGGCGTCGATCCACGAGGACGACCGGGGTGCCGCGATCGGACTGTGGTCGGGGCTCGGCGGGGTGGCCGGGGCGATCGGACCTCTATTGGGCGGCTGGCTGGTGGAGGTGGCCGGCTGGCGGTCGGTGTTCCTGCTCAATCTTCCGCTCGCCGTCGTCGTCGTGTGGGCGTCGATGCGGCACGTCCCCGAGAGCCGGGACCCGCATCCGTCCGATCACCTCGACGTGCTGGGGTCGATGTGCGCGGTGGTCGGTCTCGGCGCGCTCACCTACGGTCTGATCGAGATGAACCTGATCGCCGGGGTGGTCGGAGCCGTCACGCTGGTCGCGTTCGTCGTGGTGGAACGGCGCTCACCGAACGCGCTGGTACCGCCGAGCCTGTTCGCGTCGCGCATGTTCGTGGCGGCGAACCTGGTGACGCTCGCCGTGTACGCCGCACTCGGCGGCGTCTTCTTCCTGCTGGTCCTGCAGTTGCAGTTGGTGGCCGGATACTCGCCGATCGAAGCCGGGGTCGCCACCATCCCGATCACGCTGGCGATGCTGGCCTTCTCCTCGCGCGCCGGCGGCTACGCCCAGACCCACGGCCCCCGGCTGCCGATGACCGTCGGGCCCGCACTCGCAGCGGTCGGCCTGCTGTTGATGACACGGATCGGTCCGGGTGCGAACTATTGGACGGTCGTGCTCCCCGGCGTCGTCGTCTTCGGCCTCGGATTGTCCACCATGGTCGCGCCGCTGACCGCCGCCGTGCTCGGGTCGGTCCCGGTGGAACAGTCCGGCATCGCGTCCGGAGTGAACAACGCCGTCGCGCGCACAAGTCAGCTGCTGGCGGTGGCCGCACTCCCCGGTATCGCCGGGATCGACGCCGAAAGCATGATCGACCCCACCAGCTTCTCGCACGGCTTCCGCATCGCGATGTTCATCTGCATCGCACTGCTGCTGATTGGTGCGACCATCGCCGCAGCCCTGATCCGCGCGCCCGCCCCACCGGCTCCCACCGCGGATTCGGTTGCATGCAAACCACATTGCGACGTCACCGGCCCGGCAGTGCAACCGACCCTCGCCCGGCCTGGCCCTACTCCCCCGAAGGGATGACGCGCAGCGCTGCCCCGTGTTCGCGCACCTCGTCGTGGAGGGCCTCCATCTTGACGTCGAGATTGCGGGCCACGTCGGCAGCATCCTTCAACTCGTCCAGCAGCGCGGCCGGGACCGCCTTGTCGTACTTGTAGTAGATCTTGTGCTCGAGGCTTGCCCAGAAATCCATGGCCACCGTACGGATCTGGATCTCCACCCGCACCGATTCGACGCGGTCGGACATGAACACCGGAACCTCCACGATCAGATGCAGACTCCGGTATCCGTTGGGTTTGGGTTCGGCGATGTAATCCTTGACCTCGACGAGGGTGATGTCCTGCTGGCCCGTCAACAGGTCGCTGATCCGGTACGCGTCCTGAATGAAGCTGCAGGTGATCCGGATTCCGGCGATGTCGTGGATGTTGCCGCGGATGGAGTCGAGAGTGAGCGGAATACCCTTGCGGGCGGCCTTGCCCAGGACGCTGTCGGCCGACTTCAGCCTCGACTTCACGTGCTCGATCGGGGTGTACTCGTGAATGTAGGTGAACTCGTCCTTCAAGATGTTGATCTTGGTCATCATCTCGTCGATGCCGAATTTGTACGACATCAGGAATCGGGTGAAATCCCGTCCCTCGTCGGAGTTTCGGAGACTCAGCAGTCCGGTCACGTCATCGGCCGTTCGCTGCTCCACACGTCACCCCCACCATGGATTCGTACATCGCCGACGGAGTGGGAGCGGGGGGGGCAGCGGCGCGGCACCGTCGGCCGCGAACGCCTGGAGCATGTAGCCCACGAGACGACGCCACGCATCAGGGGCCGCGGCGCCCGTCGCCTCGATGACCCCCGCGTTCGCCATCAGAAGCAACACCAGGTCCTGCGAGGAGAAATCCGCGCGCAGCCGACCGGTGCCCTTGGCGCGTTCGATCAGCCGATCGAAGCCGCGGTAAGCCTCGGCCCTCTTCGCCTCGAATTCGCTCGCGGTGGGAAACGTCATCGTGAGCACGTGAGTGAAGCCGCGATCCTCCGCCTGCATGGCGCACACCCGCTCGACGTAGGCGCAGAAACCGTTCCACGGATCGGGGTCGGCCGCGGCCTCGTCGATGGCGTCGACGTAGGCGCTCATCTTGTCGGCGAAGACGTCGGTGATCAGATCCTCCCTGGTGGGGAAACGGCGATACAACGTCGCGATGCCGACCCCGGCCCGCCGGGCGACCTCGGCCATGGAGGCCGTCAGCCCTTGCTCGGCGAACACCTCCTGCGCCGCGTCGACGACGCGCGAGCGGTTGCGCTCGGCGTCGGTGCGCAACGCGTGCCTGCACGCATCCCGTGCCTCCTTCGGTCCCGACTTCACCATGAACCCGATGCTACCCGAAGTGGAATACGCACTCCGTTTATCGTGCGGAAGGCGGCACCCGCGATCAGCAATTGAGTCGCGCGCTTTCGTATCCTGGTCGGGTGGCGATTTCCGGTACCGACCCCGCGAGCGTCCGGGTCGACAGTTGGACCTGGGCGGTCCGGCTGTTCAAGACGCGCTCCGCGGCGGCGGCCGCCTGCAGGTCGGGGCACGTGCGGGTCAACGGCACCACCGCCAAACCCGCGCAGCCGGTCAAGGTCGGGGACGAGGTCCGCATTCGCGCGGCGGGTGTCGAACGCATCGTCGAGGTCGTCCGGCCCATCACCAAACGGGTCGGCGCGGTGGTGGCGGTCGAGTGCTACGCCGACAACACCCCACCGCCCCCACCGCGCGAAGTCCTCGCGTCGATACCGCAGCGCGACCGCGGCGCCGGCAGGCCCACCAAGCGCGAACGCCGTGAGATGGACCGGTTGCGCGGGTTGTGACCGCTCAGGCCGGGGTGTGGCTGAGGATGCGCAGGGCGGCCGGCACCGCCTCGATGGTGACCGGCAGCGGACCGACCCGGTCGCCGTCCGCGTAGGCCGTGATGCCGTCGCACTGCAGTCGCACCGTCCGCGAACGGTAGGTCTGCACGTCGGGGAGATCCACGTGTGTGCCCTTGTAGACCCGGGGAAACAACCGGACCAGCCTCGACCGGCGACCGTAGTCGACGACCGTCACGTCGAGCAGGCCGTCGGTCTTGTCGGCGCCCGGGCAGATCTGCATGCCGCCGCCGTAGGAGCGTCCGTTGCCCACCGCAACGAGGGTGGCGTCCACCTGGAACGTCTCCTCGTCCAGTTCGATGGTGTAGTGCAGTGGGCGGAGCCGCGTCAGTTCGGCGAGCATCGCGAGGTTGTACCGCATCGGGCCTTTCGGCCAGGACATCCGGTTGGCGCGGTCCGTGACGAGCGAGTCGAATCCGCTCGCGACGATGGTGCCCGCCCACACCACCGCGCCGTCCGTGAGCGTGATCCTGGCTAGGTCGGACTCCTGCACCTCCCCGTCGGCGATCACGTCGGCCGCGGCGACGGGATCGCCGACGGGGATACCGAATTCGCGCGCGTGGTCGTTGCCGGTGCCGGCCGGGATCAGCCCGACCGGGGTTCCGGATTGCGCGGCCGCCTGCAACCCGATGCTGATGGCGCCGTCCCCGCCGACGACGACGAGCGCGTCGGTGCCGTCGTCGATCGCCCGGCGGGCCAGCATGCGCGCGTGATCGGCGTCCGTCCCGATGATCTCGGTGACGGCTACCCCGCGCTCACGCAGGCGGGCCACCCCCTTGCGGCCGGCGACGGGGGCGTGACCGTGTCCGGCGAGCGGGTTGACGAGGACGGTGACCTTCTCGATCACCTGCTGCGTGCTCACGGAATCAGCTTGCCGGGGTTGAGGATTCCCGCCGGATCGACCGTGTCCTTCACTGCCCGCAGAATCGCGACACCCAGGTCGCCGATCTCGTCCCGCATCCACGGGCGGTGGTCGACTCCGACCGCGTGGTGGTGCGTGATGGTTCCGCCGGCGGCGACGATCGCATCACCGGCGGCGGTCTTGGCCTTACGCCACTGTTCGATCGGGTCTTCCGCCTGCGCGGACACGACGGTGAAATACAGCGAGGCGCCGGTCGGGTACGTGTGTGAAATGTGACAGAGAACGAGCGGCGGGGTGCCCTGCCCGGACAGCGACTCCGTCAGCGCGGTGGTCACGGCCGCGCGGAGCGCAGCGAGGTTGCCCCAGGTGGTCGCGGTTTCCAGCGTCTCGCACAGCGCTCCCGCGTCGAGCAGCGCGTCGCGCAGGTACGGCGCATCGAAACGTCCGTGCTCCCAGCCGTTTCCGGGCCCCTCGCCCAGGGACGTGCCGCCGTGCGCCACCAGCACGGCGCGAGCCTCCGCCGTCCGCTCCGCGGTGTGCTCGGCGGTGCCCTCGAACGTCGTGATCGCCAGGCAGCCGCCGGTGACGGTCTCCTCACCGATCTTGTCGGTGGTCGTGAGGTTCACCCCCGTCTCCGCCTCGTCGGACAGTCGCAGCACGGTCGGGACCGCACCTTCCTGCCGCAACGCACGCAGAGCCGCCGCGCCCGTCTCGAAGTCGGGGAAACTCCACCCTTCCCGGACGGTGGCGTCGGGGACCGCGTGCACCCGTACCCGCACCCGGGTGATGACGCCGAGCGTTCCCTCCGACCCGACGAACAGTTCGCCGAGGTCCGGACCCGCCGCGGAGGCCGGGGCGCGCCCCGTGTCGAGAGTCCCGGTGGGGGTCACCACCCGCAGTCCCTGCACCATGTCCTCGAACCGCCCGTACCCCGCGGACGCCTGCCCCGACGACCGGGTGGCCGCGAAGCCGCCGATGGTCGCGAACATGAAGCTCTGCGGGAAGTGCCCGAGCGAGAAGCCGTGGGCGCCGAGCAGTTCCTCGGCGAGCGGACCCGTCACGCCCGCTCCCAGCGTCGCGATGCCGGAGTCGGTGTCGAGGTCGATGAGCGCGTCGAACCGGCGCAGGTCCAGCGAGACGACGGCGTCGAATCGGTCGCGCACGGGGTCGAGCCCGCCGACCACGCTCGTTCCGCCGCCGAACGGCACCACGGCGATGTCGTGGTCTGCGCAGTATCGGAGCACGTCGGCGACCTCGGCGTCCGTGCCGGGAGTGATCACGGCGTCGGGCGCGTTCTGCGGTTCGGTGCTGCGGCGACGCAGCAGGTCGAGCGTGCTCTTGCCGCCGGAACGCAGCAGCCGGTCGGAGTGCGCGGTGCTGCAGAACTGTTCTCCGACGATGCCCGCGAGCGCGGCGACCTGCTGGCCGGACAGTGCGCTCGGAACCAGGACGACGTCGCCGGCCGCACGGTCGGACGGCTCCCTGATCGTGACGCCGAGGGCCTGCTGCAGCAGTCCCTTGATGCCGTCCGAGAGGACCTTGTGCTTCTCCGGCGCGCCCCAGGCGTCCCACTGCATCGGGGGTGCCGTCAGGACGGCATGATCTTCCGATCGCTCATTACTCATGCGTTATAGTGTTACACATCATGTAAGAGTGTAACTAGCCCTTTCAGCGACCGCCCCGCTCCCGCCACACCTGACGGATGGGCCGCAGCACCAACCCCATCTGCTTCCGTGTCTTCCCACGCGTCACCAGAACACCCGTGATCGCCACGACCCAGACCGGGTACTGCACGAGCCAGGCCACCCGGAACGCCTCGAACGAGTACCCGCCCATCGCGTCGAGGATGAGACCCATCGCCTGGATGACCAGCAACGACGCCAGGAAGCCGCCGATGTTGACCATTCCCTGCGCCGTTCCCATGCTGGTGCTGGGGTTGAACATCCGGGCGTAGTCGAAGCCGATCATCGAACCGGGGCCACCCACCGAGATCACCATCACGAGCACGATCAGCAACCAGATCGGCGCCGGACCCGGCAGCGACAGGACGACGGTCCAGATCGCCGCGTTGCTGATCATGATCGCCAGCACCAGATAGGAGCGGCGCATCGGGAAGCGGCCGCTGAGGATGCCGATGATCGGACCGGCCACGATCGCCGAGATCACCGACAGGGTCAGCAGCGAACCGGCCTCCGCCGGCGACAACCCCTGCGCCGACCTCAGGTACGGCACACCCCACAGCAGGGCGAACGTGGTCATCGAGAACTGCGTGCCCATGTGGGTGAAGAACCCGAGTCGGGTGCCGTGACGACCCCACACGGCGCGGATCTGCTTGCCCACCTCCCGCAGTCCGGCGGGCGCGGCCACCACCTCCAGACCGGGAGGGGCATTGCGGATGCAGGAGACGGCCAGCACGAAGGACAGCAAACCGAGCGACGCCGCGCTGCCGTAGGCGAAACTCCAGCCCGGCCCGTTCAGCAACAGCATCAACGGCAGCGCCGACAGGATCTGACCGATCTGACCGAAGATGCCGGTCAGCTGCGACACGAGCGGGACCCGCCTCGGCGCGAACCACTGCGGCACCAGACGCAGCACGGAGATGAACGTCATCGCGTCGCCGACGCCGACGAAAACGCGCGCGGCGACCGCCAGGGGCAGCGATTCGGTGAGCGCGAGGAGCATCTGCGCCGACGCCATGATGAGGGCGCCCGCGGAAATCATGATCCGCGACCCGTACCGGTCGAGGAGCACACCGGCCGGGATCTGCATCCCCGCGTACACCACGATCTGGAGTACGACGAAACCCGACAACACACTCGGACTGATCGAAAATCGTTCCGTCGCCGCGAGGCCCGACACACCGAACGAGGTTCGATGCAGGACGGCGACGATATATGCGACAACCCCGACGCCCCACACCAACCACACTCTGCTCATCGCAGATCAAACTACCCCCCAGCAGGTATTACCCGCTGGCTGAAGTCACTCGCGGCCCAGTGACACCCAGGTCGGATCGGCCGTGCGCTCGCCGACGGTGAGGTCCGCCAGCAGGTCCAGGCGGGCGATCTGCCCCTCGGTCAGCGTGAGTGCGACCGCGCCTGCGTTCTCCGTCACACGGGCCGCGAACCGGGTGCCGGGAATCGACACGGACGGCAACCCGAACTCGCGGCCTTTCGCGTCCAGCCACGCCAGCGACACCTGGGCGGGCGTCGCGTCGAGTTCGGCAGCGACCTCGCGGACGACGTCGAGCACCTTCAGGTTCGCCGGCAGCGCATCGTCGCCGAAACGCGGGAACCGGCGACGCAGATCCTTGTCGCCCAGCGTGGCCGGGTCGTACGTTCCGGTGAGGAAGCCCCGGCCCACCGGCGAGTACGGCACGAAGCCGATGCCCAGTTCCGCCGCCGCGGGAACCACGTGCTTCTCGACGTCGCGGCTCCAGATGCTCCACTCGCTCTGGATCGCGGCGATGGGGTGCACGCGCGACGCGCGACGCAACTCGTCGCCGGTCGCCTCCGACAGTCCGATGTTGCGGACCTTCCCGGCCTTCACCTGTTCCGCGATCGCACCGACGGTGTCCTCGATGGGCACCTCGGGGTCGACGCGGTGCAGGTAGTAGAGATCGACGGTGTCGACGCCGAGCCGGGACAGCGATTCGTCGAGGGCCTGCGCCACGTACTCGGGCTTGCCGTTGATGCTGCGCCGGCCGTTCGCGATGTTGCCGACGAGACCGAACTTGGTGGCCAGCTGCACCTCGTCGCGGCGTTCCTTCAGCACCGTGCCCACCGCGATCTCACTCGCGCCGTCGCCGTACACGTTGGCCGTGTCGATGAACGTCACTCCGATGTCGATGGCGTGGTGGAGGGTCGCGAGCGCCTCCGCGGCATCGACGGGGCCGTACACGGGGGCGACGGACATGGCGCCGTAGCCCTGCGCGCTGACGGTGAGGCCTTCGGACAACTGCACGGTGGGAATGTTGGTCATGCGCCCCATCCTTCCCGAGCACCCCAACAGGTGCATCGTTTGGAATCGCGCTGATCGTGACCCGGCTGCCTCTACCCTGAAGGCATGGCATTCGACTGGTTCGAACTCGCCCGCATCGCCCACCGCGAGTTCGGTGCACGGGTCGCCGCGATCACCGACTGGTCGGCGCCGACCCCGGACCGCGAATGGGACGTCACAGAGCTGGTGCGGCACGTCATCGAGGAACAGCAGTGGGTTCCCCCACTGCTCGCCGGGAAGACGGTCGGCGAAGCAACCCCGGACATCGAGCCCCTGCACGGCGACATGCGGTCGGAATGGCAGCGGTATTCGGACGCGGCCATCCACTCGTGGTCGTCGACCGACCCGCAGACGCAGGTGCACCTGTCCTACGGCACGGTGCCGCTCGAGCCGTATCTGCGGCAGCAGATCGCCGACGTCACCATCCACGCATGGGACCTCGCCAAGGCCACCGGATCCGACGACACACTCGACCCGCAACTCGTCGCCGGCGTCTGGTCGGACCTCGACGGCCAACGCGAGATGCTCTCCGAGAGCGGACTGTTCGCCGACCCCGTCGACGTTCCCGACGACGCACCACTACAGGATCGCCTGATCGCCCTGACCGGGCGCGATCCCCGGCAACGCATTTAACCAACCGCCGCCGAGGGTCCCGCCTACGCTGAGATACATGAGTACCCCGGATCCGAAACCCCGCAGCCGCGACGTCACCGACGGACTGGAGAAGACCGCAGCGCGCGGAATGCTCCGTGCGGTGGGCATGGGCGACGACGACTGGGGGAAATCCCAGATCGGCGTGGCATCGTCGTGGAACGAGATCACCCCCTGCAACCTGTCGCTCGACCGGCTCGCGAAGGCCGTCAAGGACGGCGTCCACGCCGCAGGCGGGTATCCCCTCGAGTTCGGCACCATCTCGGTGTCCGACGGCATCTCGATGGGACACGAGGGCATGCACTTCTCCCTCGTCTCCCGTGAGGTGATCGCCGACAGTGTGGAAACGGTGATGCAGGCCGAACGCCTCGACGGATCGGTGCTGCTCGCCGGTTGCGACAAGTCGCTGCCCGGCATGCTGATGGCCGCGGCCCGCCTCGACCTCGCGAGCGTGTTCCTCTACGCCGGTTCGATCCTGCCGGGTGTCGCCAAACTGTCCGACGGCACCGAACTCGACGTCACCATCATCGACGCGTTCGAGGCGGTCGGCGCCTGTTCGCGCGGACTGATGAGCCGCGAGGACGTCGACGCCATCGAGCGTGCCATCTGTCCCGGCGAGGGCGCGTGCGGCGGGATGTATACCGCGAACACGATGGCCAGTGCCGCCGAGGCACTCGGCATGTCGTTGCCCGGCAGCGCGTCGCCGCCCGCCACCGACCGTCGTCGCGACGGATTCGCGAGGCGCAGCGGTGAAGCCGTCGTCGAACTGCTCCGCCGCGGCATCACCGCCAGGGACATCCTCACCAAGGAGGCGTTCGAGAACGCCATCGCCGTGGTCATGGCGTTCGGCGGCTCCACCAACGCCGTCCTGCACCTTTTGGCGATCGCGAGCGAAGCGGATGTCGAACTGACCCTCGACGATTTCTCCCGCGTCGGCGCCCGCGTCCCGCACCTCGCGGACGTCAAACCGTTCGGCAAGCACGTGATGAAGGACGTCGACCACATCGGCGGCGTCCCCGTCATCATGAAGGCCCTGCTCGACGCCGGGATGCTGCACGGCGACTGTCTCACCGTCACCGGAAAGACGATGGCCGAGAACCTGGCGGCCATCGCACCTCCCGACCCGGACGGCAAGGTGCTCCGCGCGATGAGCTCGCCCATCCACCCGACCGGCGGAATCACGATCCTCAAGGGTTCCCTCGCCCCGGGCGGCGCGGTGGTGAAGTCGGCCGGGTTCGACTCCGACGTCTTCACCGGCACCGCCCGCGTCTTCGAACGGGAACGGGCCGCGATGGACGCCCTCGAGGACGGCACCATCACGAACGGCGACGTCGTGGTCATCCGCTACGAGGGCCCCAAGGGCGGTCCCGGCATGCGCGAGATGCTCGCAATCACCGGCGCGATCAAGGGTGCCGGACTGGGGAAGGACGTCCTCCTCCTCACGGACGGCCGATTCTCCGGCGGCACCACCGGCCTGTGCGTCGGCCACGTGGCACCGGAGGCCGTCGACGGCGGTCCCATCGCGTTCGTCCGCGACGGCGACCAGATCCGATTGAACGTCGGGACGGGCACGCTGGAATTGCTCGTCGACGAAGAGGAACTCGCGGGCCGTAAGAACGGGTGGGAGCCTCTGCCCCCGCGCTACACCCGAGGTGTCCTGGCCAAGTACACGAAGCTCGTCGGTTCCGCCTCGGGCGGCGCCGTCTGCGGCTAGGCGCTCCGCGCCCGTGCGCCTTTCTGGTCGTCCTGGCTACCAAAAAGGCGCACGGGCGCCGGAGGCGCCTAGATGGGCCGGAACCCGGCGCCGGGACCGCCGCTCGCGTTCATGTCGGCGATGATCGAGTTGAGGTTGGTGCCGATTTCCGGGCCGATGCACGGCGCCGCGAGATAGGCGTTGACCATGGCCACCAGAGTGGTGCCGACGACCATCGGTGCGCCCGAGTCACCCTCGATCACGCAGGCCTGGGTCCATGTTTCGCCCGTCTGCATCAGGTCGCCGTAGACGATGCCGCAGGTGTTTCCCGTGGTACGGCCTTCCTTGCATGCCACCTGCGGGAAGGCTGCCGGTGCGCCGATCTGTGTGATGGTGACACCGCCGACCCGGTTCACCGGGACGACCTTCTTGGGGTCGAACTGGATCACCGCGTAGTCGAGAGCGGGATTCGAGACGACGAACTCGCCGACGATGCCACTGTCCTGACTGGCCTCGGGCACCACGTAGGAGCCCGCTTCACCGCAGTGGCCCGCCGTGAGGCCGACGAGCCGGCCCGCGTTGTCGTGCCCGATGGTGGTGAGTGAGCAGACGAGTTCGTCGTTCACCACGATCCCCGAACCGCCCCCCAAGACGGCGGCCGGAGCTGCTGTTGCGGACCCCGCCGCAACGAATCCCAGAATTCCCGCTGTCGCCGCAACAACCGCCGCGAATCGTTTCAACATTTTTCGAACCTTCCCGGATGAGCCCCGACGGCCGCGTGTCTCCCCATAAGAATCCCACCCGCACAAGCCCTGCGTGCGGGAATGCCGATGTAGAGACCGCGACCGTTGCTCACCCGGGCGCTACTCGACGGCGCCGAGCGCCTCCAGTGCTTTGCGGGCGTCCTCGAGTTGCCGGCTCAGCTCGTCGACCCGGGCCGCCGCAAGGTTGCGTGCCGCCACGATGATCGACTCGACGGCCTCGATCGCCGTCTCCTCCCCGAGTTCCCGGACAGCGCGCTCGACGGCGTCCGGAGAGACGGGGACGGCCCTGCCGGGACGTTTGGCTCCGTGCGCGACGGTGACGCTCCAGTCGTTGTCGGCGCCGGCGTGGATGGTGACGCTGACTCCCGCGGGCACCTTCTTGCCGGTGCGTTTGGCCGGTGCCGTGGCGGGTTTCGGGACCGCGGTGGCGGCGGGCTGTGGCGTCGCGACGGTCTTGGCGGCGGGTGCCTTGGGGGCAGGGGGCGGACCGGGTTCGATCTCCTGGTGCACGACCGGCGCCGCGGGGGCGGTGCGTGCGGGCGCAGGCTTGGGAGCGGGAATTCGTCTCATCAGAAGCTCCTCTGCTTCGAAGGGGAGCTCGTCGTCGACACCTTTGGGGCGGATCAAGGCCGTATTGCCTTGCACGGAGATAACTTTCGCCGAGGCTCCGGCCTCGAGCCCGAGGCTGGGCATCGCCTCGCGCAGATACACGGTGGCCCGCTTGCCTTCCGCGATCGCGGCAGCGAGGGTCTCGAGATTCTCCGCGGTCAGGTGATCCGGTGCGGCGGCGCCGGAACGTCTACGGGGCGGCATGCGCTGTCCTTTCTGGTCTGTCTCCTGGTTACGCTCGTGAGCACCGCAACTCTCGCACACGCCACCGACGTTTCCGCATCGGACGGGCTCGCACAGTGGCAGATTGAGGGCGATGGACGCACGAGCGACAGCGCGTGCATCGAACGTATCGAGAGGAACGACGTGACCTCGGAATCATCCGACAACGGCGGAGAGGCCGTAGCGACGACGGAGATCTCGCCGAGCCTGCTCCGGGACGTCCAGGCCGATCTCGAGGAGTCGCTTCTGGGCGGGCCCCGCCGCTTCACGCGGGCCGAGATCGCCGACGTCGCGGGTGTATCACTCGAGCGGGCGGACCGCCTGTGGGTGTCGATGGGTTTCGCGGTCGACATCGACCCGGACAGCGTCATGTTCACCGAGGGCGACGCCGCCGCGCTGCGCACCATGGCGTCGCTCGTCGAACGGGGGATCATCTCACCGGAACGCGAAGTGGCGGCGGCCCGCGCTCTCGGTCAGTCGCTGTCGCGGCTCGCCGAATGGCAGGTGTCGCTGATCAGCACCCACATCGTCGATCAGCTCGCGGACTCGGCGGGCAGCGACGAGCAGGCCATCCGGGAGCAGGTGCGCGAACTCACCGCCGAGATCCTTCCGGCGGTCGAGTCGCTGCAGGCTTATGTGTGGCGGAGGCATGTCGCCTCGACCACCGGACGCAACGTGGGGAACCCCGGTGAGGAGGTCGCGAGCCGGAAACTGGTGGTCGGCTTCGCGGACATCGTCGGGTACACGTCGTTGACCCGTCAGCTCGGCGCCCGGGAGTTGAGCGACCTTCTGGAACGATTCGAGTCGGCGTCGACGTCCGTCATCGGCCGGCATCAGGGATGGGTGGTGAAGACGGTCGGCGACGAGGTGATGTTCGCCGTCGAGTCGCCGGCCGATGCGGCGGAGATCGCCCTGCAGCTGCAGGAGCAGGTTCTGCCGGACGAGACGGACCCCGAACTGCGGGTCGGTCTCGCGATGGGTCCGGTTCTCGTCCGGTTCGGCGACCTCTACGGCTCCGTGGTCAACACCGCGGCGCGACTCACCGGTTCGGCGCGTCCCGGCACGGTGCTGATCGACGAGGAGCTCGCCCACGAACTCGCCGACGCTCCCGGCTACTACCTCAAGCAGCTACGCCCACGACGCGTTCGAGGGATACGTAGGCTCGAACAGTTCGTGCTGCGCCGTAACCGGGACGCCTGACGACCGTCAGCTTCCGAAGGGAAGGGTTCCGGGCGGGATGGAGTATCCGCTGCTGCCGGCGGCGACGCCGCCCCACGCACCGAGGAGCCAGTTGAGTGCATCAGTGATCATCGAGAAACCTTCCCACACCATTCATACGACATGCGCGGCATCGGGTGCCGCGCGCACCGCCACGGTAGTGACGACTCGCTGAACTGTCGACGTCATAACGCCTGAGCAGGCGGTATCTCGAGCAGCGTCGGCGTGCCGGCACCGGCTTCGACCTGGGCTGCGCGTGCGGCGAGGAAGTCGTCGACGATCTGCTCACACGCGGCGCGTCCCAGCGGGGTGAGGGTGGCGAGCCGGGTGAAGACGAGCGGTCCTATGAGTTGCGCGAGAGCGAGGTCGTAGTCGAATTCGCCGAGGCGTTCGGCCGCCTGGGGTGTTCCGAAGACCTGGTCGAACGCCGCCCGATACTGCTCGACGATGGTCTGCCTCAGGGTCCGCAGTTCCGGTTTGTCCGACTCGGCAGCGGCCGCGCTCGAGTAGTCGTCCAACGCGGGGCCCATTCCGAGCCAGCACATGGCCGTCACGTTCATGGGCGCACTCTCGATGAGTTTCGCCTGACTGACCATCAACTCGACCAGCCGGTCGCGGAGGTCGCCTTCGGCGGGCACTGTCGGCGCGGGTGGGATCAGCCGCCCGAAGGCCGCGGCGACCAGTTCGGTGCCGTTGTCGAAATGCCGGTAGAGCGTGGCCCGAGCCACATTCGCCAGCTTGGTGACGGCGTCGATCGTGACGGCGTCGGTGCCACCCTTCGCGAGAAGAGTTGTCGCGGCGTCGAGAAGTCTCGCGCGAGAGCGCTGCCTGCGGGGATCCTGCTCGGTCATCTGCACCGCCCGTTCCTGCCACTGCCCGACCTCTTGTGAACTGTCAGTCTACCAACGATACTGACAGTCTCGTTACTTCCATGGAGGGACTACATCGTGCGCTCTCGGGACTCCGCACCACCGCAGGACACCGAACAGAGCAACACCACCGGCTGGACCCTTCGACAGCTCTGGATGCTGACGGTCTCGTGCTGCGCTGTCGCCCTCGTCGTCGCGGCAATGGCGGCACTCAACACCGCGCTCCCCGACCTCGCGCGCGACACCGGTGCCAGCCAGAGCCAGCTCACGTGGATCGTCGACGGCTACACCCTGACCCTGGCCGCCCTGCTGCTTCCGGCGGGCGCGCTCGGCGACCGGTACGGCCGGCGTGGGCTGCTCATGGCCGGGCTGTTGATCTTCGGCGTTGCCACCGCGATTCCCATCATCAACGACACACCCGAGTGGATCATCGGTTCCCGGGCGATAGCGGGCGTCGGTGCCGCCCTCGTGATGCCCGCGACATTGTCGCTGCTCACCGCCGGTTTTCCGCCCGCACACCGGGGTCGGGCCGTGGGCATCTGGTCGGGCGTCGCGGGGTCCGGCGCAATCGCGGGCCTGCTCGTCTCCGGACTCCTGCTCGAGAAGTGGTCGTGGCACGCCATCTTCATCAGTCTCACCGTGGTGTCCGCCCTGATCTTCGTCACGGGCTTCACCATCTCCTCGTCCCGGGAGACGGAACGACCACCACTCGACCTGCCCGGCACCGGGCTGATCGCCGCCGCGGTCGGGTTGTTCGTCCTGGGAACCATCGAAGCGCCGCAGCGCGGCTGGCTGGATCCCGTGGTGCTCGGACTGCTCGTCGGCGGGCTCGTCGCCGCGGCCGCGTTCGCCCTCGTGGAACTGCACAGAAAGCGTCCGCTGCTCGACGTCCGGCTGTTCGCCAACCGCGCCTTCGGCTCGGGGTCGATGTCGCTCCTTCTGCAGTTCCTGGCCTCTCTCGGCCTGTTCTTCCTCGTCGTCCAGTACCTGCAGCTCGTGCTGAACTACTCCCCTCTGCAGTCCGCGCTGGCGCTCGCCCCCATCGCCGTGCCGGTCGTGGCGATGTCCGCGGTCATGCCGATGCTCATCCCGCACGTCGGGCTCCGGCCGCTGCTCGCGTCCGGCTCCGCACTGCTCGGCCTGGGCATCCTCCTGCTGGTCCGGCTCGATGCGCATTCGAGCTACGCGGAGGTGTGCGGCCCGCTGCTCGTGGCCGCCTTCGGTATCGGACTGTGCACGGCGCCCGCGACAGCGGCCATTGTGCAGAACACCCCCGACGCGAAGCAGGGTGTCGCGTCGGCCGTCAACGACACGGCGCGCGAGATCGGTTCGGCCATCGGGGTCGCCTTGGCGGGCAGCGTCCTCGCCGCGGGGTACGGCACACATGTGCAGCCGGCGGTCGACGCCGTGCCGGAGGCCGCGAAGGAGCCGGTGTCCAGTTCGCTGGCGGCGGCGCTGCAGGTCGCCGAAGTTGCCGGCCCCCAGGGCGAGCAGCTGGCGACGTTCGCTCGGGATTCGTTCCTGAAGGGTTTCGACGAGGCATCCATCGTGCTGGCCTGCGTGTTGTTCGCCGCGTCGCTGCTTCTCGCGGTATGGGCTCCCGGGCGGAAGGGCTCCGCGCCGAAGGCCGAATCGCCGAAAGAACTGGCCGACGTCGACTGAGCGGACGTTGCCCCTGTGACCGTCGTCGCTGTAAGGTTCGGTATCAGTTACTGAATGTCACAGTTACTTGACCGCCTAGTCACAGATCAAGGGGTAGTGATGACCGCATCGATCGTCGTCTCCGACCGCGAAGAGACCGCCCAGCGCCTGCTGGCGTCGTCGGCACGCAAGTCCTACGACCCGATGGTCGAGGTCGACTGGGAAGCACCGATTCCCGACGACAAGTTCGGTCTCACCCCCGAATGGAGCACGCTCTACGGCACGGCCCTCTGGGACGAGATGCCCCAAGAGCAGAAGATCGAGCTCACCAAACACGAGGCCGCCAGCGTCTCCAGCGTCGGACTGTGGTTCGAGATCCTGCTCATGCAGATGCTGCTGCGCGACGTGTACGGCCGCGACAAGCACTCGCGCCACGTCCAGTTCGCACTCACCGAGGTGGCCGACGAGTGCCGCCACTCGGTGATGTTCGCCCGCGCCGGTGAGCGCTTCGGGATGCCGAGCTACGGCCCGCACCCCGTGATCCACAAGCTCGGACGCATCTGGGGCGGATTCTTCAAGGGCGCCAACGCGTACGCCAGCGTGATGGCCGCCGAGGAGATCCTCGACATGATGCAGCGCGACTTCATGAAGGACGAGCGGGTGCAGCCCGTCACCCGCACGGTGAGCAAGATCCACGTCCTCGAAGAGGCCCGCCACATCCGCTTCGCCCGCGAAGAGGTCGGACGCCGCATCGAGGGTGCCAGCTGGGCACGCCTCCAGATCGAGCGCCTCAACACCGCCGCGGTCGTGTACTTCGTGATGAAGAGCATGATCCGCAAGGAGGTCTACGAGAACGCCGGTCTCGACCCGAAGCGGGCCGCCGCCGAGGCCAAGAACAACCAGCACTACAAGGACACCGTCCGTACGTCCGGTTCCAAGTTGATGCAGTTCCTCGATAGCGTCGGCCTCGTCGGCGGCCCGTCGAAGCGCCTCTACAAGGGGGTCCATCTCCTCTGAATCATGTGGGGACCTGGTCCAGGTAGGACACACCGGTCGAGGTGATCTCGAGTACGCGCGCTGACGGAATGTCGAAGAACATTCCCGCGACGCGTACTCGACCCTCGGCCGCCGCCGCGCCGACGAGGGGATGGCGCCCGAGGGTCTGTACCTGGACCGCCACATTCACCATGCCCAGCTGATCGACCTCGTCGAATCCGAGTTCGGCCGCTGACCGCGCTACCGGATGTCCGCTGAGGAACGCGTTCCGGCTCGGCTGCGCGAACGTCAGCCACTGCTCGACGGCGTCGCGGTCGGACCCGTCGGTTGCGGGCGGCGCACTCGCGAGCACGGCCTTCATCGCGCCGCAGCCGGAGTGGCCGCACACGATCACCGAGCTGACCTCGAGTTCATCGAGGGCGAAGGCAAGGCCTGCCTCGACGGACACGTCCTGTTTGCCGGTCGGAACGAGGTTGCCCACGTTGCGCACGGTGAACAGGTCGCCGGGCCCGCTGCTGGTGATGACGTTCGGCACGATGCGTGAATCGGAGCAGGTGAGGAACAGCGAGTCGGGGCGCTGCCCGTCGTGCAGGTCGTCGAGGTGCGGTTGCAGCTGAGCCGCGTTCCGCCGGTGGTACTCCGACACTCCCGCGAGGACCGGTCGGAGTGCCGCCGGTGTGGTGTTCTCGTCGGTGTCGGTGTGCCGCGGCTGCCAGCTCTTCCACGGGGCGAAGCCGCGGGGGCTTGCCACGCCGATGCCGCGCCGGGGCGGCGATGCACCGACGGCGTCCATGTCGACGGGACCGAGCGCGTCGATCACGACCGTTCCGCCGTTTCGCTCGTGGTGACGCTTCCAGTCGTCGATCGCTTCGAACATGGCGTGGTCGAGGAAGTCGACCGCCAGTTCCACGGTGACGTGCGCGCCCTCGGGCACCTTCGCGAGGAGCCCCGTCAATGCCGGCATGGACAGGAAGCTGCACGACCCCTCGACGGTCACGCGCCACCGCCCGGAGTCCTCGGCGCTGATGGGTTCGGCCTTCATCTTGGGGTGGATGACCCGCCACAGCAGCAGAACCACTGCGAGTGCGAGACCGATGATCACGCCCTCGAGCAGGTTCAGGAAGACCACGCCGGCCACGGTCACGCCGTACACCCACAGGTCGCCGGTGCGTCGCGCGGTACGCAGGTGGGCCAGTTTGACGAGCTGGATGCCGATCACGATGAGGAGGCCGGCGAGCGCTGCCATCGGAATCTGCTGGACCAGTGCAGTCAGCAGCGCGGCGAAGACGAGGATCCACACGCCGTGCAGCACGGCGGACGCCCGGGTTCGTGCCCCGGCAGCGACGTTGGTGGAGCTACGCACGATCACACCCGTGACCGGCAGGCCGCCGATGAGACCCGAGATGATGTTGGCCGAGCCCTGACCGACGAGTTCACGGTTGAATTCCGACCGCGTCCCGCCGTGCATTTTGTCGACGGCGACCGCGGACAGCAGGCTCTCGACGCTCGCGATCAGCGCGACCGTGAGTACGCCGGTGGCCACCGCCAGCCACGGGCCGTCCGGCATCGAGGGCAGCGCCACGGCATCGAACAGGGAGCCGTCCAACGCAATTCGATCGACGTCGAGCGGGAAGACCAGGGACAGAACGGTGGCGGCGACGACCGCGACCAGCGGGCCGGGGAGCACCCGGAGCTTGCCGGGGATCTTCTTCCAGAACAGCAGGACGGCGATGACCACCGATCCCACGAGGACGTCGCCGTACCGGGCGGACGTCAGCTGTCCGGGGAGCTGAGTGATGTTCTCGACGGTCGAGCTGTGTGAGCTGCCACCGAGGAGGACGTGAATCTGCTGGAGGGCGATCGTGATTCCGATACCCGCCAGCATGGCGTGGACGACGACCGGAGCGATGGCCAGGGCAGCACGGGCAATTCTACTGATTCCGAAGATGATTTGAAGGAATCCGGCCGCGACGGTGATCGCGCACGTGGCCTTCCAGCCGAACGTGGCGACCAATTCCGCTACCACCACGGTCAATCCGGCGGCAGGACCGCTGACCTGGAGCGGTGAGCCACCGATGGAACCCGCAACCACACCGCCGACGATCGCCGCGATGAGCCCCGCCATGATGGGGGCGTCGGACGCGATTGCGATGCCGAGCGACAGCGGTAGTGCGACAAGGAAGACGACGAGCGACGCGGGTAGGTCGTATCGCGCGTTATTTCGAAACCTTTCGCCGAGGGTCGGTCCGGGGGCGGGGGCACCGGATGGGGGTGCTTTCTCGTTCTCGAGGATCGACATGTCGTCACCTTACGGGCGGAGAACGACGAAACGCCCGAAACGGACCTGATCTTGTGGCATGTGTCACTGTGACAGTGCTTTTCGCCCAGTTGAATCGAAACCTATTGGACAACAGTCCATTACATGAAGATTAAAGTACACAAAGTTCACCGCGGCCGCCACCACACCGTGAGACGTGCCGGTCAGCATTGGACAGGCGTCGGCACGATCGCGATGCGTACCGCCCCGGCCGAGTGAGCACCTGCTCGGTGTGGCGGTTCCGAGGGTGTCGAACGGAAAGGCGAACGCGGTCGAGCACCTCCGAGAAAACTCCGTTCCGGGTACGTCTGCACCGCCACGGCCACGTCGGTAGCAGTCACAATTGGCAATGCCCGGAGTCCGCGCCACACGACAATGGACTACAGGACGCTGCGCAGTGCAGCAGGAATCCGCTCTCGACAGGAGGAGAACACGGTGAGAGAACCACACGTCGTTGCGATCAATGGAAGTTCGCCGCGCGCGGAGAAGACCACCTGGGTCGCGCCCACCGCCGCGGTGATCGGCGCCGCGACCCTCGGCGCGGAGGCCAGCGTCTGGTACGGCGCCGTGCTGCGTGCCGATTGCGATTCCATCACCCTTGGCGAGGGAAGCAACATCCAGGACGGAGTGGCTGTTCACGTCGACCCGGGCTTCCCCGTCGTAGTCGGCAGGGACGTGAGCGTGGGGCACAATGCCGTCCTGCACGGCTGCACGGTGGAGGACGGCGCCCTCGTCGGTATGGGTGCCACGATCCTCAACGGCGCGGTGATCGGCGGCCAGTCGCTGATCGCGGCCGGCGCACTGGTACTCGAAGGAACCCGAATTCCGCCGCGATCACTCGTCGCCGGCGTGCCCGCGAAGGTTCGCCGAGAACTCACCGACGACGAGGTGGCCCACAACGCCGCCAATGCCGCGGTCTACCGTCAACTGGCGCAGCAACATCGATCGGCGCAGGTCGTCGCCCTCGACATCGCCTGAGCGACTCAGTCGCGCGGAACGGACTTCTCGATCTGCCGCGCAGCAGCGACGACTGCGTGGCCCGTCGGGGTCCCCCGGTTCGCTCCCATGCGCCAGCTGGATGTTCGGGAGGCGGTTGCACGACCGTGTCCGGCAGAAAACTCCTGAGCGGACGTCAGACGAAGGACGATTCGCTCTGCAGGGATGCACCGAGCGCGTCGAGCAGGGCGTTCGTTTCCGCCTCCCAGGATTCGACCGAGTCATGTCCGTCGAGGAACGCTCCCTGCTCGGCAGGGCCCGTGAACCACGAGGCCTTCGGCTCGCGCTCAGCGCACCCGCGGGGTCTTCCGTGTGCTCACGGCGATGCGATTCCACGCGTTGATCGTGAGCACCAGCGAGATGAGCTGCGCCAGTTCCGTCTCCTCGAAGTACTCTTCCGCCTCCTCGTACACCGAGTCGGGGACGAAGCCGTCGGTCAGCACGGTGATCGCCTCGGCGAGCGCGAACGCGGCGCGCTCCTTGTCGGTGTACAGCCCGTGTGCCTCCTCCCACGCGCCCAGCAGGTACAGCTTCTGTTCGCTGATGCCGATCTTGCGGGCATCGGCGGTGTGCATGTCGATGCACCAGGCACAGTGATTGATCTGGGAGCAGCGGGTGACTACCAGCTCGACCAGCTCCGGGTCGAGGCCCTGCCGTGCGGCGGCGTCGAGGGCGATCATCGCCTTGTAGACGGCGGGGGCCTTGCGGGCGAGATCGACTCGGGTCTTGCGCTCTGTTGTGGTCATCCGAGAACAGTAGGCGCGGAATAGCCCATCTGTATGGTTCAATATGAGCATGGAAACTTGGGCCAATTCGGGTCTGGGCCGCGACCTCCATCTCGACCTCACCGCGTCCGGTGGTGGACGGACGCCGGGGGTGCGCGCAAACCTGGTTTCCGCTCTGCGCGAGTCGATTCGGTCGGGACGGCTCGTCGCCGGCACCACCCTCCCGCCGTCCCGCACGCTGGCCTTCGACCTCGGCATCGCCCGCAACACCGTCGCCGAGGCGTACTCCGAACTCGTGGCCGAGGGCTGGCTCACCGCCCGGCAGGGGTCGGGGACCCGGGTCGCCGATCGGGCAGGCCGGCCCGACCGACGTCCGCGCTCCCGTTCCACGGCCGCGCCCCGACCGGCGTTGAGCCTGATGCCCGGTTCGCCCGACGTCGGGGAGTTTCCGCGTGCCGCCTGGATGACGTCGGCCCGCCGGGCGATCACCGCGGCACCCAACGACGCCTTCGGTCCGGGTGATCCGCGGGGGCGCCCCGAACTCCGTCGCGCCCTCGCCGAGTACCTTTCTCGCGCAAGGGGAGTGCGCACCGATCCCGACCGCATCGTGGTCAGTGCGAGCTCGGGGCACGGACTGTGGTTGCTCGCCCGCGCCGTGAAGGGACCGATCGCCGTCGAAGGGTACAGCCTGCATCTGCATCGTGAACTTCTCCGCGATGCCGGCGTCTCCACCACCCCCCTGCAACTCGACGACCGTGGAGCGCAACCCCCGGACACGACAGGCAGCAGACTCTCCGCGGCATTGCTCACGCCGGCCCACCAATTCCCCACCGGCGGGCCGCTCCATCCGAGCAGGAGAACCGCTTTCGTGGAATGGGCGCGCTCGACGGGGGCGATCGTGATCGAGGACGATTACGACGGGGAGTTCCGGTACGACCGCCAACCCGTCGGCGCCCTGCAGGGTCTGGCCCCGGATGAAGTGGCCTATCTGGGCACGGTGAGCAAGACCCTCGCCCCCGCGATCCGCGTGGGATGGATGGTGCTGCCGGAACGGCTGATCGACCGCGTCCTGGCAGTCAAGGGCGGATACGAGAGATGGGTCAGCGCGACGGACCAGCTGACCCTGGCCGACTTCATCGATCGGGGCGCATTCGACCGGCACGTCCGCAGGATGCGCACCCTCTACCGCCGTCGGCGCGACACCCTCGTCGAAACCCTCGCTGCCCGTGCACCACACGTGCACGTCACCGGCATCGCGGCCGGTTTGCACGCCGTACTCGAACTTCCCGACGGGACCGAGTCGGCCACCGTCGACCGGGCCGCGGCCCTCGGGCTCGCAGTGGAGGGTCTGCGCACGTTCCGTCATCCGGACGGTCCCGCGAACCGGCCCGACGGGCTCGTCGTCGGCTACAGCACGCCGTCGTCCGCGCGTTTCTCGGCCACTCTCGACGCCCTGTGCCGGGCGCTGCCCACTCCGTGAGCAGAATTTCCTATGGGACTGGTCGGAATGCGTGTCGTGCGGTTACAGTCTGATCCGTGACCGAATCCGGCGTGATCGACTCAGGGCAGCTGCTGACGCGGCGTCGCCATGTCGATTTCGCACTGGTGTGTACCTCGAGGTGTCCGATCTCCTGATCGGACCCCTCCCGGCGTGACCTTGTCCACGCCGGGTTCTTCCTGCACACCCTCGTTTTCGAAGGATTCGTACTGTCATGACCACTGCATCCGTTTCGCACCTCACGTCCGTCATCGGCGCCACCCGCGACGCCGTTTCCCAGGATTCCGCGAACGCCCACGTCGTCTTCCGCGCCTCCGCGCAGGCGCACGACGCCGTCGCGAGCACCGTCACGCTCGGCAAGTACAGCGTCGAGGTGGACGAGCCGCCGGCGCTCGGCGGCGACAACTCTGCCGCCAATCCCGTGGAGTACTACCTCGCATCGCTGCTCTCCTGCCAGGTGGTGACGTACCGCTTCTGGGCCGAGAAGCTCGGTGTCCGCGTCGACGACATCTCGGCGCGTGCGGAGGGCGACCTCGACGTGCGCGGGTTCTTCGGCTTCGACGACACCGTCCGTGCAGGGTTCGGCGAGGTGCGCGTCGTCGTGACGCTGACCGGTCCGGAATCGCGCGAGCGCTACCTCGAACTGCAGGAAGCGGTGGATGCGCACTGCCCCGTCCTCGACCTGACCCCCAATCAGACCCCGGTCCACACCGTCGTCGAAACAGCTACCGGCGACAACTGATTCACCACATCCACCCTACCGAATCCGGAGGACACCACTCGTGACCGAGAGCATCGACCCCACCGTCAACTGGTCGTTCGAGACCAAGCAGATCCACGCCGGGCAGACGTCCGACGCGACCACCAAGGCGCGGGCGCTGCCGATCTACCAGACCACCTCGTACACGTTCGACAGCACCGATCACGCTGCCGCACTGTTCGGTCTGGCGGAACCGGGCAACATCTACACCCGCATCATGAACCCCACGCAGGACGCGGTCGAGCAGCGCATCGCCGCCCTCGAAGGCGGCGTCGCCGCACTGCTGCTGTCCTCCGGGCAAGCCGCGGAAACCTTTGCGGTGCTGAACCTCGCGGAGGCGGGCGACCACATCGTCTCCAGCCCGTACCTGTACGGCGGCACCTACAACCTCTTCCACTACACGCTGCCCAAGCTCGGCATCGAGGTCTCGTTCGTCGAGGACCCCGACGACCTCGACCAGTGGCGCAGCGCCGTCCGCCCGAACACCAAGGCGTTCTACGGTGAGACGATCGCCAACCCGAAGAACCACATCCTGGACATCCCGGGAATCTCGAAGGTCGGCCACGACAACGGGATCCCGCTGATCGTCGACAACACGGTGGCCACCCCGTACCTGCTGCAGCCGCTGAAGCACGGCGCCGACATCGTCGTGCACTCGGCCACCAAGTACCTCGGCGGCCACGGCACGGCGATCGCCGGTGTCATCGTCGACGGCGGCACGTTCGACTGGACCCAGGGCCGCCACGGCAACTTCACCACGCCGGACCCGAGCTACCACGGCGTCGTCTTCGCGGACCTCGGCGCCCCGGCCTACGCGCTGAAGGCGCGCGTGCAGTTGCTCCGCGACCTCGGTTCCGCGGTGGCCCCGTTCAACGCATTCCTCATCGCGCAGGGCATCGAGACCCTCAGCCTGCGCGTGGAGCGGCACGTCGCCAACGCCCAGAAGGTGGCCGAGTTCCTCGAGGCCCGCGCGGAGGTCACGTCCGTGGCCTACGCGGGTCTGCCGTCCTCGCAGTGGCACGAGCGCGCACAGGAGCTCACCCCGAAGGGTCCGGGCGCGATCGTGACGTTCGAACTGGCCGGCGGTGTCGATGCCGGCAAGAAGTTCGTCAACGCGCTCACCCTGCACAGCCACGTCGCGAACATCGGCGACGTGCGCTCGCTGGTGATCCACCCCGCGTCCACCACACACTCGCAGCTCACCCCGGAGGAACAGCTCGCCGCCGGTGTGACGCCCGGACTGGTCCGGCTCGCCGTCGGCATCGAAGGGATCGACGACATCCTCGCCGACCTCGAGACCGGATTCGCCGCAGCTGCAGTCTGATCCGATGCCGGGAGGCCGAGGCGTGCGCCTCGGTCTCCCGGCGCTGTCAGATCATTGCGCGCATCATCCCCTGCGGTTCGCCGCCGAGCTGGGTGAGCGCGCTCGCGTGGTTGGTGGATCCGGGAACATGGACCGCGTGCGCCAGACCGGCATGCGCGTCCCGCCAGAACCGTTGCATCGGCGTCTTGTAGTGCAACGCGCCACCGCCGGCGCGCGCGAAGATCTCGTCCACGGCACGCACCGCACGCCAGGCCGCGGCGATCTGGGTGCGGCGTCCCATCGCACGCTCCTCGAACGTGATCTCCTTGCCCGCGTCGACCTTGTCGTAGAACCGGTCGGCGGTCTCGATGAGGGAGACCCGCGACGCATCGATCTCGGCGGCGGACTCTCCTATCGCACTGAGCACGTACGGATCCTCCTTGATCTTCTGGCCCGTGATCGCGACGCGGTCCTTCTGCACCGCGATGTGACAGGCCAGCGCGCCCTCGGTGATGCCGATGACGGCGGCGGTGATGCCGAGCGGAAACATGCAGGAATAGGGCATGTTGAACAGCGGCTCCGGCCTGCCCGCCTCCTTCTGCGCACGCCCGTCCATCACCTTCGACGCGTTCAACGTCCGGTAGCCCGGGACGAACGCACCGTCGACGATCAGGTCCTTGCTTCCCGATCCGCGCAGTCCGATGACGTCCCACGTGTCCTCGACGATCTGATAGTCGGTGCGCGGCAGAATCACGTGCAGAGACGAGGGCGGCATCGCGATGCCGCCCTCGCCGTCGCCGACCATCGCCCCGAGGAAGGCCCACTGGCAGTGGTCGGTGCCGGACGAGAACGACCACCGCCCCTTCAGGACGTACCCGCCGTCGACCGGGGTCGCGACACCCATGGGCGCGTACGGCGACGCCATCCACGTGTCGTTGTCCTCGCCCCAGATCTCCTCCTGCACCTGTGGGTCGGCGAACGCCAGTTCCCACGGGTGCACGCCGACGATCCCGGTGACCCATCCGCTCGCACCGTCGAGTGCGGCAATGGCCATGACGGTCTCGGCGAACTCGCGGGGGTGGACCTCGTAGCCGCCGTAGAGCTTGGGCTGCAGCAACCGGATCGCCCCGGAGTCGCGCAGGAGGCCGGCGGCGGTGTCAGTGAGCCGGCAGGCCGCCTCCGACTGGACGGCCTGCCCGCGAATCTCCTCGGCGACGCCTTCGATTCTGTCGAGAACCTGACCCATCGGGACTCCCTTCCACCGTGAGTAGAACACGTTCTAGTCAATATAGCCCCGGGGTGGCAATTCCGAGCCGATCCGCACCCCACACTTGAAAGTTCGTATCACCTAAATCTATAGTGCGGAGATACGAATCAGCAGGTAGATCCACGCGACCACGATCAGGAGCTCCGTGAGCATCGAGGCCCCCCGCCCTCTCCTCCCGCACCGCGCGCCCCGAAAGGGCAATCTCCGAACGGTCGCGCTCCTCGGGCCCGCCTTCGTGGCGGCCATCGCGTACGTCGACCCCGGAAACGTGGCCGCCAACCTCACCGCGGGCGCGAAGTACGGGTACCTGCTCGTCTGGGTCCTCGTGCTCGCCAACGCCATGGCCGTGCTGGTGCAGTACCTGTCCGCGAAACTCGGGCTGGTCACCGGCAAGTCACTGCCTGAGATGCTGGGGACCCGCCTCCGGACCGGCAACCGCCGCGCGTTCTGGCTGCAGGCGGAGGCGATGGCGATCGCCACCGACCTCGCCGAGGTGATCGGCGGAGCGATCGCACTCAATCTCCTGTTCGGCGTCCCGCTCTTCATCGGAGGCCTGATCACGGGCGTCGTGTCGATGGGCATTCTGTCGATCCAGAGCCGCCGCGGTCAGCGGACGTTCGAGTTCGTAGTGATGGGACTCCTGACGATCATCACCGTCGGGTTCCTCACCGGTCTCGCGTTCACCGACGTGTCGGGCACGGAGGCGCTCACCGGTCTCGTGCCGCGTTTCGAGGGCACCGAGACGGTGCTGCTCGCCGCCAGCATGCTCGGTGCCACCGTGATGCCGCATGCGATCTACCTCCATTCCGCTCTCGCCCGCGACCGGCACGGGAACGACCTGGAAGGTCCCCGCCTCGCGCGACTGCTGCGGGTGACCAAGTGGGACGTGGTCGGTGCGCTGATCGTGGCGGGCGCGGTGAACATCGGCATGCTGC
The DNA here is from genome assembly GCF_042738615.1 of Rhodococcus sp. NPDC059968. NCBI lineage: Bacteria > Bacillati > Actinomycetota > Actinomycetes > Mycobacteriales > Nocardiaceae > Rhodococcus > Rhodococcus sp. NPDC059968. The sequence goes on from NZ_JBHWUE010000030.1 coordinate 88,110, forward strand.
TTCTCGCCGCCTCGGCCCTGCGCGGCATTCCCGGCACCGATTCGATCGACGGCGCACACGCCGCCATTCAGAGTTCGCTCGGCCCCACCGTCGCCGTCGTCTTCGCCGTCGGCCTGCTGGCTTCCGGCCTGGCCTCCACGTCGATCGGCTGCGCCGCCGGCTCCGAGATCATGTACGGCCTGCTGTCGATGCGCATCCCACTGTTGTTGCGCCGGGTGGTCACCCTCATCCCCGCACTGGTCGTGCTGGCGATCGGCGTCGATCCCACCTTCGCGCTCGTCCTCAGTCAGGTGGTTCTCAGCCTGTGCATCCCGTTCGCGGTGATTCCACTCGTACGGATGACGTCGAGCCGCGACCTGATGGGCGTCCACCGCAACGCGACGGCCACCACGGTCGCCGCCTGGGTGGCCGCGTCGCTGATCGTCGTGCTCAACGTGTCGCTGCTGTGGCTGACGTTCACGGGTTCGACCTGATCACTCGTGCCGCGGCGCACCGGACACGACCCGGTGCAGCGCCTGCAGGTCCTCGGACAGCATCCGGAACATCCAGTAGGCCCCGACGAACGCGACGACACTGCCGACGCACAGCACGCGGAGCGCGACGATCACCCGGGGCAGGTCCTCCGGGGGAATGAACGTGGCCCCCGCGATTCCGAGCAGCGGCACGGCGGCGGCCGCGGCGAGGAAGAACGTGCTGCGGCGCCCCAGCCGCTTCAACATCCGGGCGTCGGACGCACTGATCTCGCCGTGCCGCAGAAACACCGGATAGAGGCAGCGGACGGCGTAGAAGTTCACGAAGAAGAACGGGTAGACCACCGCGATCGCTCCGCAGACGAGCTGAGAGGCGGTGAAGTGGACGATCGTGTTCCACGGAACCTGACTGCCGCTCACCTCCAACGTGATCGGCACGACGAGGCCGCTGACGATCCACAGACCGAGGCAGAGCAGTGCGCACCGCTGACCGAGCAGCAGGGTGTCCCGGCGGGCGCGGGCGAGTTGGGCGCCGGTGTACACCCTCCCCCGGCGCAGGCCGCCGGCCACCACCGTCAGGTAGATCACCATCGACACCGTGCCCACGGCTCCGATGAGGAACGCGACCGTGTAGTCGATCCGGGTGATCCGCTCGAAGCTCTCCTGCGCGGCGGGCGGCAGCTTGCTGATGATCAGGGTGCTGTTGTGCTGGTAGCTGTAGAGGATCGCCAGCAGATTGGGAACTGCGATGGCCAGGAACATGATCAGGTGCGTCCACCGCCGCATCCGCAGCCGCCAGCTTCCCGGCGGCGGATCGACCAGGTCGCGGGCGTGCGCGTCGAGGCAGACGTCGAGTTGCTGGGCGAGTTCGGCACCGGAGGAGAACCGATCCTTCGGTTCCGGCGCCAGGGATTTCAGCAACACCCGCCGCAGCGCGTTCGGGCAGTCGGCGGGCAGCGCGTCGGCGGCCGGTTCGTCGGGTCCGCGCCGCCGCGCGAGCATCGCGTCGAGAGTGGTGCGGTCGCCGGGCGGGTGGGAGTGCAGTTCGGCGTCGCTGTCGTCGAAAGGTCTTCTGCCGGTCAGCAATTCCCAGAGAACGACACCGAGCGAATACAGGTCGCTGCGGGTGTCGAGATCGCCGGGTGTGCCCGGCCGGTCCGGGTGGATCGCCTCGAGCTGTTCGGGTGACATGTAGGCCAGCGAGCCGCCGAAGTACGCGACCGGACTCGACCCGGCGACATTGCGGCTGAAACTGATGTTGAAGTCGGCGAGCTTCGGGACGCCCTCGGCCGTCAGCAACACGTTTGCCGGTTTGACGTCGCGGTGGAGGACGCCGTGCCTGCCGGCGTAATCGAGCGCCTGCGCGAGCCGGCGGCCGAGCCAGGCGACCGTCTCGGGCCAGGTCAGCGTCGCGATCTCCTGACGCACGCCGGATTCGCTGGGCCGGATCTCGCCCCGGCCCACCAGGGCCCGGTCGATCGCGTCCAGCAGCACGGCGCCGCTGCGCGATTCCGGCGGAGTCTCACGGACCCGCCCGACCACCTCGAGCAAGGTTCCCCCCGGCACGTACTGCATGTACAGCAGTCGCAGGTCGCGGCCCGCGAGGAGTCGTTGATCGAAGACCCGGACGATGTAGTCGTGATCGAACTGGGCCAGGGTCTGCGGCTCGGTGCCGCGATCCTGCGAGATCTTCACCGCGACCAGTCTCTGCAGCGACCGCTGCCGGGCGAGGAACACCCGCGCGAACGCGCCCCGGCCGAGACCGGTCATCAGGTCGAAGTCGTCGATCCGCCGGCCCACCTCGAGATCGTCGAGGGTGCCTGCGCTTCCCGCAGACACCGTCGGGGTGTTCTCGCCGTGGTGGAGCGAGGTGCTCTGGTACTCGCCGGTGCCGAGCAGTTCGTCGAGCTGACCGGCCTGACCGGGAAAATTCTGCGTGTATTCGCTCGCCTCGACCGACTCCCCGCTGCGCCGCCGGATGTGGAACTCCTCGTACAGCAGGTCCGGCGGCAACGGCCACCGCCGCAGTTCGGGCAACTCCTCACAGTATTCGGTGAGCCGCTTCGGGTGGTCCCCGCGCAGCCAGCGGTTCTCCAGGTCGATCTTCACCAGTTCGATGAGCGTGACGCGGCGGAGCGCGGGAGACGCGGGCAGGTAGGCGACCAGATCGGGCGCGGACGCCGAGGACTCCCAGGCACTGGCGAAGCGCGCGACGGCGTCGCCGACCGCCGTGTCCGACACCCAGGCCTGCTCGGAAGCGGCCGGTGAACCTCGCCGGGAGGGCATGCAAGCCATGGTAGCTGGCCACGCCCAGCGGACTACTGCAGTTCCGACACCGGGGTCGACGGGTCGATTGTGACGCCGATTCGCGCCAGATTGCCGTGCAGCACTTGCCAGATCGACACTTCGAGGAACTCGGCGAACTCGTCGCTGCCGAGCGCCGACTGCGGGTTGCTCAGCCACCGGTTGACGCTGGCATCCACGAGTCCCACCAACCCGAAGGCCAGCGACTCGGCCAGATCCGAATTGCCGGCCACCGTGTCGAGGACCGTCGCGAGTAGACCCGACAGCTGAAGCGCGATCGCGGTCTTCGTTCCCGTCACCACACGCGAGCCGGTCGTGCGCCTGCTCGGCGACCCGGTACCGAGGAACTGGTGGAGCCGTGGATATTCCACGATCCACCGCAGGTACGTCTCGACCGCGCGCGCGATCGCCTCGCCCACGGTCCCCTCCGGCGTCAATGTGGGCGCGAGGTCTGCCATCAGTCGTTCGATGATGCGTCCGCGCAACTGCTCGTCGAGGTCGCCGCGATCGGTGAAGATCCGGTAGACCACCGACCGTGGCACGTCGGCCCGGTTCGCGATCTGCTGGACGCCCACGTCGGGACCGTCCTCGTTGATGGCGTCCATCGCGGCTTCGAGAATCCGGCTTCGGCGTTCCGCCTTGTGGTCCTCCCAGCGCGTGGCGCGGCCGTCGCCCTGGGGCGACGCGGCGGTTTCCACTTTGTCCGGCATCACGCACACGTTACCCATCCGACTGTTGACTGGACACGCTGTCTCACATACTTTGGTGAGACAGGGTGTTACACACACATTTCTCCGGACTCAGGGAGCCGCAATGGGTAACAGGGTGTTCGTCGTCGGCGTCGGGATGACGAAGTTCGAGAAGCCGGGTGCACGCGAGTGGGACTACCCCGACATGGCGCGTGAGGCCGGTGGCAGGGCACTCGAGGACGCCGGGATCGAGTACGGGCTCGTGGAGCACGCGTACGTCGGATACGTGTACGGCGAGTCCACGTCGGGACAGCGGGCCGTCTACGAACTCGGCCTCACCGGCATTCCCATCGTGAACGTCAACAACAACTGTTCGACGGGGTCGACCGCGCTCTTCCTCGCCACGCAGGCCGTCCGGAGCGGTCAGGTCGACTGTGCACTCGCGCTGGGCTTCGAGAAGATGCAGGCCGGTTCGCTCGGGTCCACGTACGACGACCGAGAACAGCCGATGATGCGCCACCTCCTCGCCCTCGCCGAGCTTCAGGAGTTCGCGATGCCGCCGGCCCCGTACATGTTCGGCGCCGCGGGCAAGGAACACATGGAACGCTTCGGGACCACGGCGGAACAGTTCGCCAAGATCGGCGTGAAGAACCACCGCCACTCACAGAACAACCCGTACGCCCAGTTCCAGGACGAGTACACGCTCGACGAGATCCTCGGCTCGAAGCCGATCTACGGGCCCCTCACCAAACTGCAGTGCTCCCCCACCTCGGACGGCTCCGGTGCCGTCGTCGTCGTGAGCGAGGAGTTCGTCGACAAGCACGACCTCGCCGGGCAGGCCGTGGAGATTGTCGGCCAGTCCATGGTCACCGACCTCCCGAGCACGTTCGAGGACCGGAGCGCGATCAGCCTGGTCGGCGCGGACATGACCCGAACCGCCGCGGCCCGCGTGTACGAACAGGCGGGCATCGGACCGGACGACATCGACGTCATCGAACTCCACGACTGCTTCTCCACCAACGAACTGCTGACCTACGAGGCGCTCGGCCTGTGCGGCGAGGGCGAGGGCGGCAAACTCGTCGACAACGACGACACCACGTACGGCGGACGCTGGGTGGTCAACCCGTCCGGCGGTCTCATCTCCAAGGGACACCCGCTCGGCGCCACCGGACTCGCCCAGTGCAGCGAACTCACCTGGCAACTCCGCGGCACGGCCGACAAGCGTCAGGTCGGCGGCGCCGCGGTCGCCCTCCAGCACAACATCGGGCTCGGTGGCGCAGTCGTCGTCACCGCCTACCGCGCACTCTAATTTTCTCTCTCACAATTTCTTTCACCTCGAACACCAGGAGTACATCATGGCTTCCGTTTCCGTCGCAGCGTCCCTGCCCGCCTCCCCCGACAAGGCGTGGGACGCGCTCTCCGACCTGTCCCGCTGGGAAGAGTGGCTCACCATCCACCAGTCGTGGAAGAGCGAGATCCCGGCCGAGGTGGCACTCGGATCGAAGTTCACCGAGGTCGTCTCCGTGATGGGCATGGCCAACAAGATCGAGTGGACCGTCACCGAGGTGCAGGTGCCCGAGATGGTCAAGATCTCCGGCACCGGCATGGCGGGGGTGACCGTCGAATTCACGCTGAAGGTCGAGCCGGACGGCGCCGGATCCAAGGCGATCATCGACGCGAGCTTCACCGGCACGATGATCGTCGGCCCCATCGGCAAGGCCGTCGCCAAGAACGCCAAGGCGGATCTGGAGACGTCCCTGGCCGGGTTCGCCGACATGGTGGGCTGATCTGCATGACCACCCCCACAGTCGAATTCGACACGAGCGGCCTCGGCGAGTGGACCGATCCGCACCGGTTCGAGGTCACCGCCGAGCGCATCGCCGAATACGCCGCGGCCACCAACGATCCCATCGAACGCCACCTCGCAGGCGAGGTCGCGCCCCCGGTGTTCGCGGTGGTCCCCGCGTTCACGTCGATGGCGCCGGCGGCATTGTCCGTCGCCCCGGTCGAACTGCTCATGAAGCTGGTGCACGGGGAGCAGGATTTCCACTTCCACCGTCCGATCCGCCCCGGCGACAACCTCGTGGTCCGCGCGAAGCCGATCGGATTCGAGGGCCGGGACAACGGCTCCACCGTCGTCGTCTACGTCGAAACCACGACGGAAGACGGTGAACTGGTCAACGAGCAGTGGATGACGGCGTTCTTCCGAAAGGTCGATGCGGGGGCCGGTCTCGGTGACCGGGCACCCGCGCACCGGTTCGACGAGTCCCTACGCGGGCAGGCCCCGGCGGCGTCGATCACCCAGCACATCGACGACGACCAGACGTTCCGGTACTCGCCCGCCTCCGGTGATCCGATGCCGATCCACCTGGACGACGAGATCGCCCGGATGTCCGGACTTCCCGGAATCATCAACCACGGCCTGTGCACCATGGCGTTCACGTCGTGGGCGGCGCTCACCGAACTCACCGACGGCAGGGTCGAACGCCTGCGACGACTCGCGGTGCGGTTCGCGAAACCCGTCCTGCCCGGCCAGGACATCGCCACGCAGTTCCGGCAGGTCGCCGAGTCCACGGGCGGGGCAACGTCGTACGCCTACGAGACCACCGTCGGCGACGAGCTGGTCATCAAGGACGGCCTCGCCGTCATCGCGGACACAGAAACCTAGGAGTAGGCACATGGGAACATTCGACGGACGGGTGGCCATCGTCACCGGCGCCGGACGCGGAATCGGCCGGGAGCACGCACTGCTCTTCGCCCGTGAGGGCGCTGCCGTCGTCGTCAACGACCTCGGCGGCGCGAACGACGGCACCGGCGCGGACGCGGGCCCGGCGCAGCAGGTCGTCGACGAGATCGTCGCCGCGGGCGGCAGGGCAGTCGCGAACACCGACAACGTCGCGTCCTGGGACGGCGCCGAAGGACTCGTCAACCAAGCGGTGAGCGAGTTCGGCCGACTCGACGTCCTGGTCAACAACGCGGGCATCCTGCGGGACGCCTTCATCGCGGGCATGACCGAAAGCCAGTGGGACGCCGTCATCGCCGTGCATCTCAAGGGCCACGCCGCCACCCTGCACCACGCGGCGGCGTACTGGAAGGCACAGACCAAGGCCGGCGAGACCGTGAACGCGTCCGTGATCAACACCGCGTCCGCGTCGGGCACGTTCATGCCCAACGCGGGCCAGGGCAACTACGGTGCCGCGAAGGCGGGCATCGCCGCACTCACCCTGGTCGCCGCGGACGAGCTCGAACGCTACGGCGTCCGGGTCAACGCGATCGCCCCGATCGCCCGCACCCGGCTCACGCTGGCCACACCGGGAATGGGCGCGCTGTTCGCCGAGGACGTGCCGGAGGGCGAGTTCGACGCATTCAGCCCCGCCAACATCTCTCCGCTCGTCGCTCGTCTCGCCGACGCGAACTGCAAGATCACCGGCAAGGTGTTCGCCGTGCAGGGCGGGGCCATCTCCGAGCTCGCCGGCTGGCACGACGTCACGACCATCGAGAGTGACGGCCCGTGGACCGTCGCCGACCTCGCCGACCGGCTCGGCTGAAGGGCCCCGACATGGCCAAGAACACGTACGAGCTCGGGCTCGGGCTGACCGGGGAACACCGGGCCCTCGCCGACTCGGTCCGCGCATTCGCCGAACGCACCATCACCTCCGATCACGTCCGGTCCGCGGTCGAGTCCACGAGCGAGGACAAGTTCCCGCCGTTCTGGGATGCACTCGTGAGCCAGGACCTGCTGGGACTGCACATCCCCGAGGACAAGGGCGGTCACGGCGCCGGGCTCCTCACGTTGGCGGTGGCGCTCGAAGCGCTGGGGTGGACGGCCGCTCCGGGCCCGTTCGTCCCGACCGCGCTGTCCGCCGCCCTCGTGGCGGCCGCGGATTCCAAGGTCGGCATCGAACTGATGCCCGGTCTCCTCGACGGATCACACACCGCCGCAGTCGCGTTGGGCCGACCACTCGACGCGTCGGCGCGCGAGGGCGGATACCGCGTCACCGGTGTCGCGGACGCCGTTCTCGGCGGTGAACACGCCGACATTGTGCTACTCCCGATCACCGTCGGCGACGACGTCCGCTGGGCCGTCGTCGATTCCGCGGACGTCACCGTCACGGTGCAGGACAGCATCGACGTGGTCCGCGGTTCGGCACGGATCGCCGCCGACGCCGTCCAGGTGGGCGCCGACCGGATCCTCGACGGGTTGAGCGAGCAGCGCGTCCGGTCCGTCGCCACCGTCGTCCTCGGTGCCGAGGCGATCGGCGTGATGTCGTGGTGCGTGTCCACCGCATCCGAGTACGCGAAGACGCGGGTGCAGTTCGGGCGTCCGATCGGCCAGTTCCAGGGCGTCAAGCACAAATGCGCCCACATGGGCATCGCCCTGGAGAAGGCGCGCGCCGTCTTATGGGATGCCGCCTCCGCCCTCGACAACGGCGACGACACCGCCGATTTCGCCGCGGACATCGCCGCCGTCGTCGTTCCCGATGCCGCGGTGCAGTGCGCACAGGACTGCATCCAGGTCCACGGCGGCATCGGATTCACCTGGGAGCACGACGCGCACCTGTACTACCGCCGGGCGCTGGCCATCCGGGGGCTCCTCGGCACCCGCGAGGAGCGGGCCACTCGGGTGGCCGACCAGTCCCTCGCAGGCACCGCCCGCACCTCCGAACTGGAACTGCCCGGCGATGCCGAAGCGATCCGCACCGAGGTGCGGGTGGAACTCGCCCCGCTGGTCGACCTCGCCGAGGACGACCAGCTGATCGCCCTCGGCGACGGCGGCTGGGTGCAGCCACACCTGCCGAAACCGTACGGGCGCAGCGCGTCCCCGCTCGAGCAGATCGTCATCGCCCAGGAGATCAAGGCAGCCGGCATCCCGATGCCGCAGCTGCTGATGGGCGGCTGGGCGGTGCAGGCCGTCGTCGCCCACGGCACGGACGCGCAGAAGCGGGATCTCGCCGTTCCCACGCTGCGCGGAGATCTGGTGTGGTGCCAGCTGTTCAGCGAACCGGGGGCCGGTTCCGACCTGGCGTCGCTGACGACGAAGGCCGAGAAGGTCGACGGCGGCTGGACGGTGTCCGGCCAGAAGATCTGGACCACGGTGGCACAGTTCTCCGACTGGGCGATGCTGATCGCCCGCACCGACCCGTCCAAGCCGAAACACGAGGGCATCACGTACTTCGTGCTGGACATGTCGACGCCGGGGGTCACCGTCCGGCCGCTGCGCGAGATGACCGGGTCGGCCCTGTTCAACGAGGTCTTCCTCGACGGCGTGTTCATCCCGGACGAGAACGTGGTCGGGACCGTGAACGACGGCTGGAACGTGGCCCGCACGACCCTCGCGGGCGAGCGGGTGGCCCTGAGCCAGAAAATGGAGGCCTACGCCACCGACAAGGATCTGCTGCAGTTCGCCCGCGGCCGGGACCTCGGCCCGCTGGCACGTTTCCGCGTCGGCGAACTGGTGGCCGAGAGCCAGGCAATCGATCTGATCGGCTCACGGATCGTGCTGAAGCAACTGTCGGGGGCGGACGTGAGCACCACGTCGAGCGTCGGGAAGCTGCTGGGCATGGGGCTCGGACAGTCGATCGCCGAATTCGTCGTCGCCGAACTGGGGGCGGCGGGCGCCGTGAGCATTCCCGGGGAGCCGAGCGACAAGGCGATGGAGCAGTTGATCGCCGGCCGCGCCACCACCATCTACGGCGGCACCACCGAGGTGCAGCTCAACGTGATCGGGGAACGCATGCTCGGACTGCCCCGCGACGCGCAGGGGATGTCGTGACCGGCGGACCGCTGAGCGGGCTGACCGTCGTCGAGATCGCGAGCCTCGCGCCCGCCCCGTTCGGGTGCATGATCCTCGCCGACCTCGGCGCGGACGTGATCCGCGTCGAGCGGGCCGGCGACGGCGGCACCGGGCTGATGGCGCCGTCCGGTGTGCTCGACCGCGGACGACGGTCGATCGCCGCGAACCTGCGGACTCCGGAGGGCCTCGAGGCCGTTCTGACACTCGTCGAAGGCGCCGACATCCTCGTCGAAGGCTTCCGTCCCGGCGTCACGGAACGCTTGGGCATCGGCCCCGACGACTGCCTGTCCCGCAACCCCGGTCTGATCTACGGGCGCATGACCGGCTGGGGCCAGGACGGACCCCTCGCACCGCGGGCCGGGCACGACATCAACTACATCGCGCTCGCGGGCGCGCTCGAACCCATCGGGCGCGCCGGCGAGCGGCCGGTGCCGCCACTGAACCTGTTGGGCGACTTCGGCGGTGGCGGCCTGATGTTGACGATGGGAATCCTGGCCGCGCTGCACGAGCGTTCCCGGTCGGGCCGCGGACAGGTGGTGGACGCGTCGATGGTCGACGGCGCGGCGCTGCTGACGGCGTTCGTCCACGGCATGAACGCCGCCGGGCTGTGGCAGGAGGGTCGCGGGCAGAACGTCCTCGACGGGGCCGCCGCGTTCTACGACACCTACGAGTGCGCCGACGGTCTGCACGTGGCGGTCGGGTGCGTCGAACCGCACTTCTACGGTGAACTCCTCGACGTGCTGGGGTTGAGCAGCGAGGAACTGCCGTTGCAGTACGACCTCGATACGGCGCCGGAACTGAAGAAGCGCCTCGCCGAGGTGTTCGCGACCCGACCGCGGGACGAATGGGCGGCACTCTTCGCCGATTCCGACGCGTGCGTGTCGCCCGTCCTCTCGCCGTGGGAGGCGCACGAGCACCCCCACAACAAGGAGCGGGAGACGTTCGTCGAGGTGGGTGGCATCCGCCAGCCCGCACCGGCACCGCGCTTCAGCCGCACCCCGGCGCCCGTTCCCCGGCCGGCCCCGCGGCCCGGGCAGGACACCGATGCGATCCTCGCGCAGGCCGGTTACGACGCGGCGGGCATCGAGCACCTGCGCTCGGCGGGTGCCGTCGAGTAGGTGACGGGGACCTATCCGCGATCGGCGTCCGGCGGGAAGCCACCGGTCGCGATGGGTCCCCACTCCTCGATGGTGATCCGGATCAGGCTCTTGTTCTGCTTCCGCATGGCGTCCCGGTACTCGTCCCAGTCGGGATGCTCGCCGGAGATGCCGCGGAAGTACTCCACCAGCGGCTCGAGTGCGTCGGGCATATCCAGTACCTCGGCCGTGCCGTCGATCTGCACGTAGGCGCCGTTGAACTCGTCGGAGAGCACGCACACGTTCACGGCGGAATCGTGTCGCACGTTCGCGGCCTTGGCGCGCTGCGGGTAGGTGGAGACGACGATCCGGCCTTCCGAGTCGAGTCCCGACGTGACCGGGGAGATCTGCAAACCGCCGGAGCGCTTCCGGGTGATCAGCACGCTGCGATGGCGCGGACGGACGAACTCGAGCAACTCTTCCCGCGTGACACGGTCTGCGGTGGCGATGGCCATGGTGCACCTCTCCTCTGCTGCGTTGGTTCTCTCCGGTTCACCATAGGCTCCACCGCAGTCCTCAGACGTCTGAGGACTGTGCTAGCGTCGCCGAATGGCCGGACGTCACACCCTCCGCAGCGGACCGCTGGTTCCCCAGCTCGAGGAAGTCCTCACCGCGTGGATCCGCGAAGGCCGGTGGACGCTCGGCAGTCGCATCCCCAGCGAGGCCGAACTGGCCACCGAACTCGGCGTCGGCCGCTCCTCCGTGCGCGAGGCCGTCCGGCTGCTCGCCCGCGACGGCCTGCTCGACGTGCGGCACGGCGTCGGCACGTTCGTCGCCGGGCCACCCACGGGCGGTGCGGGACTCGAGAAGCTGCTGCGCCGCGCCCGTCTGCTCGAGGTGTACGAGGTGCGGCGCGCCCTCGAGATCGAGGCCGCCCGGCTCGCCGCGGAACGTGCACGCCCCGAGGATCTTCGGCGACTGCGAGAGCAGCTGTCGGCCCGGCACGACAGCACCACCGAGTCGACCGCCGTGTTCGTCGCGGCCGACCTCGACTTCCACGCCGCGATCCTGGAGATCGCCGGCAACTCGATCCTGTCCGCCCTGTTCGATTCGATCCGGCCGCTCCTCGTCGACGCGCTCGCCGAACTCGTCGACCACGAACCCGGCAGACCCGACACCAGCTGCGCACACGACGACCTGGTTCGCGCGCTGGAAGCAGGCGATGCCGAGGCGGCCGTCGCCGCCACCGCCGCCAACCTCGATCCGACCATGTCGATTCTGCGGAAAGGCGAACATCAGTGACCACCCCGAACTCGGTCGTCAGCACCGACCACGTCGACCTCGTGCGGAGCGGACGGTATCTGCTCAGCGACATCACCCTCCGCATCGAACGCGGACAGCACTGGGTGCTGCTCGGCGCGAACGGTGCGGGCAAGAGCACGCTGCTGAGCATGCTCGGCGCTTTCGCGCACCCGACCCACGGCACCGTCCACGTCCTCGGCCATCAGCTGGGGCGAGTCGACATGCGCGAGTTGCGCGCCCACATCGGGCACGTGAACCCGCGACACCGGATCGACGCGCCGCTGACCGTGCGCGACGTCGTGCTCACCGGCCTCACCAACACACCCGAGTTCGTGCCGAGGTGGTCACCGACCGCCGGCCAGGTCGCCCGGGCCGACGAGCTCATCGCTTCCCTCGGCATGCAGAAGCATGCGGATGCCCTGTGGCCCAACCTGTCCCAGGGCGAACGCGGACGGGCCCTGATCGCGCGGGCCCTCATGGCCGAGCCGCAACTCCTCCTGCTCGACGAGCCCGCCACCGGCCTGGATCTGGCTGCGCGAGAACAACTCCTCACCGCACTCGACGAACTGCGCGAAACGTACCCGAGCCTCGCCAGCATCCTCGTCACCCACCACCTCGAGGAAATCCCCACCACCACCACCCACGCCGTCCTCATCCGCGACGGCCGGGTGATCGCACAGGGCCCCGTCGCGGACGTTCTCACCACCGAGCACATCAGCGAATGCTTCGACCACCCGATCGAGATCACCCGGCAACGCGGCCGGTGGGTCGCGCAGACGCGGGTGCCCGAGGCGGTCGGATAGCCGCCGACGCGGTGCACACTGGTGGGTATGGCACGAGGCGACCACCCTCAGCGCACCCCGTTCTACGGTGTGGTGCTCATCGTCGTCGCACTGGCGGCGGCGATGATCGCGAACCGCACCGCACCCGTCTGGGTGCAGGTACCGGTCTACATCCTGGCCGTGCTCGCCGCAATGGCCGGCTTCGTCATGACGTTCCGCGACCTGTCGTGAGTGGGTAGCCGGCGCATCAGTTGCCGACCCCGAGGCGCGGCCTGTGGAGGACGAGTTTGGTGGTGCGGGCGGTATAGGCGGCCGGGGCGTCGTCCCAGTCGGCGAGCATGGTGGTGACATGCTCGGCGGGAAACCCGGTGCGGGAGACGAAGTCGAGGAGTTCGGGCAGGACGGGCCGGACGTGGGAGACGCCGATCTTCAAGATGGCGTCGTTGGCGTACATGTGCATCAGCGGAACCTTGGTGCCCCGCGGCAGGTAGTACCCGACGGGTGTGCAGATCCCTCCGGGTTCGAGCGCGCGCAACCCGATGTCGACGCCGGCGGCGGTCGACGACGCTTCCACGGTGACGTCGTAGCGGCGCCCGGGAATGTCCGAGGCCCGGAGTGCACCCTTGTGTGTCACGGGATGGACTCGTGCTCCGAGCTTTTCGGCGATCTCGAGGCGTTCCGGCCGTGAGTCGACGTAGTCGACCACCTCCGCGCCGTGCGCGACGGCAAGACCGGCGGCATAGAGGCCGATGCTCTGCCCGGCGCCCCCGAGGACGAGGACGGAGCCGCCGGGCTGCCGGGTGAGGGGTGGGACGATGCAGCGCCAGGCGTCGGCGAGGTTGTCACTGGCCGCGGCGACACGGAGCGGGTCGATATCGCCGGGAACACGGACGAGCATGTGGTCCGCATACGGGATGCGGAGCCGGTCGGCGACCATGCCACCCCACGTGCCACTGGCCGGCCCGAACCCGAACGCGGCCAGCGTGCTGGTGCGGGTGCTCGCACATTTCGCGGTGAGGCCTCGGCGGCATTCGCGACAGCTGCCGCACGAGACCGCCCAGGGCACCACTACGATATCGCCGCGTTGTACATCGCTGACGGCAGATCCGGTGTCGACGACCTCCGCGATGCATTCGTGTCCGATCGCGAACGGCCCCTGGAACGGGACCGGTCCGCAGATGCAGCCGACAACTGGGTCGATGAGCCCGGTGCGCAGCCCAACTTGCATGGCGCGGGAGACCCGGCGGTGAACGGGCAGGGTGTCGCCGTCGCAGCGGCCCGCGACGAACGGACGCACGATCGCGTCGGTGGGGTCCTGCAGGCACGGTTCGGGGCGATCGCGCCATTCCAGGTGTCCGGCGCGGAGAAAGGTCAGTTCCCGCATCAGCCGCGCTGCTCCCGAGCCAGGGCGGCCAGTTCACTGAAGCGGACGACGTGCCCGGCCGCACCCCAGGTTCCTTCGGGTTCCTCGTGGACGAGAACCCACACACGCAGTCCGTCACTCTCGCCCAGCCCGGCCGCCGACAGCACGTCCGCGGGCACCTCGGTGATCAAACCCTGCCTGCGTCGGTCGGACAGTGCGCCGGCAGGCACCGTGACGTCCACCCGGACCCGCGGGAGGTCGTCGTCCAGCTGGATCATCGGCATATCGGACTCCGTTCGTCGCACACACCAACACTATGACGACTGTCATAATCGCAGGACGGTACGCTATGACAGTCGTCATGAGCAAGGGAGAGATGCGGGAATGACCGAAACGGGTCCGGGAGCGCGGGAACGAATGGTGGCCGGTGCGGCCGACATGATCCGCCGCCGTGGGCTGAATGCCACCAGTATGCGGGAACTGGCCAAGCACGCCGGAACACCGTTCGGGTCGACCTACCACTACTTCCCCGGCGGCAAGTCCCAACTCGCCGTCGAGGCCGTGCAGTTCGCCGACGCACTCGCGGCGCGCAAGCTGGCCAAGGAACTCTCTGCCGGACCGGTCGCCGGCCTGCGGGGCTTCGTCGACATGTGGCGGGCAGTGCTGGTGGACAGCGAATTTCGGGCAGGATGTCCGGTACTGGGTGTGTCCGTGCAAGACCCCGCCGACGACGACGCAGCACCCCTACAGGCCGCCGCCGCCGCATTCGGGAACTGGACGGCGCTGCTCACCGAGTCGCTGCGCGCGCACGGCGCCTCCGACACCGCTGCCGAACAGACCGCCACCCTGATCGTGGCCGCCATCGAAGGCACCGTGGCCATGTGCCGCGCCGAACGCAGCACCCGCTCGCTCGACCAGGCCACCGCCAGGCTCGAGTTCCTCATCCGCGCCGTCACCGATTAGTGCGCGCCTTCGTCCGCCCCACAGCCGCACGGACATTGGCCGGATTCCCGCGCAATTGCCTGTGATTCCAGCAAATCCGTCCGCAAACAGCGCGGGAGCCGCTACGACCTCACCTGCTCACACGAGCCGACGGGATGCGCGGCCAGCAACTCCTTCGCGCGGCTGCGTGCCGCGTTGTACTCGTACCACTCCGACTCTCCCCTGACCTGCCGGTCGAGTCGGTACAGGGCGCACGACCGTTCCGGTTCGGGCAGCCGATCGAGAGCGGGGACGGCGTCGACGGACAACGAACCGAGGTAGCTCACGTCGATCCGCCCGGTCTCGGTGAACCGCTCCACGTTCTTCCTGGCCACGTACGCGTCCGGATCGAGCGCGGCGAGGAGGAGCACCCCACCCACCGCGGAGGCCAGGACGGCACGCGGCAACCACCGCCCCGACAACCGCACGCCTGCAGCGATCAGCAACACGAACACCAACCCCAGCCACAGTTCCGTCACCAAGACCGTCACCCGCAACCGCGTGTACCCGTACTGGTTCTCGTACAGCGACATCCGGTGGATCGCCGAGGCCACGACGACGAGCGTCAACACGCAGAGCAGTCCGAGCAGCACCCGCACGAGGACGCGATCCACCACCTCCACTCGCGCCGCCTTCCGGACCGCGACGGCGATCACCACCAGTGTCAGCGCGGTCACCGCCAGCAACTGCCAGAATCCCTGTCGCGCATACTCGGCATACGTCAGGTCTGCCGTGGTCAGCACGTGCGTGCTGCCACCGAACAGCACCGTCAACTGCACCGCGACGAATCCGAGGAACAACAGATCCAGCAGTGCCAGCGGAAACGCCCACTCCCACCGGGCAACCGGGCGCCCCGGCCTGGGTGCGAGTGCATCGACCCGGGGCGTTCGCCTCAGCAGGTACGCGGCCCCCAGGGTGCCCCCGCACACCAGGACGCCGAGCACGAACCGTCCGAACGGATTCGACACGTGGACGGTCGGCACGGCCCTCCCGAGCAAGGCGGCGAAACCCGCGTCCGCGCCGGCGAACAGCGATCCGAAGACCAGGAGCAGCACGGCCGTCACGGCCGCGACACCGAGAGCCCGGCCCACGGGCACCGTCCCGGTCGAACGCCACCGCCTCGCGCCTCGACGGGTCCACCGCGCGACCCGCAGCGGCGTGAACCACAGCGCGAACGACCCGGCTGCCAACCCCGTCCACGTGCGTCCGCCGACGAGGGCGAACGATCCGACCACCCAGCTCAGCGCCACACAGACCGCGGCCAGCCACCCGGCACCGCGCACGCTGAGCACCGCCAGCAGGGCGAGGGCGCCGACGAGTGCGACGGATTGCGCAGCCGTCGGCATCGTCCTGCGTGTCGCGAACACCGCGACCGCCACCGCGGCGCCGGTGACGACGTAGCCGAGACCGACCACCGTGACCTGCAGCGTCAGCGCCGCGACCACGCCTGCTGCCAACGCCGCGAGAACGATCGGGCGTGGAGCCATCGCCGTCCGGTCGCGGCGCCAGGCACGTCTCGGCCAGAAGTCGCCCGACGTGGGTGTGGCGGGTTGTGGGGGTGCGATGGTCATGGTTCCCTCCCTGGTTGTCGCTGCCGGATGAAGGCAGGCGTCATCGCGGGACGTCGCGTCCCGGTTGTGGATCGGTACTCGGGCGGCGGGCAGACTCACCCGGATGCAGCCTTCGGCCGTGTCGACGACCTCGATGCGGCCGTCGTGGAGATCGACCGCCCAGCGGGCGATGGCGAGGCCGAGGCCGGTCCCACCGTCAGTGGAGCCGCCGCGGGTGAACCTCTCGAACACCCGCGACCGCTCGCCTGGCGCGATACCGGGGCCGTCGTCCTCCACCTCGATGATCACGCCATCGGCGTCACCTTGAACGATCGCAGCGGATCGAGAGGTCGGGGCATCCTGTCCAGGATCCGGCCCGCGCTCACCGCTGCACGTCCAGGGCGTAGCCGACTCCGTGCACGGTCCGGATCAGGTCGCCGCCGAGTTTTCGGCGCAGCGCCTTGACGTGACTGTCGACGGTCCGGCTACCCGCCCGTCACCCCACCCCCGCACCTCCGCGAGGAGCGACTCCCGTGCGATCGCCGCGCGCGGTCGGGAGGCGAAATAGGCCAGAAGGTCGAATTCGGTTCGTGCCAGATGAATTTCGTCGGCGCCGCGCCGGACGCGACGCTCCACGAGGTCCACCTCGATGTCGCCGACGGACAGTCCGTCCCGCTCGGCCGGCACGGTCTCGGTGGCACGATCGGCCCGCCGCAGCAGCGCGTGCACCCGCGCCACCAGCACGCGCATGCTGAACGGCTTGCTCAGGTAGTCGTCGGCACCCACGCCGAGACCGATCAGCATGTCCGTTTCGTCGGCGCGCGCGGTGAGCATCAGCACCGGCACGGGCCGCGACGCCTGGACGCGCCGGCACACCTCGAGGCCGTCGAATCCCGGCAGCATCACGTCCAGTACCAGCACGTCGGGTGACGAGGCCTCACACTCCGCGACGGCGGAGGGACCGTCCGATGCCGTCACGACGTCGAAGCCTTCCGCACGCAACCGTGCCGCGACCGCGTCGCAGATCGTCGCCTCGTCGTCGACGACGAGCACTCTTCGCTGGCTCATTCCCCGACTGTATTGCGCGCACGTGCGGATCCCCGTCAGAGCTTATCAACTACCCGGTCCTGAAGGACGCGGGTTTGCTGCTCACGTTCTAACTGGCTGTTAGAGGGGTGGCTGCTTTAGGCACGGTTGATTGGGCGGC
>NZ_JBHWUE010000031.1:0-105280 GCF_042738615.1 Rhodococcus sp. NPDC059968
GAGGAGCTGATCGGGGTGATGCTCTTCGACGCCGGTTACTGCTCCCGCGAGAATCTCACCGCGCCCGGCCCGGACCGGTTGATCGCCACCGGCAAGAGCCGAGACCTGCACCGGGCCGCGGCCGACGATCCCGCATCCGGGCCCGCCGACACCGACGACCCCCTCCTCGCGATGGCCCATCGGCTGCGCACCGAGGCCGGCATCGCCACCTACCGCAAACGCTCACCCATCGCCGAAACCGTGTTCGGGCACGCCAAACACAACCTCGGATTCCGCCGCTTCACCAGCCGCGGACTGGACCGCGCCCGCAGCGAATGGGCGTTCCACGCCGCCGTGCACAACCTCGGCAAGATCCTCACCCACCTGACCGGAGGCACCCCCCTCCCCGCCACCGGGTAACCCGAGAACCGGTGGAGGGTGGGGTGACCCACACACCCCCGATCACGTCACCGGGCAACCGCACCCGGGCCACGACCACTCAATTCCGCAACAGCCCCCCCGCGGTTAAGAAGTACTCACGGATCAGACGGCGCGGCGAATCGTCGCCAGGAACGTGGCCGCGACGAAGAACAATCCGGAGAACGTCCGGTTGGTGGTGCGCTGCTGCCGTGGTGACCGCATCAGCCGCAGGACCTTCGACGCCAGCCCGGTGTAGCCGGTCATGACGACGACGTCGACCGCGACCATGGTGGCGGCGATGATCAGGTACTGGGGGAGCAGCGGCGCCGACGGGGTGATGAACTGCGGGAGCACCGCGAGCATGAAGACGACGGCCTTCGGGTTGCTGGCATTGACCAGGAACCCGCGCAGGGTCATCGCCGGACCGCTGGTCTCGGCGACCTCGCCGTCGACGCCGGACACATCGGTCGCACTCGCCCGCCACTGCCGGATGCCGAGATACACCAGGTATGCGACGCCGAACCACTTGATCACCGTGAACGCGAGTGTCGAGTTCGCGAGCAGCGCCCCGAGTCCGGCGGCGACCACCGCGATCTGCAGCAGCAACCCCAGCTGGAGACCCGCGATGTTCCAGTAGCCGCGACGCAACCCGAACCGCATCCCCGCGGCCATCGACGCGATCGCGCCCGCCCCCGGGGACAAACTGATCACGCACGAGGCCCCGAGCACTGCACACCACATCTGCCACGACACCAGGCGATGGTACGTCGCGCCCCGGCGGCAACCGTTCTACGGGGGATCGATGCAGCTGAGCGGCGGATTCACGAGGGAACAGACACCGGCACGGCGTTCGGGTTCATAGCCGGGCGGGAGCCCGTTCGCAACGAGCTCCCGGTAGGTCGTCACCGCATCGGTCGGTCGCCGGGTGAGGGTGGGATCGGTCAGCGCGTCGACGGTGAACAGACCGAACCGGGGACGGTACGTGCCCCACTCGTAGTTGTCGGTGATCGACCAGTAGCTGTATCCGATCACCGGGGCGCCGTCCGCCCGCGCGCGCTCCAGCCAGTAGACGTGATCGCGGAGATGATCGGACCGCGTGTAGCCGTCCGGTCGCGGTTTCCCGTCGTCGGTGGGCATGCCGTTCTCCACGACGTACAGCGGTAGTCCCGGAAACTTGCGGGTGTACCGCATCAGGGCGTGGTAGATGCCGTCCGGTTGGGGGCTGATGTCGTAGAAGGCGTCGGTGACCGCGTTTACCGCGGTGAGGTTGTCGAGGGACAGTCCGTAGTAATAGTCGACGCCGAGGAAGTCGAGCTTGTCGCGGACCCGGTCGACGAAGGTGGCGTCGACCGCGTCCATGGCGGCCGGGATGTACGCGAGGTTGCTGCTCACCCGGGCGCCCGGGTCGTTCTCGTGGATCAGATCGTAGGCGCGGCGGTGGACCTCGACGAGCCGGTCGAGCATCTGCGGCGCCCGGTCGAGGCCGATGCCGCCGAACATCAGCTCCTTCTGCACGTACACCGTCGGTTCGTTGATCGTGATCCAGAGCGCGCCGACACCGGAATAGCGCTCGATCACTTTCTGCGCGTTCGCGAGCCAGTAGTCGACAGTGTCCGGGTCGGCCCAGCCACCCCGATCGGCGACCCACCCCGGATACACCCAGTGGTCGAGCGTGATCATCGGGGTCATTCCGCGGCTGGTGATCTCGTGAACGACGTCGTCGTAGTACCGCAGTTCGGTCTCGTCCCACACGCCCGGGACCGGCTGCAGGCGGGCCCATTCGACGCCGAACCGGAAGACGTCGACACCCAGGTCCGCGGCTCGGGTGATGTCCTCGGTGTAGCGGTGCCGGAAGTCGACGGAGTTGCCGATCGCGTCGTGGGTCCGCCCGGAGTCGGAATACCGCCGCCAGTTGCTGTCGGGTGAGGAACCCTCCGATTGGAACCCGGACGTCGCCACGCCCCACAGGAAGTCGTCGGGGAGCGGGGCCGCGTGCGCCGCGGTGGCGGGCGCCAGCAAGCAGAGGAGGACCACGCCGGCGCCCAGGAGTCGGGAGGGAGTCCGCATCGGCCGAAGAGTAGCGGAAACGCTGTCCCGAGTGCGCCGATTGGGGGATACTGGTGAGTAGGACTACCCGCCAGTAGGAGGCGCGTCATGGTCGACACCTCAGCTCCCAAGGTCACCGAGGAAGAAGCACGAGCGGTCGCGGAGGAGGCGAGGGAATCCGGCTGGGACAAACCCTCGTTCGCGAAAGAACTGTTTCTGGGACGGTTCCGGCTGGATCTGGTTCATCCCTTCCCGCGGCCGGCGACGGAGGACGCCGCAAAGGCCGAGGAATTCCTCATTCGCCTCCGCGCCTACTGCGAGGAGATGGACGGCAGCGTCATCGAATCCCAGTCGCGCATTCCCGACGAATACGTCCGCGGCCTCGCCGACCTCGGCTGCTTCGGCCTGAAGATCTCGGAGGAGTACGGCGGCCTCGGACTCTCTCAGGTGGCCTACAACCGGGCGTTGATGCTCGTCGCGTCGGTGCATCCGAGCCTGGGCGCGCTGCTGTCCGCGCATCAGTCGATCGGCGTCCCCGAACCGCTCAAGCTGGCCGGCACCCCCGAGCAGAAGCGCGAGTTCCTGCCGCGCTGCGCGCGCGGCGCCATCTCCGCCTTCCTCCTCACCGAACCCGACGTCGGCTCCGACCCCGCGCGGCTGGCGTCCTCCGCGACCCCCATCGAAGGCGGTGAAGCCTACGAACTGGACGGCGTAAAGCTGTGGACGACCAACGGCGTCGTCGCCGAACTGCTCGTCGTCATGGCGCGGGTACCCAAGAGCGAAGGTCACCGCGGCGGCATCTCCGCCTTCGTCGTCGAGGCCGACACCCCGGGCATCACCGTCGAACGGCGCAACGCGTTCATGGGACTGCGGGGGATCGAGAACGGCGTCACCCGCATGTACAAGGTCCGCGTTCCCCGCGAGAACCTGATCGGCCGGGAAGGCGACGGACTCAAGATCGCGCTCACCACCCTCAACGCCGGCAGGCTGGCGATTCCGGCGATGTGCGCCGGGGCCGGGAAGTGGTCGCTGAAGATCGCCCGCGAATGGTCCGGCGTCCGCGTCCAGTGGGGCAAGCCCATCGCCGAGCACACGGCCGTCGCCAACAAGCTGTCGTTCATGGCCGCGACCACCTATGCCCTCGAGGCCGTGGTGGACCTGTCGGCGCAGATGAACGACGAGGGTCGCAACGACATCCGGATCGAGGCGGCGCTCGCCAAGCTGTGGTCGTCCGAGATGGCCTGCGTCATCTCCGACGAGCTGATCCAGGTCCGCGGCGGTCGCGGATACGAGACTGCGGCGTCTTTGGCCGCCCGCGGTGAACGGGCGGTGCCGGTGGAGCAGCTGGACCGCGACCTGCGCATCAACCGGATCTTCGAGGGTTCGAGCGAGATCATGCGGCTGCTGGTCGCGCGCGAGGCCGTGGACGCGCACCTCACAGCGGCGGGCGATCTCGCGGACCCGCACGCCGACACCGGTGCGAAGGCCCGCGCGGCCGCCAAGGCGAGTGGTTTCTACGCGAAGTGGCTGCCGCAACTCGTGGCAGGCAAGGGCCAGGTGCCGACGGCGTACAGCGAATTCGGTGTTCTGGCCAAGCACCTGCGGTTCGTCGAACGGCACTCCCGCAAGCTGGCCCGCTCCACGTTCTACGGGATGGCCCGGTGGCAGGCGGCGCTGGAGAAGCAGCAGGGCTTCCTCGGCCGGGTCGTGGACATCGGCGCCGAACTGTTCGCGATGTCCGCCACCTGCGTCAAGGCGGAGATGCAGCGCGAGGAGAACGAGGCCGAGGGCGCGGCCGCCTACGAACTCGCCGACGTGTTCTGCCGGCAGGCGTCACTGCGGGTCGAGAAGCTGTTCGACGGTCTGTGGCACAACACCGACGACGTGGACAAGCAGGTCGCGCACTCGATCCTTGAGGGACGGTATGCGTGGCTGGAGCGGGGGGTGGTCGATCCCAGCGAAGGCACCGGTCCGTGGATCACCGAGTGGACCCCCGGCGCGTCCACCGAGGAAAACCTGGCGAGGAGGTTCCTGCACTCGACCCGCCTCTAGGCCGTCGGGTTCCCCGCGTCTCCTCGGCGGTACTCTCCGAGGAGACGCGCACACCAGCGTGGCGCTCGCCGGTGTCTCGGACGCGGGCGGGACGAGCCGAGGGAACACCAGTGCGCAGCTTCATGTGTCGTAAATGCGGCCAACGACTTTCGCTCGAGAACAGTCTCTGTCTGAAATGTGACAGCGCTCTGGGATTCCACCTGCCGAGCCGGTCCATCGTCGTCCTCGACGGCGCGGACCGGGCGGAGGTGGACGGCGACACGTGGGTGCGGTGCGGCAATGCCACCACGGCGAAGTGCAACTGGCTCGTCCGGAACGACGACGCCCAGAGCCTGTGCACGTCGTGCCGGTTGACGCGGACGCGTCCCGCGGACGGTGACGACGAGGGCCTGGCCGCGTTCGCGACCGCCGAGACCAACAAGAGGCGGGTCGTTCTCGAACTCGACGAACTCGGTCTCCCGATCGTCCCCAAGTTCGAGGACCCCGGCACCGGGCTGGCCTTCGACCTGTTGTCGAGCGCACGGACCCCGGTGGTGACCGGGCACGCGGGCGGGGTGATCACCCTGGACCTGGCCGAGGGCGACGACGTGCACCGGGAACAGTTGCGCGTCGAGATGGACGAGCCGTATCGCACGCTCGTCGGCCACTTCCGGCACGAGGTCGGGCACTACTACCAGATGATGCTGATCCGGGACCACGCCGAGCGCGCCCGATTCGAGGACCTGTTCGGGGATCCGGACCGCGACTACCAGGCCGCGCTGAAACGTCACTACAGCGAGGGCGCGCCGAAGGGCTGGGGCCGGCTCTACGTGTCGTCCTACGCCACGATGCACCCCGCCGAGGACTGGGCGGAGACCTTTGCGCACTACCTGCACATCCGGGACGCCCTGGATACCGCGGCAGCCTTCGCGATGGCGCCCGCCGGAGCGACGACGAGCAGCGAACTCAGTGGTGACGTGGGGTTCGACCAGATCATCGACTGGTGGCTGCCGCTGTCGTGGGCGCTCAACCAGCTGAACAGGTCGATGGGGCATCACGACCTGTATCCGTTCGTGCTTCCGGCCGCGGTCCTGGAGAAGATGCGGTTCATCCACTCGCTGATCCAGCCCGCCCCGGTGTGGGACGAGCCGGCACCGGCGTCGACGGAAACCCGGTCGGCCGCCGACCGGTGAAAACGGGGTGCGCCTATCCTGGATAATCGGTGTCGAGCCCTGTTCTCCGCAGAACAGTCCGCTCGTCCGACACACCGTGTCCCGACAGCCGCAGAGAGGACCTCTCATGCTCGCCCGCACCGACCTTCGTGGTCGTACCCCTTCCACGGCCGAACTTCGCGCCGCACTTCCTCGAGGTGGAGTGGATGTGGACGCGGTCCTGCATCAGGTTCGCCCCGTCGTCGAGTCGGTCCGTGAGCGCGGCGCCGACGCGGCCCTCGAATTCAGCGAGAAGTTCGACGGAGTCCGCCCCGCGCAGGTGCGGGTGCCGCAGTCCGAGTTGGACCGCGCCCTCGGCGAACTCGATCCGGCCGTCCGCGCCGCCCTCGAGGTCGCGATCGAACGCACCCGCAAGGTCCACGCCGACCAGCGCCGCACCGACACCACCACCGAGGTCGTCCCGGGCGGCACCGTCACCGAACGGTGGGTGCCCGTCGACCGCGTCGGGCTGTACGTCCCCGGCGGCAACGCCGTCTACCCGTCCAGCGTCGTGATGAACGTGGTCCCCGCGCAGGCTGCCGGTGTCCGGTCCCTCGTGGTGGCCTCGCCGCCGCAGTCCGAGTTCGGTGGTCTGCCGCACCCGACCATCCTCGCCGCGGCCGCCTTGCTGGGCGTCGACGAGGTGTGGGCCGTCGGCGGCGGTCAGGCAGTCGCCCTGCTCACCTACGGCGGCACCGACACGAACGGCGCCGAACTCACCCCCGTCGACCTCATCACCGGCCCCGGCAACATCTACGTCACCGCCGCCAAGCGCCTCTGCCGCGGTCTCGTCGGCATCGACGCCGAGGCAGGCCCCACCGAGATCGCGATCCTCGCCGACCACACGGCCGACCCCGTGCACGTCGCGGCGGACATGATCAGCCAGGCCGAGCACGACGTGTTGGCCGCGAGCGTGCTCGTCACGTCCAGCGTCGAACTCGCCGACGCCGTCGACACGGCGCTGGCCGCGCAACTCGAGATCACCAAGCACAAGGAGCGCGTCACCGCCGCGTTGTCCGGCACGCAGTCGGGCACCGTCCTGGTCTCCGACGTCGAGGCCGGGCTGCGGGTGGTCAACGCGTACGCCGCCGAGCACCTCGAGATCCAGACCGAGAACGCCACCGCCGTGGCCACGAAGGTGACCAGTGCGGGCGCGGTGTTCGTCGGCGCGTGGGCGCCGGTCAGCCTCGGCGACTACTGCGCCGGGTCCAACCACGTCCTGCCCACCGCGGGCTGCGCCCGGCACTCGTCGGGCCTGAGCGTCCAGACGTTCCTGCGCGGCATCCACGTGGTCGACTACTCCGAATCCGCGCTGAAGGAGGTCTCCGGCCACGTCATCACCCTCGCGAACGCCGAGGACCTGCCCGCGCACGGCGAGGCCGTGCGGCTGCGGTTCGAGGCGCTGCGGTGACCGCGGCGAACGTGCCGGGTTCGTCGATCGGGGTGGACGCCCTGCCGATCCGGGAGAATCTGCGCGGCAAGTCGGCGTACGGGGCGCCGCAGCTGACCGTCCCGGTTCAGCTGAACACCAACGAGAACCCGCACCCGCCCACGAAGGCACTCGTCGACGACGTCGCGGAGTCCGTGCGGGAGGCAGCGCGGGAACTGCACCGCTACCCCGATCGCGACGCGGTGGCCCTGCGCACCGACCTCGCTGCATACCTCGTCCGCCAGACGGGGGTGCCGGTGACGGTCGACAACGTGTGGGCGGCCAACGGCTCCAACGAGATCCTGCAGCAGCTGCTGCAGGCGTTCGGCGGTCCCGGTCGCAGCGCGATGGGCTTCGTGCCGTCGTACTCGATGCACCCGATCATCGCGGACGGCACCGAAACCGAGTGGCTGCCGATCTTCCGGCGCGCCGACTTCGCGCTCGACGTGGACGCCGCGACCGCGGCGATCGCCGAGCGCAGGCCCGACGTCGTGTTCGTCACCAGCCCCAACAATCCGACCGGGCACAGCGTCGGCATCGCGGAACTGCGCCGGGTCCTCGACACGGCGCCGGGCATCGTGATCGTCGACGAGGCGTACGCGGAATTCTCCGACGCGCCGAGTGCCCTGACGTTGATCGACGAGTACCCGTCGAAGCTCGTCGTGTCGCGGACGATGAGCAAGGCGTTCGCCTTCGCCGGCGGCCGGCTCGGATACCTCGCGGCCGCACCGGCATTCATCGAGGCACTGCTCCTGGTCCGGTTGCCGTATCACCTGTCGGTGGTCACGCAGGCCGCTGCCCGCGCGGCGCTGCGGCACGCGAACGAGACGCTCGGCAGCGTGCACGCACTCGCCACGGAGCGGGTTCGGGTGTCGAAGGCGTTGGAGGACACGGGGTTCCGTGTCATCCCCAGCGACGCGAACTTCATCCTGTTCGGTGAGTTCACCGACAGTGCCCACGCCTGGCAGGCCTACCTCGACCGCGGAGTGCTCATCCGGGACGTCGGCATCCCCGGATATCTGCGCGCCACCGTCGGGCTGGCCTCCGAGAACGACGCCTTCATCGTGGCGAGCGACGAGATCGCCGCCACCGAACTCACCAGCTCAGGAGACCGAGGATGACCGACCGCATCGCCCGCGTGGAGCGCACCACCAAGGAATCCAGCATCACCGTCGAACTGAACCTCGACGGTACCGGCATCGTCGACGTCTCCACCGGGGTCCCGTTCTTCGATCACATGCTGACCGCGCTCGGCTCCCACGCGAGTTTCGACCTCACCGTCCACGCGAAGGGCGACATCGAGATCGAGGCGCACCACACGGTGGAGGACACGTCGATCGTGCTCGGACAGGCGCTCGGTCAGGCGCTCGGCGACAAGAAGGGCATCCGACGGTTCGGTGACGCGTTCATCCCCATGGACGAGACGCTCGCGCACGCGTCGGTCGACGTGTCCGGGCGTCCGTACTGCGTCCACACGGGCGAACCGGAACACCTGCTGCACGCCGTCATCGGCGGGTACCCGGGCGTGCCGTACGCGACGGTGATCAACCGGCACGTGTTCGAGTCGATCGCGCTCAACGCGCGCATCGCCCTGCACGTGCGTGTGCTCTATGGGCGCGATCAGCACCACATCACCGAGGCCGAGTTCAAGGCCGTCGCCCGCGCACTGCGCGAGGCGGTCGAACCGGATCCCCGCGTCACGGGTGTGCCGTCCACCAAGGGCAGCCTGTGATCCGGACGCATTCGTGAGTGTCGTCCTCGTCTACGTCCTGTTCATCGCCGCGGGTATCGCGGCGGGCGGTGCGTACTCCATGTGGAAGTTCAACAAACTGGCCTCGGGCGTGCTGCTGGCACTGGCGGTGCTGGCAGCCGTGGCGGGCGTTCTCAGGTTGACGTAGTGCCCGTCGCAGTGGAGCCGCGCCGCGGCCTGCTCCGCACCCGCGGCATGCCCGCCGCGATGGTGATGGGCGCGGCGGCGTTCGGTGGCTGGGCGGTGCTCCTGCCCGTGGTGCCGCTGATCGTCTCGCTGTCCGGTGGCTCGGACACGCTCGCCGGCAGCGTGACGGCCGTGTTCATGGCCGCGACCGTCGTCACGCAACTCGGTGTGCCCCGGCTCCTGCGCAGGTGGGGGCATCGCTGGGTGCTCGCCGTCGGCTGCATGCTGCTCGGGCCGCCGTCGCTGCTCCTCCTGCTGTCCACCGAGGCGATCCCGGTGCTGGCCGTGTCGGCCGTCCGCGGATCGGGCTTCGGCATGCTCACCGTCGCCAGTAGTGCGCTGGTCGCCGAACTCGTTCCCCGCCAGATGCTCGGCCGGGCGACGGGTGCGCAGGGAATCGCGGTGGCCGCCGCGCAGATGGTCGGGCTGCCCGCGGGGCTCGCGATCATGCAGCACTGGTCCGCGACCCCCGTCTTCGTGATCGGTGCTCTCATTCCCGCTCTCGCGGTCGTCGCGATCACGCGGCTCCCCGCGATTCACGCCCCCGCGGATCGCGCGTCGCAGGACCGCATCCCGCTCGCCGTCCTGCTCACGCCGTGGCTCGCGATCGCGATCTCGGCGGCCGCATTCGGCGGTCTGTCCAGCCTGCTGCCGATCGCGATCTCGGAGCGGGCCTCGCTCGCCGGGGTGATCCTCGCCGTCTCGAGCGGTGCGACGCTGATCGGGCGGTACGCCGCAGGATCGTTCTCCGACCGGCTGGGGGTGGGCCGCGCCCTGGTTCCCGCCCTGGCGTTCGTGTGCCTCGGCCTGGTGTTGTTCGCCCTCGCCGCGGCGACGAGTGCGCCGGTGCCGCTGCTGGTGTGCGCGGCCCTGGCCTTCGGATTCGGATTCGGTGCGGTGCAGAACGAATCCCTCGTCATGATCTTCACCGCCGCGGGACCGGCCCGATTCGGCTCGGCGAGCGCCGGATGGAACATCGGGTTCGACGCCGGAACCGGTTTCGGTTCCCTCGCGCTCGGAGCCGTCGCGTCGGCGGCCGGGTACTCCTGGGTGTTCGCGGTCGCGGCGACGGCGGTCGCGGTGGTCCCGGCCGTCGGGATGGTCGTCGGCCGCACTCTCGGGCGTCGTGCAGCCGCCGGATAAGGTTGTGTCATGACCGTCTCCACCATTGCCGTCCTCGACTACGGCTCCGGCAACCTGCATTCGGCCACCCGCGCTCTGGCCCGGACCGGCGCGCGCGTCGAGGTCACATCCGATCACAAGGTCGCACTCGAAGCCGACGGTCTGGTGGTTCCCGGCGTCGGCGCCTTCGCCGCGTGCATGGAGGGACTGCGCGCGGTCCGCGGGGAGCGGATCATCGGTCAGCGTCTGGCCGGCGGACGGCCGGTCCTCGGGATCTGCGTCGGCATGCAGATCCTCTTCGAACGCGGAGTCGAGTTCGGCGTCGAGGCGGAGGGCTGCGGCGAATGGCCCGGCACCGTCGAACGGCTCCAGGCCGACGTGTTGCCGCACATGGGGTGGAACACGGTCGACGCGCCGGACAACAGCACGCTGTTCGCCGGTATCGATCCCGACACCCGGTTCTACTTCGTCCACTCGTATGCCGCCCAGACCTGGGAGCTGCCGACGCCGGAGCGGCTGGCGCCCCCCGCCCTGACGTGGGCCGACCATGGGGGCAAGTTCCTCGCCGCCGTCGAGAACGGCGCGCTGTCCGCCACACAATTCCACCCCGAGAAGTCCGGCGACGCCGGCGCGGAGCTGCTCCGGAACTGGGTTCGCAGTCTGTGACCGAACCCGGGGACGGGCGCGGTGACCTGTCGATCGGCAGGCTCGCGGTGTACGCGATGGGCGCCGCCACCGCGGTGCTGGTCCTCGCCACCGCGATCATTCTGGTGGTGAAGCCGGGCCCCGTCCTCGGGCTGATCGTCGGGCTGCTCGGCGTCGCAGGCGCGATCGCGGCCATGGGCTACGTGTCGAAACGCATGACCCGCAACGCCTACGGTCCCGATCCCGAGGACCCGGAGCCGGGTTCCGACCGCTGAGCGACTAGGGTTGTCGCACGTGAGCCTGGTCCTTTTGCCTGCTGTAGATGTCGTCAACGGTGAAGCTGTTCGCCTCGTCCAGGGGGAGGCAGGAAGCGAGACCGGATACGGCTCGCCTCGTGATGCCGCCCTCGCATGGCAGAACGACGGTGCCGAGTGGGTCCACATCGTCGACCTCGACGCCGCGTTCGGTCGCGGCTCGAACCGTGAACTCCTCGCCGACGTGGTGGGGGAGCTCGACGTCCATGTGGAACTGTCCGGTGGGATCCGCGACGACGCGTCCCTCGAAGCCGCACTGGCCACGGGCTGCGGACGCGTCAATCTCGGTACCGCCGCCATCGAGAACCCCGAGTGGTGTGCCCGCGCCATCGCCACGTACGGCGAGAAGATCGCGGTCGGTCTCGACGTGCGCCTCGTCGACGGTGAGTACCAGCTTCGCGGCCGCGGCTGGGTCACCGAGGGCGGAAACCTGTGGGAGACGCTCGCCCGGCTCGACAAGGACGGCTGCTCCCGGTACGTCGTCACCGACGTCAGCAAGGACGGCACCCTGACCGGCCCCAATCTCGAACTCCTCGCGCAGGTCTGCGCGGCCACCGATGCTCCCGTCGTCGCCTCGGGCGGCGTGTCCACCATCGACGACCTCCGGGCGATCGCCGGACTCGTCGATCAGGGGGTCGAGGGGTCCATCGTCGGCAAGGCGCTGTACGCGGGGCGGTTCACCCTCCCCGAGGCGCTCGCCGCGGTCTCGGGCTGAGTTCCCGCCATGACCCTGTCCCGTGATCCCCGGGAGCTCCTCGCCGTCGCCAGTGGGCTGCTCGACGGAGTGCACGACCGGTTCGTCTCGGGTGTGGGTGCGCCCAGCGCCGTCCACAAGGGTCCCGACGACTTCGCGACCGCCGTCGACCTCGAACTCGAGAAGCGGCTGACCGGCGAACTGCGCGACCGGACCGGCATCGATGTCCACGGCGAGGAGTTCGGCGGCCCCGACGTGGGCAGCGGACCCGTCTGGGTGCTCGACCCCATCGACGGCACGTTCAACTATTCGGCCGGTCTGCCCACGGCGGGCACGCTGCTCGCGCTGCTCGACGACGGGGTTCCCGTTCTCGGTCTCACGTGGCTGCCGCTCGTCGGGCGGCGGTATGCGGCTGTCGCGGATGGTCCGCTGCTCGAAGGTGGCAAGCCCCTGCCTGCGCTCGGTGGCACGTCGCTGGCGTCGTCGATCGTGGGCCTGGGCGCACTGAACATCGACAGTCGCGGGCGCATTCCCGGCGCGTACCGGCTGCAGGTCCTCGCGCAGCTCAGCCGGGTGTCCTCGCGGATCCGGATTCACGGATCCACCGGCGTCGACCTCGCGTTCACCGCGGCCGGAATACTCGGCGGCGCGGTGGTGTTCGGCCACAATGCGTGGGACAACGCCGCCGGTGTCGCGCTGGTGCGCGCCGCGGGTGGTGTGGTGACGGATCTGGGCGGCAAGCCCTGGACCGTGACATCCGACTCGGTGCTGGCCGGAGCGCCCGGAGTGCACGGCGAAATTCTCGATATCCTCGGATCACTGGGTGATCCTCGTTCCGAGCCTGCAGGAGGGCGTACACAATGACTCTGGCGGTTCGAGTGATCCCGTGCCTGGACGTCGATGCCGGACGCGTCGTCAAGGGCGTCAACTTCGAGAACCTGCGGGACGCGGGTGACCCCGTCGAGCTGGCCGCCGCGTACGACGCCCAGGGAGCCGACGAACTCACGTTCCTCGACGTCACCGCGTCCACCGCGGACCGGGGCACCATGCTCGACGTGGTGAGCCGGACGGCGGAGCAGGTCTTCATCCCGCTCACGGTCGGCGGCGGTGTCCGCACCGTCGAGGACGTCGACCGGTTGCTGCGCGCGGGCGCCGACAAGGTGAGCGTCAACACCGCGGCGATCGCCCGGCCCGAGTTGCTCCGCGAACTCAGCGAACGTTTCGGCTCCCAGTGCATCGTGCTGTCGGTCGATGCGCGCACCGTGCCGCAGGGTCAGCCCGACACCCCGTCGGGGTGGGAGGTCACGACTCACGGCGGCAAGCGCGGCACCGGTATCGACGCGGTCGAGTGGGCGGTCCGCGGCGCCGAACTGGGTGTCGGGGAGATTCTGCTCAACTCGATGGACGCCGACGGCACGAAGGCCGGTTTCGACCTGCCGATGATCCGGGCGGTGCGCGCCGCCGTGCACGTGCCGGTGATCGCCAGCGGGGGAGCGGGCGCCGTCGAGCACTTCGCGCCCGCGGTCGGCGCCGGCGCGGACGCCGTCCTGGCCGCCAGTGTCTTCCACTTCGGCGACATGACGATCGGCGACGTGAAGAAGTCCATGCGTGAAGAAGGGATCACCGTCCGATGAGCCTCGACCCCGCCATCGCGTCCAGGCTCAAGCGCAACGAGGCAGGACTGTTCAGTGCCGTCGCGCAGGAACGGTCGACGGGCGACGTCCTGATGGTGGCGTGGATGGACGACGAGGCACTCGCGCGCACCCTCGACACTCGCAAGGGCACGTACTACTCCCGGTCCCGTCAGCAGTACTGGGTGAAGGGCGAGACGTCCGGTCACACGCAGTACGTCCACGAGGTGCGGCTCGACTGCGACGGCGACACCGTGCTGCTCGTCGTCGATCAGGAGGGGGCGGCGTGCCACACGGGCACGCACACCTGCTTCGACACCGACGTGCTTCTCGCCGCCGAGTAGCTACCTCGACGCTCGGGCAGAATGTCCGCATGCCCTCGGGCAGAATGTCCGCCATGCCTTTGATTCAGATCAGTCAGACACCCGGGCTCACCGCGGAGCAGAAGCGCGCCACGATCGAGGCGGTCACCCGGGCGTACGCGGATGCGACGGGCAAGGATCCCGCGACGGTGTGGGTGACGATCACCGAGGTCCCGCGCGACAGCTGGGGTGTCGGCGGGACGCCGCTGGGGTGAGCTGGCGGGACGCCGCTGCGCTGAGCTGTCAGGCTTTGCCGGTGCCCGACGCGATGCTCTTGTCGAGTTGGGTGAGCATGGCGCCGGACAGTTCGGACAGCTGACGGACCTGTTCCGCGGACAGTCCGTCGAAGATCAGGGACCGGACGGATTCGACGTGCGGGGGTGCGGCCTCGACGACCTTGGCCATGCCTTCGTCCGTGAGGACGGCGTCGGAGCCGCGGCTGCCACGGATGCTCTCGCGGCGCACCCAGCCGGCCTTCTCCATCTTGGTGACGACGTGGGACAGCCGGGACAGTGACGCGTTGGCGCGCTGGGCGAGCAGAGACAGCTGCAGGCGCCGGTTCGCTTCTCCGGACAGCGAGGCGAGGACGAAGTACTCGAAGTGGGTGAGTGCCGAGTCGCGTTGGAGCTGGGTGTCCAGTGCAGCGGGCAGCCGGGTGACCAGGGCGATGAGGGTGAGCCAGGCCTCCTGTTGCTCTGCGTCGAGCCATCGGGTGCCGGCCTCTGCCGACTTGCCCTCGTCGTTACCACTCATCAGTGGTGTCCTCCATCCGTACGTCGATCCACGCGTGCAGCGTGTCCAACATAGTTAGCACGTCGCGGGCCGGATCGTGCCCGGGGAATAGTTGCCGCGCCCAGGGGTTGACTCCTATAGTAACTTGAAGGTTCAACATTGAGTGGCGCCCGTGATCCGGCCGGCGTCTTCGATGAGGGATCTCGATCCGAAGGAGTCGCGATGACCGCCACCATGCCCGCACTGTTCCTCAGCCATGGTGCGCCTCCGCTGGTGGACAGCGAACTGTGGGTGTCGCAGCTGGCGAAGTGGGCAGGCGACCTGCCGCGGCCGAAGGCCGTCCTCATGGTGTCGGCGCACTGGGAATCGGCGCCGCTCACGATCGGATCCACCACCACCGGGACGCCACTCGTCTACGACTTCGGTGGCTTCCCCGAACGCTTCTACCGGACGACGTACGAGTCGCCCGGCGCCCCCGAACTCGCGGCGCAGGTCGTGGCCCTGATGCCGGACGACGAGACCGTGTCGCACCAGCCGCACCGCGGCCTCGACCACGGCGCCTACGTGCCGTTGACGGTCATGTACCCCGACGCCGACATCCCGGTCCTCCAGATCTCGCTGCCCACGCTCGATCCGCAACGACTGCTGCACCTCGGCGAGCGGCTGCGTCCCCTGCGCGAACAGGGTGTGCTGATCGTCGGTTCCGGATTCACCACCCACGGGCTGCCGTTCCTGCGCGACCCGTCACCCGAGGCGAAGGCACCCGGCTGGTCGTCGGAGTTCGACGCCTGGGCGGACGAGCGTCTCGCCGCGGGCGACGTCGATTCGCTCATCGACTTCCGCTCGCTCGCGCCGGGCATGCCGTACGCCCATCCGACGATCGAGCACTTCGCGCCGCTGTTCGTCACGCTGGGCGCGTCGAGCGATCCCGAGCAGATTCCCCGGCAGGTGATCGACGGTTTCTGGATGGGGCTGGCCAAACGGTCGATTCAGGTGGATTGACGCGTCCGGAGGAAGGCGAGTGCCTGATCGCCGTGCGTGTTGGCGCGGAACTCGCTCGAGATGACCTCGAGCACGGTGCGGTCGGTGTCGATGACGAAGGTCGACCGCTTGACCGGCGCAAGCTTGCCGAGCAGTCCGCGCCGGACACCGAACTTCTCCGCGACCGCTCCGTCGGTGTCCGACAGCAGCGGGTAGTCGAACGACTGTGCCTGCGCGAACGACGCCTGCTTCTCCACCGCGTCGGTGCTGATCCCGGCGCGGGACGCGCCCACCGCGGAGAACTCGATTCCGAGGTCACGGAAATGGCAGGCCTCGGCGGTGCAGACCGGTGTCGACGCCGCAGGGTAGAAGAACAGCACCAGAGGGCCGTCCTCGAGGAGGCTCGACAGCGATCGCGCGATGCCGTCCTGATCGGGCAGGGTGAATTCCGGTGCAAGCTGACCTGGCTTCATGAGAGCCGAGGCTACCCGCGCACGCAGACACGACGAGTGCGCCTGGGATGATGGTCGGCATGCACGGCGAGCCCACCACGATTCCCGCACCCGAGTCCGCCGCCACCCCGGCCGACGGCGGGTCCGACTCGACCACCACGCGCGAGCAGTTCCACGCTCTCGCCGCCGAACACCGGGTGGTCCCGGTGACGCGCAAGGTGTTGGCAGACGCGGAAACTCCGCTGTCGGCGTACACCAAGCTGGCGGCGAACCGGCCGGGGACCTTCCTGCTCGAGTCGGCGGAGAACGGCCGATCGTGGTCGCGATGGTCGTTCATCGGCGCGGGCAGTCCCGCCGCGCTCACCGTCGTCGACGGTGAAGCCGCCTGGTATGGCAACGTCCCGGCGGGCGCACCGTCCGGCGGCGATCCGATCGCGGCCCTCGGCCAGACGCTCGAACTGCTGCGCAGCGAACGACTGCCCGACCTGCCGCCGCTGACCGGCGGCATGGTGGGCTTCCTCGGATACGACGCGGTGCGCCGGATCGAGCGCATCGGCGAGCACGCCACCGACGATCTGCAGATCCCCGAGATGGTCATGTTGCTGGCGACGGATCTCGCGGCCGTCGACCACCACGAGGGCGCCATCACCCTGATCGCCAACGCGGTCAACTGGGACGGCACGGACGAACGCGTCGACGAGGCCTACGACTCCGCGGTCGAGCGGCTGGACCGGATGACGCACGCCCTGTCGGCGCCGGCGCCGTCCACCGTGTCCACGTTCGCGAAGCCCGCACCCGACTACCGGCGTCAGCGCACCACCGAAGGTTTCGGCGCCGACGTGCAGAAGCTCGTGGGAGACATCGAGGCGGGCGAGGCGTTCCAGGTGGTGCTGTCGCAGCGCTTCGAGATCGACTGCACGGCGGACCCGATCGATGTCTACCGGATGCTGCGCGCCTCCAACCCCAGCCCGTACATGTACCTGCTCAACGTGCCGAACGGCGACGGCGAGACCGCGTTCTCGATCGTCGGTTCGAGCCCGGAGGCCCTGGTGACCGTGTCGGAAGGCGTCGCCACCACGCACCCGATCGCCGGAACCCGGTGGCGCGGGCACACCGAGGAGGAGGACATCCTGCTCGAGAAGGACCTGCTCGCCGACGAGAAGGAGAACGCGGAGCACCTGATGCTCGTGGACCTGGGCCGCAACGACCTCGGGCGCGTGTGCGAACCGGGCACCGTGAAGGTCCACGACTACCGCCACATAGAGCGGTACAGCCACGTGATGCATCTCGTCTCCACCGTCACGGGTCACCTCGCGGACGGCAAGCAGGCCCTGGACGCCGTCACCGCGTGCTTCCCGGCGGGCACCCTGTCGGGCGCGCCGAAGGTCCGGGCGATGCAGCTGATCGAGGAGCTCGAACCGACCCGCCGGGGCATCTACGGCGGCATCATCGGATACCTGGACTTCGCCGGCGACGCCGACACGGCCATCGCGATCCGGACCGCGCTGATCAAGGACGGCATCGGGTACGTCCAGGCGGGCGCGGGCGTCGTTGCCGACTCGAACCCCGAGTACGAGGACACCGAGGCGCGGAACAAGGCGATGGCGGTGCTCAGCGCGATCGCGGCGGCGCACACGCTCCGGACCCTGGGAGGCGACACGCAGTGACTGACGCGTCGGAGACGGCCCGGGAACCCGGGCAGGCGGGACGTCGCCGGTCGATGATCTCGGTGCTGCTGCTCGCGGTCGCCGCGGTGTGCCTGTGGGGTGCCTCCCGGATGACGTGGGTGGAGGTCACCTCCTCCGACGGACTCGGTGAGGAGCGCACGTCCGCACTCGTCGGCGGCACGTGGGCCGCGGCGCTCACACCGTTGGCGCTGACCCTGGTGGCCGCGATCGCCGCGTCGTTCGCCGTGAAGGGCTGGGCGCTGCGGGTGCTCGGTGTCCTCGTCGCGGTCGTGGCCGTCGCGGCCGCGGTCCCCGCGGTGGGGTTGATCGTCTCCGGCGCAGCCGACGACGAGGCGGGCCGGCTGGCCGAGCTGCCGGGCCGCGCCGAGGTCCAGTCGGTGTCCGTGCACGTCGGCCCCGCCGTTCTCGCGCTGGTGGGCGCCGTGGCGGCGCTCGCCGCCGCGGTGGAACTCGTCCGACGCCCGCGCGTGCGGGCCGGGCTCTCCGGCAAGTACGACAGCCCCGGTGCGCGACGTGACGCGGCGAAGAAGACCGGCGCCGATTCCGCCGAGGGGCCCGTCACCCAGCGCATGCTCTGGGACGCCCTGGACGCGGGGGAGGACCCCACGGTGGAAGACAAGAAAGCCGAACCTGTCGACCAAGTTGACGGACCGGACCAAGACCCGGGGACCCGAACGTAAACAGAATCAGAGTGCCATCTAGGCTGACTTCACCCCTGATGATGTTCCTCACATCGGGTTTCTGCCCAGAAAGGACTCGGGCCACGATGACCGTTCTCGACTCGATTCTCGACGGGGTGCGCGCCGATGTCGCCGCCCGCGAAGCCGTCCTTGACTTCGCCGCAGTCAAGGCTGCCGCCGCCGCCGCACCGCCGGCCCTTGATGCCGCGGCCGCCCTGCTCGAGCCGGGCATCGGAGTCATCGCCGAGGTCAAGCGCGCGAGCCCCTCGAAGGGCGCGCTCGCCGACATCACCGATCCCGCCGAGTTGGCCGCCGCCTACCAGGCCGGTGGCGCCCGCGTGATCAGCGTGCTCACCGAGGAGCGCCGGTTCCAGGGGTCCCTCGCGGACCTCGACGCCGTCCGCCGCGCGGTGAGCATCCCGATCCTCCGCAAGGACTTCATCGTCGGGCCATATCAGATCCACGAGGCCCGCGCGCACGGCGCCGACGTCGTGCTGCTCATCGTCGCCGCCCTCGAGCAGGACGCGCTCGCGTCGCTGATCGACCGCACGGAGTCGCTGGGCATGACGGCCCTCGTCGAGGTCCACACCGAGGAAGAGGCCAACCGGGCGCTCGAAGCGGGTGCCAAGGTCATCGGTGTCAACGCCCGCAATCTCAAGACGCTCGAGGTCGACAAGAACACGTTCGGCGAGATCGCTCCCGGACTGCCCACCGAGATCATCAAGATCGCCGAGTCCGGTGTGCGCGGCACGGCCGACCTGCTGGCCTACGCCGGTGCGGGAGCCGACGCGGTGCTGGTCGGCGAAGGCCTCGTCACCAGCGGGGATCCGCGCAAGGCGGTGGCCGATCTGGTCAACGCCGGCGCGCACCCGTCCTGCCCCAAGCCCTCACGCTGACGCTGCGTCGTCGGAACTGACCCGGACGGCGGCGGAACCCAGCGTTGGGGCAGACTGGACCTGTGACTTCACGTAATCAGGAAACCGTCTTCAAGGGTGGCAATCTGCCGACTGCCAGCGCCGGAATCGCCGAGCGCACGACGCACGACCCCGACGCCGGAGGACACTTCGGCGTGTACGGCGGACGGCACGTGCCCGAGGCCCTGATGGCAGTGATCGAGGAGGTCACCGCCGAGTACGAGAAGGCCCGCGCCGACGACGCGTTCCTGAACGAACTCGATCGTCTCCAGCGCGACTACACCGGCCGTCCGTCCCCGATCTTCGAGGCGAAACGGATGAGCGAGTTCGCCGGTGGGGCGCGGCTCATCCTCAAGCGCGAAGACCTCAACCACACCGGCTCGCACAAGATCAACAACGTGCTCGGCCAGGTGCTCCTCGCCAAGCGCATGGGCAAGACCCGCATCATCGCGGAGACCGGCGCCGGCCAGCACGGTGTGGCCACCGCGACCGCCTGTGCGCTCCTCGGCCTCGAATGCGTCATCTACATGGGTGCCGTCGACACCGAGCGGCAGGCGCTGAACGTCGCCCGCATGCGGTTGCTGGGCTCCTCGGTGGTGTCGGTCGAGTCGGGGTCGAGGACCCTGAAGGACGCCATCAACGAGGCGCTGCGCGACTGGGTCACCAACGCCGACGACACGTACTACTGCTTCGGCACCGCTGCCGGGCCGCACCCGTTCCCGACCATCGTCCGCGACTTCCAGCGCGTCGTCGGTCTGGAGGCGCGTGCCCAGGTGCAGGCGCTGACCGGCCGGCTGCCCGACGCTGTGACGGCGTGCGTCGGCGGCGGTTCCAACGCCATCGGCATCTTCCACGCGTTCCTCGACGATCCGGCCGTGCGGCTGGTCGGATACGAGGCCGCCGGTGACGGCGTCGAAACCGGGCGGCACGCCGCCACGTTCGCCGCGGGCACCCCGGGCGCGTTCCAGGGCGCGTACTCGTACCTGTTGCAGGACGAGGACGGCCAGACCATCGAGTCGCACTCGATCTCCGCGGGCCTCGACTACCCCGGTGTCGGACCGGAGCACGCACTCCTCAAGGACATCGGACGCGCCACCTACGAGCCGGTCACCGACACGGAGGCAATGGACGCGCTGCGTCTGCTGTCCGAGCGTGAGGGCATCATCCCGGCCATCGAATCCGCCCACGCCGTCGCCGGGTCGCTGCGACTGGGCCGCGAACTGGGGGAGGGCGCGATCATCGTCGTCAGCCTGTCCGGGCGCGGCGACAAGGACATGGACACGGCCGCCAAGTGGTTCGGACTGTTCGATCCCGACGACTCGACCGAGACCACCACGACTGACAAGGAAGGTTCGGCCAAGTGAGCGAACGACTCTCGCGCCTCGCCCCGACGTTTGCGCAGTGCCGCGAGGAGAAGCGTGCCGCGCTCGTCGGGTACCTCCCGGCCGGTTTCCCCACCGTGCAGGAGTCCATCGACGTGTTCAAGGCGATGGTCGAATCCGGTTGCGACATCGTCGAGGTCGGCATCGCCTACTCCGACCCGGTGATGGACGGGCCCACCATCCAGGCGGCGGCCGAGACGGCGCTGCGGAACGGTGTCCGGGTGCGTGACGTGTTCACCGTCGTCGAGGCGATCGCCTCCGTCGGGGGCAAGGCCGTCGTGATGACCTACTGGAATCCGGTCCTGCAGTACGGCGTCGACAAGTTTTCCCGCGACCTGGCGAGCGCGGGCGGCCTCGGGCTGATCACGCCCAACCTCATCCCCGAGGAGGCCGGCGAGTGGATCGCCGCGTCGAAGGAACACGACCTCGACCGGATCTTCCTCGTGGCGCCGTCGTCGACCGAGGAACGCCTCGCGATGACCCTCGACGCCAGCAGCGGCTTCGTGTACGCCGCGTCCACGATGGGTGTCACCGGCGCACGTGACGCGGTGTCGTCGATGGCACCCGAGCTGACAGCCCGCATCCGCGCCCACTCGGACATCCCGGTGGGTGTCGGACTGGGTGTCCGCTCCGGCGCGCAGGCCGCCGAGATCGCCGCGTACGCCGACGCGGTCATCGTCGGATCCGCACTGGTCACGGCCGCGGAGAGCGGTCTCGACGCGGTGCGCTCGCTCACGAAGGAACTCGCCGAGGGCGTTCGCTCCGCTACCGTGGCGTCGTGACTTCCACTGTGGACGTACTGGCCTACATTCCGAGTCCGCCCCAAGGTGTCTGGTATGTCGGACCGGTGGCCCTACGCGCGTACGCGCTGTTCATCATCGTCGGTATCGTCGTCGCGATCGTGTGGGGTGACCGTCGCTGGGTCGCCCGCGGCGGCGAGAAGGGCACCGTCCTCGACATCGCCATCTGGGCGGTGCCGTTCGGCCTGATCGGCGGCCGTCTCTACCACGTGATGACCGACTGGCCGACGTACTTCGGGGAAGGCGGCGACCCCGTCGACGCCCTGAAGGTGTGGCAAGGCGGCCTCGGCATCTGGGGCGCCGTCGCGCTCGGCGGTGTCGGCGCCTGGATCGGTTGTCGTCGCCGCGGCATCCCGCTGCCTGCGCTCGGCGACGCGGTCGCGCCCGCAATCCTGCTGGCGCAGGCGATCGGCCGGCTCGGAAACTACTTCAACCAGGAACTCTACGGTCGCGAGACCGACGTGCCGTGGGGGCTCGAGATCTTCGAGCGGCGCAACGACGCGGGCCAGGTGTCACCGCAGCTGATCGACGGGGTGTCCACCGGCGAGGTCGCGTTCGTGGTGCATCCGACGTTCCTGTACGAGGCGCTGTGGAACGTGCTGATCGTCCTCCTGCTCGTGTGGGTCGATCGCCGCTTCCGCATCGGTCACGGCCGCCTGTTCGCCCTGTACGTGGCCGGGTACTGCGCCGGCCGCTTCTGGATCGAACTGATGCGCAGCGATCACGCGAGCCTCATCGCCGGTGTCCGCGTGAACTCGTTCACCTCCGCCCTGGTGTTCGTCGCGGCCCTGGTGTACTTCTTCGCCGCCACAAAGGGCCGCGAGGATCCGGCCGAATTGCGGCCTGCCGACGGCGAACCGGTCGAGAGCGCGACCACGGAGACGGAGCCCGAGAAGAACGTCGAGGACGAGGGCAAGGGCGAGGGCGCGTCCTCGTCGGAGCCGGTATCGGACGACAAGGCCGCGAGTACTGCGAGTACCGGCGGCGAGGCGGGCACGAAGACCATCGACAGCAAGAAGGATGACGCGAATGACTGAACCGGGGAAAGCATCCGACGATTCCGGCAAGGGTGCATCCGAGGACGCACACAAGGTCGACCTGGGTAAGAGCAGCGACGGCACCGAGAACAGCACCGAGTCGAGCCTGCCGCCCGAGTTCGGCTCACCCTTCGATTACGACGCCACCGCCGAGGCCTCGCTGTCCCAGTCGCCGGCCACGTCGGACGCGACGCCGTCACCGGGTTCGTCCGGCACCGGACCGGGCTGGGACACCTACTCCGGTGTCGGTAACGGCCCGGGCTGGGGGTCGACGCCCACCTACCCGTCGCCGAGCGGCACCGAGCCGACGGCCCCGTTGCCGAACGTGGGCGAGCCGACTCCGCCGACCGCGCCCTACACCGGGTACGACAAGCCCCAGCAGCAACCGGACGGTCCCACCTACGGCGCACCCGACCCCAACTACGGCGCGCAGTACGGGGCGGCTCCGCAGTCGCCGCAGGACTACCAGCAGCCCGGGTATCAGCAGCCGGGATACGGACAGCAGCCGGGTTACCCCCAGCAGGGGTTCCCGCCGCCCGGGTACGCCCCCGCCGGCTACAACGCGTACGCCGATCCCTCGGCGCCGTTCGGCAGGCATCCGCTGACGGGTGAGCCGTATTCCGACAAGTCCAAGCTGACCGCAGGCCTGCTGCAGATCTTCCTCGGCGGTTTCGGAGTCGGGCGGTTCTACCTGAACCAGCCCGGCATCGCCGTGGCGCAGATCGCCGTCACGTGGCTCACCTGTGGAATCGGCGGGATCTGGCCGCTGGTCGACGGCATCATGATGCTGACCGGGAGCGTGAAGGACAAGTACGGACGACCCCTCCGGGAGCAGTGACGAACCCCGGCCGAACTGTGGCCCGTGTTGCTGATGCGACACGGGCCACAGTGCTGTCCGGGGCCGGAATCGGCATATCTCGCGAGGTATCGGTCCTGGTAAGCTGAGCGCGCCGGGTGTATGTCCGGTAACAACCTTCACGGGCCGATGCTGTCCCGGTAGACCCCCGAAAAGCAGTTAGCGCCCGTCGTGGCGACCCCGCTAGCGGAGGCCGCCGACAGCACGTGCGGAGCGCACACACTGGTGGTCTTCCTGGCCGATGTGGAGGTATATCGGTGCTGTTCTCTCAGTTGCCCGGTCCTCAGGGCTTGTACGACCCGGACCAGGAAGTCGATTCCTGTGGCGT
The DNA here is from genome assembly GCF_042738615.1 of Rhodococcus sp. NPDC059968. Lineage (NCBI taxonomy): Bacteria > Bacillati > Actinomycetota > Actinomycetes > Mycobacteriales > Nocardiaceae > Rhodococcus > Rhodococcus sp. NPDC059968. Next base: position 23,671 of record NZ_JBHWUE010000031.1, read on the forward strand.
CGCCATGGTGGCGGACGTGCACGGCCGCCGCTCACACTCCATCGTCTCCGACGGACTCCTCGCCCTCGAGAATCTCGAGCACCGCGGTGCGGCAGGATCGGAACCGAACAGCGGAGACGGCGCCGGCATCCTTCTCCAGCTCCCCACCGAATTCTTCGGGGAGGTCGTCGAGTTCGATCTCCCGGCGCCGCTCGACGACGGCAGCAGCACGTACGCGGCGGGCATCTGCTTCCTCCCGCAGGACCCGCAGGCGCGGGCTGCCGCGCAACGACGCGTGTCCGACCTCGCGGCCGAGGAGGGGCTCGAGATCCTCGGCTGGCGTCGGGTGCCCGTCGATCCCGACGGCGCGGACGTCGGTTCCACGGCCCGGGCCTGCGAACCGCACATGAGCCAGTTGTTCGTCACCGCACCCGCCGTCGGCGGGATCCGGCCCGGCGGGCCGGCACTCGAACGCCTGGTCTATCCGCTGCGCAAGCGGGCCGAGCAGGTCACTCCCGAGGTCGAGTCCGAGGGCAGCGGCGTGTACTTCCCGTCCCTCTCGAGCCGGACCGTCGTCTACAAGGGGATGCTGACCACGTCCCAGCTGTCACGGTATTTCCCGGATCTGCGCGACCCGCGGATCGCGAGTGCGATCGCGATCGTACACAGCCGGTTCTCCACCAACACGTTCCCGTCCTGGCCGCTCGCGCATCCGTTCCGGTTCGTCGCGCACAACGGCGAGATCAACACGGTCCGCGGCAACCGGAACCGCATGCGCGCCCGCGAGGCGTTGCTGTCGAGTTCGATGATCCCGGGTGACCTGCGCAGGCTGTATCCGATCTGCACCCCCGACGCGTCGGATTCGGCGTCGTTCGACGAGGTGCTCGAATTGCTGCACCTCGCCGGCCGCAGCGTGGCGCACGCGGTGATGATGATGGTGCCGGAGGCGTGGGAGAACGACACGTCGATGTGCCCCGACCGTCGGGCGTTCTACCAGTTCCACGCATCGCTGATGGAGGCGTGGGACGGACCGGCGTGTGTGACGTTCACCGACGGGACCGTGGTCGGCGCCGTGCTGGACCGCAACGGGCTGCGTCCGGGACGCTGGTGGCAGACCGTCGACGGGCGGGTGGTCCTCGCGAGCGAGAGCGGCGTCCTCGACGTCCCGCAGGCGGAGGTGGTGGCGAAGGGCCGGCTCGAACCGGGCCAGATGTTCCTCGTCGACACGTCGGAGGGCCGGATCGTGCCCGACGAGGAGATCAAGATGCGGCTCGCGGCGGAGCAACCGTACGCCGAGTGGCTGTACGCCGGTTTGCTCGAACTGAAGACGCTGCCGGATCGCCCGCACGCGCAGCACAACCACGAGTCGGTGGTGCGACGGCAGGTGGCGTTCGGGTACACCGAGGAGGATCTGCGCATCCTGCTCGCGCCGATGGCCGCGTCCGGCGGCGAGCCCCTCGGCTCGATGGGGACGGATACGCCGATCGCCGTCATGTCGCAGCGTTCGCGGCTGCTCTACGACTACTTCGTCGAACTGTTCGCTCAGGTCACGAACCCGCCGCTCGACGCGATCCGCGAAGAGATCGTGACATCGCTGTCGCGGGTCATGGGCCCGGAGCAGAACCTGCTGGAGCCGACCGCGGCGTCGTGCAGGCAGATCGTGCTGCCGTGGCCGGTGCTCGACAACGAAGAGCTGAACAAGATCATCAACGTGAACGCGGACGGCAACCATCCGGGGCTGGCCGCGACGGTGCTGCGCGCGCTGTACGACGTGGAGCGCGGCGGTGCGGGGATGGCCGAGGCGATCGAGGAATTGCGGGCTCAGGCGAGCGCCGCGATCGCGGACGGCTACCGGACGCTGGTGATCTCGGACCGAGACTCCGACCACACCCGCGCGCCGATCCCGTCACTGCTCGCGGTCGCCGCGGTGCACCATCACCTGGTGCGGACCAAGGAACGCACCAAGGTGGCGCTGGTCGTCGAATCCGGTGACGCCCGCGAGGTCCACCACCTGGCGCTGCTCATCGGGTACGGCGCCGCGGCTGTCAACCCGTACCTCGCGATGGAGTCGATAGAGGACCTCGTGTCCGAGGGCGAACTCACCGGCGTCGAGCACACGATCGCCGTGCGGAATTACCTCACCGCTCTCGGCAAGGGTGTGCTCAAGGTGATGTCGAAGATGGGCATCTCCACCGTCGGCTCGTACACGGCGGCGCAGGTGTTCGAGGCGATCGGCCTGGATCGCGACCTCGTCCACGAATACTTCAAGGGCACCGTCAGCAAGCTGGGTGGCGCCGGTCTCGACGAGATCGCCCGAGAGGTCACCGTCCGCCACCGCCAGGCGTACCCGGACAACCCGGCCGAGTTCGCCCACCGGCGGCTCGAGGACGGCGGCGAGTACCAGTTCCGCCGTGACGGCGAACTGCACCTGTTCACCCCGGAGACAGTGTTCCTGCTGCAGCACGCCACCCGCACCGGTCAGCACGAGGTGTTCGCGAAGTACAGCGACGAGGTGAACCGGCTGGCCGAGGCCGGTGGGGCACTGCGTGGTCTGTTCACGTTCCGCGACGGCGTGCGCCCGCCGGTGCCGCTGGACGAGGTGGAACCGGTCGAGCGGATCGTCACCCGGTTCAACACCGGCGCGATGAGCTACGGCTCCATCTCCGCCGAGGCCCACGAGACGATGGCCGTCGCGATGAACAATCTCGGCGGACGCTCCAATACGGGCGAGGGCGGCGAGAACGTCGACCGCCTCTACGATCCGTCCCGCCGCAGCGCCGTCAAGCAGGTGGCGAGCGGGCGATTCGGCGTCACCAGCGACTACCTGATCAACGCCAGCGACATCCAGATCAAGATGGCGCAGGGCGCCAAGCCCGGTGAAGGCGGCCAGTTGCCGGCGTACAAGGTGTACCCGTGGGTCGCGGAGACCCGGCACTCGACGCCGGGGGTCGGGCTCATCTCGCCGCCGCCGCACCACGACATCTACTCGATCGAGGATCTCGCGCAGCTGATCCACGACCTGAAGAACGCCAACGATCGGGCCCGGGTCCACGTGAAGCTGGTCAGCTCGGTGGGGGTGGGAACGGTCGCCGCCGGCGTCAGCAAGGCGCACGCCGATGTGGTCCTGATCTCCGGGAACGACGGCGGAACCGGCGCGACGCCGCTGACGTCGATGAAGCATGCCGGGGCGCCGTGGGAGATCGGGCTGGCCGACGCCCAGCAGACGCTGGTACTCAACGGTCTCCGCGACCGCATCACCGTCCAGTGCGACGGCGGGATGCGCACCGCGCGGGACGTCGTGGTCGCGGCGCTGCTGGGTGCGGAGGAATTCGGGTTCTCGACTGCCCCGCTGATCGTGGCGGGTTGCATCATGATGCGGGTCTGCCACCTCGACACCTGCCCGGTCGGTGTCGCCACCCAGAACCCGGAGCTGCGCAAGCGGTACACCGGCAAACCGGAGTTCGTGGAGGAGTTCTTCCGGTTCGTCGCCGCGGACGTGCGCCAGTACCTGGCGAACCTCGGGTTCCGCAGCATCGACGAGGCCGTCGGTCACGCGGATGTCCTCGAGACCGCCCAGGGGATCGCGCATTGGAAGAACCGCGGACTCGACCTCACGCCGATCTTCGCGGTGCCCACCGGGCCGGACGGGGCGCCACTGCCGCAGCGGCGCCGGGACCGCGATCAGGACCACGGACTGGACCGGGCACTGGATCGCACGCTCATCCAGCTGGCCGAGGGTGCCCTCGAGGACGCGCACGCCGTGGAGATCGAGATGCCGGTGCGCAACGTCAACCGGACGGTCGGCACGCTGCTCGGCGCGGAGGTCACCCGCCGGTACGGCGCCGCCGGGCTGCCGGACGACACGATCCGGCTCACGTTCACCGGTTCGGCCGGGCAGTCGCTCGGTGCGTTCCTGCCGCCGGGCATCACCATCGACCTGACCGGGGACGCCAACGACTACGTCGGCAAGGGATTGTCGGGCGGGCGGATCGTGGTCCGTCCCGCCGACGACGTCCTGTTCGTCCCGGAAACCCAGGTGATCGCGGGCAACACCCTGCTCTACGGTGCCACCTCGGGCGAGCTCTATCTCCGGGGACGTGTCGGCGAACGCTTCTCCGTGCGCAACTCCGGTGCGTCGGCCGTCGTGGAGGGCGTCGGCGACCACGCCTGCGAATACATGACGGCCGGACGGGTCGTGATCCTCGGACCGACCGGCCGGAACATGGCGGCCGGCATGTCCGGCGGCATCGCGTACGTCCTCGACCTGGACCCCGAGGACGTGAACCCGGCGATGGTGAAGCTCCTGCAACCCGACCCGGACGACCTCGACTGGTTGTGCGGCGCGGTCACCCGGCACCACCGGTGGACCGGTTCCGCGGTGGCGGCGTCGGTGCTCGCCGACTGGCCCCGCCGCTCCGCGTTGTTCACCAAGGTGATGCCGGTGGACTACCAGCGGGTGCTGGACGCGACCCGGATGGCCAAGGCAGAGGGACTCGACGTCGACACTGCGATCATGGAGGCGGCACGTGGCTGATCCACAGGGCTTTCTGCACATCGTCAAGAAGGAGGCGAGCAAGCGTCCGGTCGCGGAACGGGTGCACGACTGGCACGAGGTGTACACGCCGCAGAGTCCGGCGGAGCGGGCCGCCGAGGTGTCCGAGCAGGCCGCCCGGTGCATGGACTGCGGAATCCCGTTCTGCCACTCGGGAAGTGCGGGCTGCCCACTGGGTAACCTGATTCCGGAGTGGAACGACCTGGTGCGGCGCGGCCGCTGGTCGGCGGCCAGTGAGCGGCTGCACGCGACCAACAACTTCCCGGAGTTCACCGGGCGGGTGTGTCCGGCGCCGTGCGAGTCGGCGTGCGTCCTCTCGCTCGCCGACACACACACGACCGGCAGCGTCACCATCAAGCGGATCGAGCAGGCCATCGCCGACGTCGCGTGGGAGTCCGGCACGGTGGTCCCCAAGCCGCCGATGATCGCCACGGGCCACAAGGTGGCGGTGGTCGGTTCCGGTCCGGCCGGTCTCGCGGCGGCTCAGCAGCTGACCCGGGCGGGGCACGACGTCACCGTCTACGAGCGCGACGACCGGCTCGGGGGACTGCTGCGGTACGGCATCCCGGAATTCAAGATGGAGAAGGCGATCCTCGATCAGCGCCTCATGCAGATGCGTGCCGAGGGAACGCATTTCGTCACCGACTGCGAGGTCGGCGTCGACCTGACCGTGGAGCAGATGCGCGAGAATTTCGCTGCCGTCGTTATCGCGATCGGCGCGCTGCGGGGCCGTGACAACACGACCGTCGAGGGCCGGGAGCTGAACGGGATCCACCTCGCGATGGAACACCTCGTCACCTCGAACAAGGAATGCGAGGGTGACGGTCCCGCGACGATCACCGCCAAGGGCAAGCACGTCGTCATCATCGGCGGCGGCGACACCGGGGCCGACTGCCTCGGCACGGCGCACCGCCAGGGCGCGCTGTCGGTGACCCAGCTGGACTACAACCCGGAGCTGCCGACGGAACGGGACGAGGCCGCGACGCCGTGGCCCGCGTGGCCGATGGTGCTGCGCACGTCGCCCGCGCACGCCGAGGGCGGTGTCCGCCGATACCAGGTCGCGGTGCAGCGTTTCCTCGGTGACGAGAACGGGAACGTCCGATCCATGGTGCTCGCCGAGGTCCGGGTCGCCCGCGAGGACGGCAAGCGCATCATCACGCCGGTCGGCGAGGAGATCGAATTGCCGTGCGAACTGGCACTTTTCGCGATCGGATTCGAGGGGGTCGATCTCGGGCCGCTGCTCGACGACTACGGGCTGTCACCCACCCGGCGCGGATCGCTCTCCTGCGGACCGGACTGGCAGACCACCGCACCCGGGGTCTTCGTCTGCGGGGACGCGCACCGCGGCGCGTCGCTCGTGGTGTGGGCGATCGCGGAGGGCAGGTCCGCGGCGCACGCCGTCGACGTGTATCTGACCGGGGCGTCGGATCTCCCGTCGCCGGTGCATCCGACGGCGCTCCCGCTGGCAGTCGTCTAAATGGAGAAGGGCGCGCGGGACGACTAGGCTCGAGGCCGTGAACCGACGCACGAAGATCGTATGCACACTTGGACCTGCTACCGCCACCGGTGACCGTATTCGCGAGCTCGTCGAAAGCGGTATGGACGTGGCTCGGCTGAACTTCAGCCACGGCGAACACGCCGATCACGAGGAGAACTACAAACGCGTCCGGGCGGCCTCGGACGCGACGGGGAAGGCGGTCGGCGTCCTCGCCGACCTCCAGGGCCCGAAGATCCGGCTCGGCCGGTTCGCGGAGGGTCGCACCACGTGGGCCAACGGTGAGGAAGTGCGGATCACCGTCGACGAGGTCGAGGGCACCCACGACCGGGTGTCGACCACCTACAAGCAGCTCGCCGAGGACGCCAAGGCGGGCGACCGGCTGCTCGTCGACGACGGCAAGGTCGGTCTCGTCGTCTCCGGTGTGGACGGCAACGACGTGATCTGCCGGGTCACCGAGGGCGGCCCGGTCAGCAACAACAAGGGCGTGTCCCTGCCGGGGATGAACGTGTCGGTCCCGGCGCTGTCGGAGAAGGACATCGCGGACCTCGAGTTCGCGCTCGGCCTCGGTGTCGACTTCATCGCCCTGTCGTTCGTGCGGTCGCCGGCCGACATCGAACTGGTTCACGAAGTGATGGATCGGGTCGGTCGCCGGATCCCGGTGATCGCGAAGCTCGAGAAGCCGGAGGCGATCGACAACCTCGAGGCCATCGTGCTGGCGTTCGACGCGGTGATGGTCGCCCGTGGTGACCTCGGTGTGGAGTTGCCGCTCGAGCAGGTGCCGCTGGTGCAGAAGCGGGCGATCCAGATCGCCCGGGAGAACGCGAAGCCGGTCATCGTGGCCACCCAGATGCTCGAGTCGATGATCGAGAACTCGCGGCCCACCCGCGCCGAGGCGTCCGACGTCGCGAACGCGGTCCTCGACGGTGCGGACGCCGTCATGCTGTCCGGTGAGACGTCGGTCGGTAAGTACGTGATGGAGACGGTGCGCACCATGGCGCGGATCGTCGAGGCGGTGGAGAACGAGTCCACCCAGGTGCCGCCGCTGACGCATGTGCCGCGCACCAAGCGGGGTGTCATCTCGTACGCTGCCCGCGACATCGGGGAGCGGTTGGATGCGAAGGCGCTGGTCGCGTTCACGCAGTCCGGCGACACGGTGCGTCGCCTGGCGCGTCTGCACACGCCGTTGCCGTTGCTGGCGTTCACCCCGTTGCCGGAGGTGCGCAGCCAGTTGTCGCTGACGTGGGGCACCGAGACGTTCATCGTCGATCCGGTCGACAGCACCGACGCGATGGTGCGGCAGGTCGACCACGCGCTGCTCGGGTTGGGCCGGTACCAGAAGGGCGAGCTGGTGGTCATCGTGGCCGGGTCGCCGCCCGGCACCGTAGGCTCGACCAACCTGATCCACGTCCACAGAATCGGCGAAGAGGACCACTAGGTGAGCGAAGTCGCGGCGAAGACCGATCTCCAGACCCTGCTCGAACTTCTCGATCTCGAGAGGACCGGGGAGGACACGTACCGAGGTCGGCATCCCGCGCAGGTGGGTAGCCGGACGTTCGGCGGCCAGTTGATTTCCCAGGCACTGGTCGCCGCCGGCCGCACCGTGAGCGGCGAGCGTGCCGTGCACGCGATCAACGCCCACTTCATCCGCGGCGGCGACGTCAAGGAACCCATCGAATACCGTGTCGCGCGGCACCGTGACGGGCGGGCCTTCGCGAACCGTCAGGTCACTGCGCTGCAGAACGGTGAGGAACTGTTCGTCATGCTGGCGGCGTTCCAGGATTGGGGCAAGGGTCTCGAGCATGCGGTCGAGGTGCCCGACGTCCCGTTCCCGGACACGCTGCCGCCACTGGGCGACCACTTCCTGGGGTACGAGGATCGCCTGAAGATGTTCGTCGACGCCCTCAAGCCGATCGACATGCGTTACGCGAACGACCCGTCGTGGATCATGAAGGGCACGGGGGAGAAGCTCACCCACAACCGGGTCTGGATGAAATCGGACGGCGACCTTCCCGACGATCCGCTGATTCACGTGGCCGTCATGGGCTACTCGTCGGACACCACGGTCCTGGATTCCATCATCACCACCCACGGACTGTCGTGGGGGCTGGATCGGATCGTCGCGGCCACCGTCAACCATTCCATCTGGTTCCACCGGCCGTTCCGGTTCGACGACTGGACGCTCTACGCCACCGAATCGCCGGTGGCGGCGGGGTCCCGCGGCCTCGCGACGGGGCGCTTCTTCTCCCTCGAGGGCGAGTTGCTGGCCACCGTGGTCCAGGAGGGTCTCATCCGCCACTTCCCGCCGCGGAAGTAGCGGCCCCGCCATTCCTTTGCCACCGAACGGTTTTGAACGGTAGTTCAGCTGGTGGGTGCGGCGTATGGTCGGTCTGGAATCTCCGAAACGGAACGGACGTGCACTATGAGCGCAGACGCACCCGAGCAGAAGAACTCCGGCCGGCCGGCCGAGAGCGAAGTTCCCCTTCCCGACGACGAGGCGCTTGCCGAAGCCAAGAAGAAGGTGGCGGAGATCGACGCCCGCTACGAGCCGGGCGCCCGCGAGACGGTAGTCCTCCCCGGCTCCGACGGGACGGTGTCGGGTACCGCCTTCGACGACTACGTCGACGACGAAGGCAACCTGAAAAAGCCTGAGCCCGAGAAGGACTCGTAGACCCCCCGTCAACGTCGTCCAGTTCTCCCTGCCCGATGTCCCGTTCGCGCGGCCGAAACCGCCCAAATGGGACATCGGGCGACGTGTGGGTGCGGATCGACGCGTGTCCTGCGCGTATCTCTCGCCGATGACCGAGGTCCGGGGTTAGACTTCGCCATCTTTTCTGGTGAGTTTCACCTCGTGATCGGGGATATGGGTCGTGGACTGGAACAACGTCGTATGGGACAGCGCGATGTGGCTGCTCAAGGCCTACGTCATGACTGTCGTCGCGTTCGTCGTCGTAGTGATACTGCTCGCGCGGTTCACCAAATGGGGTAGGCAGTTCTGGCGCTTCGCCGCGCCGTACTTCGATCCGCGGCGCAGCCTCAAGCCGTTGACCATCCTGGCGCTGCTGCTGCTGTCGACGGTCTTCGCGGTGCGGATGACGGTGCTGTTCTCATACTGGTACAACGACTTCTACGATTCGATCCAGAATCTGGACGAGCCGGCGTTCTGGCACTTCCTCCGCGTATTCGCCATTCTGGCGACGGTCCACGTGGTGCGGGCCCTGATCGAGTACCTGATCGGGCAGACGCTCGACATCGACTGGCGGACGTGGCTCAACCACCATCTCGTCGACGACTGGCTCGACAGCCGCGCCTACTACCGCGACCGGTTCCTGGACGACGCGATCGACAACCCGGATCAGCGCGTCCAGGCCGACATCACCAACTTCGTGACCACGTCCCGCTCGCTGTCGATGGGCGCGGTGACCGCCGTGCTGTCGATCGTGTCGTTCACGGGAATCCTGTGGGATCTGTCCGGCCCGATGACGGTGTTCGGCGTGGAGATCTCGCGGGCGATGATCTTCCTGGTCTACATCTACGTGCTGGTGACCACGGTGGTGGCGTTCTGGATCGGCAAGCCCCTCATCAAGCTGAACTTCCTCAACGAGAAACTGGGCGCCAACTTCCGTTACGCGCTGATCCGGGTCCGGGAGTACGGGGAGAGCATCGCGTTCTACCGCGGCGAGAACGTCGAGCGCCGCACGCTCGCCGGACGGTTCGCGGACGTCATCCGGAACATGTGGCAGATTGTGTTCCGGACGTTGAAGTTCAGCGGATGGAACCTCACCGTCAACCAGACGGCCGTCATCTTCCCGTTCCTCGTGCAGGGTCCGCGACTGTTCACCGGTCAGGTGTCGCTCGGTGACGTGATGCAGACGTCGCAGGCCTTCGGCCAGGTCCACGACTCCCTGTCCTTCTTCCGCGAGTCGTACGCCGACTTCGCGAGTTTCCGCGCCACCCTCATCCGACTCAACGGTCTGGCCAACGACAACCAGCACGCCGCCGAACTCCCGATCCTGAAGACCGGAAAGTCGGGCGACGACCTCCAGGTCGAGAAGCTGGACGTGCGCATCCCGACCGGACAGACCCTCATCGAGGGCCTCGAGCTCACCGTGACCCCCGGGCAGTCGTTGCTGGTCAAGGGCCCCTCGGGCTCGGGAAAGACCACCCTGCTCCGCACGCTCGCCGATCTGTGGCCGTACGCCGACGGCACGGTGTCACGGCCCTCGGGGGAGGCCATCTTCCTGTCCCAGCGGCCGTACCTGCCGCTCGGTTCGCTGCGGACCGCCCTGGCGTACCCGAAGGAGCCGACGGCGGCCGACGACGTCGTGCGCGCTGCGCTGTCGAAGGTGTCGCTCGGCAATCTCGGGGATCAGCTCGACGAGACCGCCGACTGGACGCGGATCCTGTCCCCGGGTGAGCAGCAGCGTCTCGCGTTCGCGCGGGTGCTGATCGCACGTCCCGCGGTGATCTTCCTCGACGAGGCCACGTCGGCGATCGACGAGGGCCTCGAGTACACGCTCTACACCCTGCTCAGGACCGAACTCCCGGACAGCATCGTGGTGAGCGTGGGCCACCGCAGCACCCTCAACCAATTTCATTCCCGCGGGGTGGAACTCGAGGGGGAGGGGCGGTGGACGGAGTCGGAACTCGTGGGGTGACCAGCGGGATTCGTCCAGCGAGCTACCCGGCGTCCAGCCGAGTCGTGAACTGCAGGAGCGGTAGGGATCTCCGGTCGTCGTGTTCCATTGCGACACAAACAGATGCAGCTCGTCCAGCGTGGACGACGGATGGATGAATCCGCCGTAGATCTGCGCCCACGTGCCGTCCATCGCTCCCCAGCCGCCCCCCCGCGATCTGCACGGTCGGCTCCGACCACGGTCCGTCGATGCGCGCCGCCGTGCGCGTGACGACCGCGTACGCGGTGGGATCGAAGTAGGCGAGGACCCAGGTGCCGTCGATTCGTCGCAGGCACATCTCCCCGACGGGGCCCGGCAGGATCGGGGTCGCCGGCTGTCCCCACGCCCACCCCGTGCCGCGGTCCCAGCCCCAGTCCTCGTAGGCTCCGGGTTCGAGGATGCGCGATTCGGGGACCCGCCGGAGGATCATCCCGCCCGGATCGGTGCGGTCGAACGCGCTCGAGACGACGTAGACGTAGCCGTTGTGCCGTTCCATGGTCCAGAGCTGATCGAGCGACCCGCCGCGGTTGTCCCAGCGGGCGGGTGAGCGGTGCCAGTTCTCGCCGCCGTCGTCGGACCAGGCGAGATACGTGAAGTTCGTCGGCCATCCATGCGACCTCCACGAGTGCACACTGACGACGGACAGATAGGTCCGATCACCGATCGTGACGGCGTCTGCGGGAACGACGGTGAACTCGCTGCCCGCCGCTTCCCGGTCGGGAAGTTCGCGTACGTCGTGCGCGTTGGGGAGGATCTCCCTCGCCGTCCGACCGCCGGCCGCGGATTCGAACTCGATGCCGCCGCGCAGATCGGTTGTGGTGGAGCGCAACATCACGGGGCTGCGCCACCGCCTGCCGTGTCGGCCGGGTGAGCTGAACGTGTCGCCGAAGAGGAACGCGACCCTGCCGTCGGCCAGGCGCGTGGGACAGCCGAGGTCGGTGCCGTGCACACCCCAGCGCCGCGTCGCCGCTCCGGTGACCTCCTTCACGAAGGTCGCTGCCGGTGTGGTCGTGCTGCCCGGGATACGCACTCCTCCCTGTCGGTGAACCGGTGGTCAGGACGACTTACGGTAGGACGCGGCGAGTTCGTCGGCGCGATCCCACGGGGACCAGTCGACCTCGCGGCCGTCCAGTTGCGCTTCGACCACCTCGAGTCCCGCGTGCCAGCCGGCGGCGTGCGCGTAGGCGGATTCTTCTTCTTCCACGGTGTGGGTGAGCGTCAGCCAGCAGCCTCCGCTGCCGTCGGGGACGAGTTCCCAGTGCAGCGTCTCGGCGTCCCACAGGTACTCGAGGATGTGCGCGGGATGAACTGAGATGACCGTCCCGGTGGTGGTCTGATCTGCGGGCAATCCGAATCGGCGCACCTGCTCCGGCGTCACCCGGAAGACGAGGTCGGCACCCGGAGTGAGGTCGAACTCGACGTCGGCGGGGAACCAGGCCTTCAGGTACTGCGGGTCGGTGAGAACTCGCCACACCTTCTCCGGCGAGTGCGAGAGCGCTTGCTGGAATCGAAGGGCTACGCGCCCGTCGTAGGTGAAAGTGACGGTGCCGAGCTCCATGGGTGACCTCCGTGCTCGAGGGCGTACCTGTCCCACCATGGTACTGGCAGGACGGCGCAGATCCCCAGGATCGGCCACAAAAAACCGCCGCTACCTGCGGGGTCGTCAGTCGCCGACAGTGGAGAGCCCCAGACGCTGCAGGCGGTGCGGGTCGGCGAGGATGTCGATCCGGACGATCTTCCCACCTGCGATGGTGAAGGCCATGACCGACATGGCTTTTCCCTCGGGTGCGGTCACGACCCCGGCGGCGCCGTTCACCAGCGCGAGCCGGGCGAAAGGAGCGAAGCGCGAGAAGGTGAGGGCCTGCTCGCTGACGGCGCGGGCTCCGCGCACGAGTCGTGCAACACGAATGCGAGCCGCTCAGCGGGCGTCAGCGTGTCGAGAACGACCAGCAGCGCGAGTCCGACGGAGTCGCCGAGCACTGCCTCGTGCTCGGGATCTGCCACGTCCAGTTCGCTCACGATCGGATCCGGCACATGGACGTCCAGGGGCTCCTCGCGGCGAGTCTTCCGTGAGCGGAGCATGTCGAGGCACACCCGGGCGACCACCGTCGTCAGCCAACCCCGCAGGTTCTCCACCTCCGACGCCTCGGCACGGCTGAGCCGGAGCCAGCCCTCCTGCACGGCGTCCTCCGCTTCGCTGATCGAGCCGAGCAACCGGTAGGCGACCGCCGACAGATGCGTCCGGTTCTCCTCGAAGCGGTGCGCCAGAACTTCGTTGTCGTTCATCTGTCACATTCTGCCGTCGCGGTTCGTCATGTCAGTGAGAACGAAAATCAACCGGTGTGACATCACCTCACCCGAATACCTTTGGAGGCAGACAATCATGAAAGCCCGAATGACCAACCCCGCGATGATCGTTCCCGACGCCATGAAGTCTCTGCTGGCTCTGGGAAAGGCAGCGTCGAAGGCGGACGTGCCGCCGGTGACCCACGCGCTCGTGCATCTGCGGTCGAGTCAGATCAACGGCTGCAGCGTGTGCGTGGACATGCATTCGCGTGAGCTGGAGAAGGAGGGGGAGATCAACGAGCGGATCTTCGCGGTGGCGGCGTGGCGGGAGGCTCCGTACTTCAGCGACGCCGAACGCGCGGCCCTGGCGCTGGCCGAGTCGATGACCCGGTTGAGCGATCGTTCGGACCCGGTGCCCGACGATGTGTGGAACGAGGCCGCCCGGCACTACGACGAGCAGGCGCTCGCATCGCTGGTCCTGTCGATTGCCACCGTGAACCTGTGGAACCGTCTCAACGCCGCCACCCGGCAGGTCGCGGGCGGGCAGTGGTGACGGCAACACCGTAACGGGCGACGAGATGCGAATCGCAGGTCGGAGAAAGTATCCGACCTGCGATTCGCGGAGAAATCCTGGCAGTGCCCTCGGTGAGACTCGAACTCACACTGGACGGGTTTTGAATCCGTTGAAAAGTGTTTCCGCTGGTCAGCTTTGATCGTCAAGTCTTACAGTTCGACACCCGAAAAGTGCTGCGCTGTAAGGTTTGACGATCATTGCTCTCCGCTCTCTGTCAGCTTTGACGATCAATTCATATCAGAACTACTGCGAGTGACTGCGAGTGAAACCGAACTCGACCCGCCGGGGTGCTCGGTGTCGCGACCCGACGGCCACAAGCGGGGGACGCTGCCGACGGCGCGCGAGGTAGACCTCATCTCGCTCGAACGGCTCCCCGTCGGCGAGGTCGAACGTCCCGCCGGTGAGGTCCGTCCCGCTGGTGTCGATGTCCTCGGCGCCGTCGCACTCACACCGGCCGACGGTCAGCACCTCCCGGCCGAACGCACGGACGGTGATCACGCGGCACCCCTATCCCGCTTCGCTTGGTTGCGAGTCCTTCGGCGGGCCTGTCTCGTGACTCGCTCCGGGTCGGGCACGGAGCCGGGGTCGGCGTACTGCCTGCCGCTCTCGAAGTGGACGCGCTCGGTCCACGCCGACGGTCCCGTCTTGTCGAGCTGCGCGTTCTTCTGGCGCTCGAACGCCGTCTCGGCGAGTAGTTCAGCGGGTATCGGCCTGCCCCGCTGTGCTGGGTCGCTGTGTCGGGAGTAGTGCGCCGTCCAGAGGTCCTCACGGAGACACCGGACGCAATTCCAGCCGACCGGCTCCGTCGTCGCGAGGTCGATGCGACCCTTCCTCATGGTGACGACGTGCGTCGTCCTCGGGGTGAGTTCGTGCCCGCGACGGCACCGCTCCGGGACGGTCAAGCTGACGGCGTCCTTCTGCTCACTCATCGCTGCCCACCTCGCCGTTCCTCATCCCAGCGGGTGAACGCCGTCCAACTCCACTCGCGCGGCACGCTGCGCCGACTGCGCGAGCCGTTGAGGGTCAGCCCGTTCTCATCGCACCACTGCCAGTAGCTATCCCACTGCGCCGCGACCGCGATCATGGTCCGCCAGTGCGAGGCCACGGCCGGACGCTGCCCGCGCGGGATACGCGCCACCTCCTCCGGCTCCAGGCCGTATGCGGCTTCGCAGTGGTCGGCGTTGTCGTGGTCGGGGTGCTCCGGGACCTCGGCGAGCCACTGGAGGAACGACGACGGCCGGAGCTTGGCGGGCACGTCCTCGAACCTCAAAGCCCGCTGGCGGAGGTGGCTGGGGTGTCCTCCGGAGCGCTTGACCATCACGCACCCCGCTTGCGCATCGGCCGTGCTCCACGGCGCGGTGAGGCGCTGGCGACGGCATAGGGACCGCGCGTGCTCCCCGGCTGCACTCCGCGAGGACGAACGCCGCTGTCCGCCACGTCAATGCGGTGCGCGATCAACGTAGTCAGCTTGGCGAGCGCGGTTCGCTGCTGCCGGATCTCGACGGCGGCCGGGTTGGTGCGCGAGGTCCCGGCGGCGCTCGTGAGCATCGCGCCGTTGCGGTCGATGTCCGCTTGAAGCTCTGCGATCAGATCGGCGGTGTCGGCGGCCTGCGTGATCAGTAGTTCGTCGTCGTGCTCCAGGGTCAGTCCGGCGTCTGCTGCCTTCTCGAAATAGAACCGCGCCAGCTCCTCGCCAGTCGTCTCGGTCTGCTCGGTCATTGTCTGGACCTGCACTTTCTGTCATATACCCCCGTGGGGTATTCGCATACGTGAAGGGTATCGAACCCTGTCAAATCTCGGTCCTGCCAACCGACCGTTCGGCAGATAGTCAACCGATCGTTCAGCCGGTTATGTGCCCGATCGGCCGGTTGGTAATGCCGAATGCTGGACCCCCTCGACACCCCCTCGACACCCCGCTTGACCGGCCGGAGGGTGTGATTCACCAAAAGCCAATAGCGGCAAGGGATTACGGCTCAATTCCCCGTTGCCAGAGCCTCTGTGGGGCGCTCCGGCGCCGTCGCCGGGGGTCACTCGAACCCACCTCGGCGTCCTAAATCCGCTGGTCAGGGCGCTAGGGGGCTGGAATGGGGGTGTGGGAGAGGTGTGGGGGAGGTGTGGGGGAGGTGTGGGGGAGGTGGTGTTTAATATCGCTCGTCCCATGACGCAGTACGGGGCTGCCCTCCGAGAGAGCCGCCGGGGGGACCTCCCTCCCCGGGGGTCCAGCGACACCCCTACCCCCTCGACGCCATGCGCTAGGACACCAGCGCCGACCTGAGCCTCCCCGGTGTGGCTCACACCCGCTCAGATCGACGCTGACGCACTAGAACCTAGTCGGTGAGGTATCGACCGAAACCGCGTCCGTCGGCGTTCGTGTCCGTCTTGACCTTGACGCCGGACAGCGTGACCTTCTCGTCCTTGCCGGACGGCACGCGGTACTGCCTGCCTGCCTGCTCGCGCCGGTCGGACTCCTCGCGCCGCTGGTGCTCGGCGCTGTCCTTCACTGCCTCCCGTTCGGCGTCGCGGGTCGCGTGCTCCTCACGCCGTCGCTGCTCGGCCTGTGCTCGATGCTCGGCCATCCGCTTGCCGTACTCCTCGGTCAAGTACTGACCCATACCGTGCGTGCTGCTCACTTGGACCCCTGTCCTTCGTTGCTCTGCGCGACCCCTGCCGGTGCAGGACGCTTGTTCTCCAGCCACCAGACCAGCGCGTGGTGTGCTCCCGCGACCCCTACCCGCGACCCCTCGAACTGTGACCACCACGCGGTCACCTCGGCCTCCCCGTGATCCCCACCGGCGAGCGTCTCCGGACGGCGCGGGTCGAACCCTGCCGCCAGCGCGACCCCTACCCACCGCCGAGCGCTCTGCACGTCGCTCCAGGTCCCCACGGCCCGCTTCCACGCCTTGAACGCGTCGAGCACGTCCGTGGTCCCGTTCTCGATGACCCCGTCGCGATCGTCGAACTCGATACCCGCTGCGGTGAGCGTGTCCGCTGCGCTCCCGGCCTTCTCCAGCACCTCGCGGGCTGCCGACAGGATCACCCCGTCCACCTCGGCGAGAACGTCCTTCACCCGCTGGCGGGCCTTCTCGGCGTGCTGTTCCCGGATGCGCTTGGTCACGGTGTCTGCGAGCGCGGACGGCGAGAGGACGTGCTGCACGGCGTCCACGAACTCGATGTGTGGCGCCAGGATCGGCGGAACCTTGGCCTTACCCGCTGCGGCCTCCCAGCCGTCCGCGAGCACGGCGTCGAGATGTTCGGCGCGAGCGGCGAGTTGCATCGCCTCTTCGGCCTCCCGGCGCTCCTCGGTCACCCGGTGCTCCAGCTTGCGCGCGCTCTCTGCGATCCGGTCGAGCCGCAGCACGTCGAGCACGCTCTCGCCGACCTCACCCCGAAGCGCGGTTGCGACGTCTCCACCTCCGGCCGCCGCAATACGCTGCGCGCGGTCCTGTTCGCGCTGCTGGCGCTCCCGTGCGTACTTCTCCCGCCGGGGTGCTCCCACAATCTCGTGGACCGCTGCCGACTGGCGATACTGCTCGTTGCCGCGCTCCGCGAGCGGGTCCACGGCCGCCGGTGTGGCCGGTGCGCTGGTCTCCGTCTCGGCGGTGTCGGTGTCGGCGACGTAGTCGACGCTGACGTTCTCGAACGGGGTGCTGATGTCCTTGCTCACTTGAATCTCTTCTCTCTCGGTTACTTGGCGGTCGTCGGCAGGATCAGCCGAACGACTTTGTGGTGACGGTTGTTGAGGTGTCCCTCACCCATCCATTCGAGCTGGCGCTCGGTATCGGTGAGCTTGGCGAGTGCTGTGTCGGCGGTGTCGTGGAGCGTGATGGTCGGCCACTGGTCGAACCACCAGACGAGCGCGTACGGCCCGGTTCCGCTGCCCTCCAGCACCCCGTTAGGCCACAGGCACCGGGACATCGCCGTATACGTCCGGTGGACCCGCTCGCAGTTGTGTGCGCGATACGCCTTCACTCTCGGGTCTGCATAGTCGGCGAGTGCGGCCTGGACCTCGGCGCGGCCCATCCTCAGTGTCAGCTTGGGCACTTTCTTTTCCTCTCTTTTTCTCTTTTCTTTTCCAACCCCCGGGCACCGGACGACAGCCGACAACACCGGGCGCTCGGGTGCGGGGTGGGCGGGGTGCATATAAAGACATGCACCCCACCCCACCCCACCCCTCACCGGAGTGCCGCGCGTGGTGCGGGGTGGAGTGGGGTGCACACCAAAAAAGAAAGATCTACCTGCGGTTTCTCGGAAATTCCACCCCGATTCCACCCCGGTTCCACCCCAAGAAAATCGGGGTGAAAATCGGGGTGGAGCGGAGAGGGGATTCCACCCCAAGCGGGTGCTTGGTTTTCGGCTATTCCTGCGCATCGATTCCACCCCCGTCCGGGGTTTCCTCGGCCGCGAGACGCGCGGCCTCCCGGTTCTCGCGGAACTCGATCGCAGTGGTCACGAGCTTGTCGTCGAACTTGTGCTTGCGCTTTGCCCGTAGCTCCGCGATGGCGTCCCGCTTGGTGACCTTGAACGGCAGCTTGGCGGCGTCCATCTTGACGACCAGGTCGAGCACACGCGGGTCGGTGTCGCCGTCGAGAGCGCTCGACTTCGCGGCGCGGGTCACATCCACCCGGACGTGCGTCAGCGGGTTGTCTCGACGCTCCAGGTGGACCACGCGGGGGTGTCCGTCGAAACCGTTGCGCATCTTGCCGGTGTCGACCGGGTTGGACAGCCGCAATGTGTCCGGGGCCGACTTGTCCGGGAGGTCGAGAACCCACTCGACATCGAGCTTGGCTTTCTTCGCGCTCGCGCCGCGAGCACGTGAGTTGTCGTGTCCGGTGTGGTCGGCGTAGACCACGGTGATGCCCGACGCTTTGAGCGGGAGCGTCACCAAGCGGTCGAACTCCAGCCACGTGTCATTGCTCGACTCCTCCCCGCCGACGAACGCCGACAGGGTGTCGAGCACGATCACGTCCAGCCCGCCGACTGCGATGGCGAACTCGCGGATGAACGCCAGGAACGCTTCGGCGCCGTCCGGGGTGCAGAGCGCGGGCCACGTCGGCGCGTCGTCGGTGAGCGTGCGCAGGTGGAAGTTCGGCAGGTGGCGGGGGAACCGGAACCGACGCGTGTAGTCGGTCCACCACGGCAACCCAAGCTCTCCGTCGATGTACAGGACCCGCTGCGGCCGATTCAGACGGCGAGGCTTGCCGTCCTCGTCCACGTCGAGCGACGACATTCCCAGCGACCAGTTCACGGCCATATCGGAGAGAAGAATCGTCTTGCCGAATCCGCTCGCTGCGGTCAGCTTGTTGACGGCTCCGGCCTCGATGATGCCGTTCTCCAGCCACACACGCGGGATTGGCGGTAGTGAACGCGCTCCGGTCAGGTCGGCGATGCCGGGGACGCTCGGCTCAGTGGACTCCGGCGCGAACCCCGCGATGTCGACGCCACGGGCCTCGAACCGCTCCACCAGATCGAGGTACGGCAGATCCGGACTCGCCGGGACGATGAACGCGCCGTGCTCGGCAAGCCAAGCGGGGTCGAGAAGCGCGGCCGTGTCCTCGTCAGGGACGAAAAAGAGCACCGCAGCGGGGTCGAACGGGTCCTCGCTGACCTGCTCGTCCTCGACCCAGAGAAGGTCCAATGCCGCCGCAGCGTCGACTGCCGTCTCGGGGACGTCGAAATACTCGACTACATCGCCGTCCGCATCCTCGTCCACGTCGATGTACTCGGTCTCGGCGGAATCATCTGACTCATCGGAGTTATCGAAATCCTCGGCCGTATACAGAGCACCCCACAGAACAGAGCGATTCGGCGAGTACAGCGCATGCCACTCCGTCGACTCGGCTCGCGAACCCTCCACTACATCTGTAGTACCGGACTCGGTTTCTGTGGCCGGTTGGTGGTCGGTCGGCATGGCTCCCGCGTCGGCTCGCGCGGGAGCCGTTGTCGTTTCTCGGGACATTGCGCTCGGTTCCTGTCGTCGGTGTGTGCGAGTAAGCCGCTGGTCACGCGCTGGTGCGCAGTGATTCGAGCCATGTGTCGATATCTCGCGGCGCGAAGTGGTAGCCGTTGCCGATTCGGTACGCGTCGAGCGCACCCTCGCGGACGGCCTGCCGGATGAACGACGGTTTGAGGTTGGCGCCGAACACTTCTCCGACGTACTCGACTGCGGCGCCGGTCGACGGGATGCACGGGGTGTTGTAGAACACCTCGGCGTGCTGCTCGGCGGTCACCTGCTCGCCGCGCTTGAAACGGTCGGCGTACGAGTGAAAAAGCGGGTTGAGGGCCACCGGAGGGCCTCCTTCGTCATGTCGTGTCGGTCGAACTCGATGTGGAGGACACTACGGAGTCGTGCAAACTCGATCAACCCGAAAAAGACTGTGCTGCAAGTGATTTAGATAGATTTGATCGTCAAAGCTGACAGCCTCGACCCTCGAACGTGCGGCAGCGGCCCGCTGGCAGAAAGATAACGGTTTGATAACGGAACGGTTTTCACTCGCACTCGCGATAGATTGAGCGGGTGACGACGACCAAGACGGCGACCGTGAGCACCCCGGAGACGCCGAAGACGAAGCGCAACCGCCGAAGCGGGATTGAGGACCTGTGGATGCGGCGCGACGGCCGCAAGTCCACGAAGTACGGCGTCAAAAAGCGCTGGCAGGCGCGGTTTGTGGACTATGACGGTCACGAACACATGAAGTCGTTCGAGGACAAAGACGACGCGCAACAGTGGCTCGACCAGAACACGGCCGACTTGGTGACGGGCAAGTTCGTCGGCAAGGCAGCCGGGACGCGCACCGTGGGCAGCGTTGCCGCGCAGTGGATCGAACACCGCCAGCACTTGAAGCCGAAGACGCTCGCCGGATACCGGTCGCTGCTCGACGGTCTGGTGCTCCCGACGTGGCGGGATGTGACGCTGGCGGATGTCGACTACGCCGGGGTGCGTTCGTGGGTCACGGCGATGCAACAGGGCAGGCACGCCGTCGGCGAGCGGGACGGGCAGGGTCGCATGATGCGCGCACGGCCGCTGTCGGCGTCCCGGACCATCCAGGCGTACCAAGTGCTGAAACAGGTCCTCGATGACGCCGTGCGGATGAAGCTGCTACCGGTCAATCCCGCTGCCGGGGTCGAGATGCCGCGCAAGCCCGAAGGGGACAAGCGCTACCTGTCACACGCGCAGGTGGACGCGCTCGCGCTGGAGTGCGCCGACCTCGCGACGATGGTCTACGTCCTGAGCTACTGCGGACTGCGGTTCGGCGAGGCCGTGGCGCTGCGGGTGTGTGATGTGGACCTGGAAGGCTCACGTCTCAACGTCCGGCGCTCGGTGACCTACGTCAGCGGGACCGGCTTCGTGGAGGGCACAACGAAGGGGCATGAGTCCCGCGCGGTTCCGGTGCCCGCGTTCCTGGTCGAGTTGCTGCGCGAGCACGTCCGGGACGGCGAGCCGACAGCGCTGGTGTTCCCCGGCAAGAGCGGGGAGTGGATGACGCCGGGGGAGTTCCGGTGGCGGTTCGACCCCGCTGCGACGGCGGTCGGCGTGGACGGTCTCACCCCGCACGAACTCCGGCACACGGCCGCATCACTCGCGATCCGCTCCGGCGCGACGATCAAGGTGGTGCAACGGATGCTCGGCCACAAGACGGCGACGCTGACTCTCGACCGGTACGGCCACCTGTTCGACGACGAACTCGACGGCCTCGCGACCCGCTTGGATGCCGGACGGTCGGCGGCGCTGGCTCCGGCGCGGCCCGCTCTCGATGTCGGCCGTCTGGCGGGTCACCTCGAACTCACCGGGGAGCAAATCGCGAAGCTCGCCGACCTGCTCGCGGGGTAGCTCCGGGGACTGCTGCGAGTGGCTGCGAGTGAGATTGGGGTTACCCCCTATGGGTATGAGTCAGAAAACCTACTCTGACCTGCACCTTTCGGTGCCCTCGGTGAGACTCGAACTCACACTGGACGGGTTTTGAATCCGTTTCCTCTGCCAATTGGGATACGAGGGCGTGTTGCGCTGTACCACTGTAGAAGATCGCCGTCGGGAGTCAACCACCGGTACCCTTCTAACGTTCGCTCCCCGCGCCGGGGTCGTCCGAGCAGAGGAGAATGGTGGCCGTGAACGCTCCCCAGCAGCAAGGTGTGCCGTCGCAGCCGCGACGGGTCGTGGTGGCCGAGGACGAGGCGCTGATCAGGCTCGATCTGGTCGAGATGCTGCGGGAAGAGGGCTACGACGTGGTCGGTGAGGCGGGGGACGGGCAGGCCGCCGTCGACCTGGCGGTGGAGCTCAAACCGGACCTCGTGATCATGGACGTGAAGATGCCCCGTCGCGACGGTATCGATGCGGCGTCGGAGATCGCCGCGAAACGTATTGCGCCCGTGGTCATTCTCACAGCGTTCAGCCAGCGCGAGCTGGTGGAGCGGGCTCGGGACGCCGGGGCGATGGCGTATCTCGTCAAGCCGTTCTCCTCGGCCGACCTGGTGCCTGCGGTCGAGTTGGCGGCGAGCCGGTTCAAGGAAGTGACGGCGCTCGAGCGGGAGATCTCCGATCTGTCGGAGCGACTGGAAACCCGCAAGATCGTGGAACGCGCCAAGGGCGTGTTGATGGAGAAGCAGTCCCTGACCGAGCCCGAAGCGTTCAAGTGGATCCAGCGGGCCGCTATGGACCGCCGGTCGACCATGAAGGCGGTCGCGCAGGTGGTGCTCGAGACCCTCGGTGGGGAAGCTCCCACCAGCTGAGCCGCGAGATCGGCAACAGCCGATGCGTTTTCGAAGCGTCAGGCGCCGGCGGGGAAGTCCGCGGAGCGGCTGACGCCGGCCCACCGCTGGGCCTCGGCGGCGCGTTCGCGGGATGACTTCTCGGCCATCTCGACGGCGCCGGCCCCGAGTAGCAGGCGCAGCGGGGCGTCCTCGGCGGCAACCACATCCAGGATGATCCGAGCGGCCCGGGCCGGGTCTCCGGGCTGGGCGCCGTCGGTGGTCTCCCGTTACGGTTCATCACGCCGACCGTCGCCTCGTAGTCGGGGCCGACCGAGCTGCGTTTCATCGACGAACCCTGCCAGTCGGTCCGAAATGCCCCGGGTTCCACGATGAGCACCTTCACGCCGAACGGTTTCGCCTCGGCCGCCAGGACTTCGGAGAATCCCTCGACGGCGAACTTTGCTGCCTGATACGCGCTCAGCCCCGGCGTGCCACCGACGCGACCTCCGACGGAGGAGAACTGCACGAAGCAGCCGCTGCGTTGCTCGCGCAGGATCGGCAGTGCCGCGCGGGTGACGTTGACGACGCCGAAGAAGTTGGCTTCGATCTGCTGTCGGAAGTCCTCGTCGTCCATTTCCTCGATCGGGACGCTGTTGGCGTAGCCGGCGTTGTTCACCACCACGTCGAGGCCCCCGAACTCGTCGACGGCGACAGCGACCGCGGAACGGGCGGCCGCGGCGTCGGTGACGTCCAGGGCGACCGTCCGAACCCGGTCGCCGTACGTGCCGACCACGTCGGTCAGCTGTTCGGGCTGCCGGGCGGTGGCGACCAGATTATCGCCGGCGTCGAGGATCGCTGTCGCGAGTTCCCTGCCGAAACCGCGTGAGCTTCCGGTGACGAGCCACGTCTTCGCCATGGTGTCTTCCCTCCCGTGTGCTTGCAACTGACTGGTTGATGCTGACGAAATCCATGGAACACCTGCCGAGGGAAACTGTCATTCGGCATCGCCGGGGCGCGGGTCGACCGCATCGCCCTGGCCGCCAAGGCGAACAAATCGATGATCTACGCGTACTTCGGCGACAAGGGGCAGCTGTTCGACGCGGTCTTCGCCGCCCACGTGGTGGCCTTCACCGAGCGGGTGCGGTTCGACGCCACCGATCTCCCGGGTTACGCGGGGCGCTCGTTCGACCTGTACGAGAACAACCCGGCGACGCTCCGGCTCGCCACCTGGTACCAGCTCGAGCGGCCCGACGGTGAACCACTGCAGGTGGTGGCCGCGTCCAACCGGTCGAAGCTCGCCGACATCGAGCGAGCGCAGAGAAGTGGTGTGCTGCCAACCCGATTCGAGCCCGTGGAACTGCTCGCCGTCGTCCGGTCCGTCGCGATGTCCTGGCACACGCAGACTCCGGAACTCGGCGCCTCGGCCCCCGCGGACCGAGCCCGCCGACGCCAGGTGGTCGTCGACTCCGTGCGCCTTCTCGTCGGCGCCTGAGGCTCGCCACGCTACGGCCGCGTAAACACTCGTCGTATTCAGATCACAGTAAGGTCACGAGCCTTTCTGGACGGATCGCGAAAGCCGCCGGACCGCTAGCGTCTGATCCCACAGCGGACGCCAACTCGGGTGGCGCCCGCACTCAGGTGATCTAAGGAGAGTTTGGATGGCTAAACGGACCCTCGTGCGGGCGGCCGCGGTTCTCGGCGCGGCATCACTCGCACTGGCAGGTTGTAGTTCGGACAGTGGCGACGACTCCGCGAGTGGGAGTGACAGCTCTGCCTCGGCCACCACTGTTTCCACCGACTGCACGCCCGAAGAGGCGGCGGCAGCGGGTGCCCCGTCGACGGCGCCGCTGAAGATCGGCACCCTGCTTCCCGACACGGGAAGCCTCTCCTTCCTCGGACCGCCGATGGTGGCGGGCACCCAGCTCGGCGTCAATGACGTCAATGCGGCCGGTGGGGTTCTCGGCCAGCCCGTCCAACTGATTCCCGGCGACTCGGGCGACACCACCACCGACACGGCGAACACCACCGTGGACCGGGAACTGGCCGCGGGCACCCAGGTGATCATCGGTGCGGCGTCGTCCTCGGTGTCGCTGAAGGTCATCGACAAGGTGTCCAGCGCCGGCGTCGTGATGTTCTCCCCGGCCAACACGTCCGACCAGTTCGTCTGCTACCCGGACAAGGGCCAGTACTTCCGCACCGCTCCCACCGACGTGTTGCAGGCTCAGGCTGTGTCGCAACTCATCTCGGACGACGGCGGCCAGCGCGTGTCCATCCTGGCCCTCAACGACCCGTACGGAACCGGGCTCGCCGACAACATCCAGAAGAACCTCGTCGACGCGGGCATCCCCGAGGATCAGATCCAGAAGATCATCTACGACCCCAACGCGCAGTCGTTCAACTCGGAGGTCGACCAGGTCAAGGACTTCGCCCCCGACGCCGTCGCGGTGGTCGGATTCGAGGAGTCGGCGAAGATCATCACCCGTATGCACGAGGTCGGCATCGGCCCGTCCGACGGCATGAAGGTCTACGGCGTGGACGGCAACATGGGTAACGCGCTCGGCGAGTCGGTGGCCCCACCGCTGCTCGACGGAATGCAGGGCACCACGCCCCTCACCGACGTCGGTCCGGCCTTCCAGGATCGCCTCAAGGGCATCAACCCGGGGTTGATCGACTTCAACTACGCCGGTGAATCCTACGACGCCGTGGTCGTTGCCTCGCTCGCCGCGGAAGCCGCGAAGTCGACGGCCGGTCGCGACATCGCCGCGAACATCAACGCCGTCACCGAGGGTGGCACTCCGTGCACGTCGTACCAGGAGTGCCTGCCGCTCGTGCAGGCCGGCACGGACGTCGACTACAACGGCATCACCGGCAAGCTCGACTTCACCGCCGCAGGCGAGCCGTCCATCGGTTCGTACGGCAAGCTGAAGTTCGGTGCCGACAACAAGCTGACGACGGACGGATACATCGTCGTCGGCGGGTGATCGCACTCACCTGAAACGGACTGTGGGCCAGGGAAACCTGGCCCACAGTCGTGTCCGGAACTGCCGGACCTACTTCTTCTCCTGGCGTCCCGCGAGGGTCCCGAGGTACAGCTCGATCACCTTCGGGTCGTGCATCAGGTTGGGGCCCGAGTCGGTGTAGGCGTTTCGGCCCTGGTCCAGGACGTACCCGCGGTCGCAGATCTGCAGGCACCGGCGGGCGTTCTGCTCGACCATGATCACCGAGACGCCCGCCGCGTTGATCCTCTTGCAGCGGATGAACACCTCGTCCTGGAACATCGGGGAGAGTCCGGCGGACGGTTCGTCGAGCAGCAGCACGGACGGATCCATCATCAGTGCCCGGCCCATGGCGACCATCTGCCGTTCACCGCCGGACAGGGCGCCCGCCTTCACCTTCTTCCGCTCGACGAGCAGCGGGAAGAGGTCGCCGACGAACGCGAATCGCTCCGCGAAGAGCTTGGGGCGCAGATACATCCCCATCTCGAGATTCTCCTCGATGGTGAGCGACGGAAAGACGTTCTGCGTCTGCGGGACGTACCCGACGCCCTTCTGCACGAGAACGTGGGCCGGCTTCGACGTGATGTCCTCACCGCGCAGGGTCACCGATCCTTCACGCACCGGTATCAGCCCGAACAGTGACTTGAGGAGCGTGGACTTCCCGGCGCCGTTGGGGCCGATGATGCCGACGATCTCACCCTCGCGCAGGAAGAAGTTGCATTCGCGGAGGATGTTGACGCCGGGGATGTAGCCGGCCACCACGCCGTCCGCGCGGACGAGGGCACCCTCGGCGAGCCGGGCATGCTCCTCGGGTGTGGCCGCGAATTCCGCTGGGGTCGGTTCGGTCATGGGTTCTCACGCCTCAGCTCGGTGATGTCGGGTTCGGAGAGGTCGCCGCCGGTCTCGAGGGTTTCGGCCTCGGCGTTCTCGAGTGCCTCGGCCAGAACGGCCGTCGCGCCCACCGGATTTCCCTCGTCGTCGAACTCGAGTGCCTGATCGTGGTGGCTGCCCAGGTAGGCGTCGACCACCGCGTTGTTGGACGAGAGCTGCTCCGGTGTGGACTCGGCGATCACACTGCCTTGCGCCATCACCACCACCCAGTCGCTGATGTCGCGGATGACGTCCATGTCGTGTTCGACGAACACGACGGTCATGCCTTCGTCCCGAAGCGATTTGATGTGGCCGAGCAGGCTCTGGGTGAGTGCCGGGTTCACGCCGGCCATCGGCTCGTCGAGCATCACCACTGTCGGCTCGGTCATCAGCGCCCGCGCCATCTCGAGCAGCTTGCGCTGACCGCCGGACAGCGAGCCCGCGAGGTCGTCGGACTTGGTGTCGAGTTTGAACCGCGCGAGCAGCTCGTTGGCTCGTTCGGTGACGGCCCGTTCCTGCGCCTTCCACGTCCACGGCAGAAGCGTGTTGAAGATCCGCTCGCCTCGTTGCCCGGTGGCGCCGAGCCGCACGTTGTCGAGCACCGTGAGCTTCGACAGCGCCTTGGTGAGCTGGAACGTGCGGACGACGCCGCGGCGAGCCACCTGGTGCGGATACATCCGGCCCAGGGACTGGCCGTCCATCGCCCACGTGCCGCTGTCCGGCCGGTCGAAACCGGTGAGCAGGTTGAACAGGGTGGTCTTGCCTGCGCCGTTCGGACCGATCAGTCCGGTGATGCAGCCGCGCTGAATCTCCAGATGTGCCACGTCGACGGCCTTGAGCCCGCCGAACGTCCGGGACACGTTGTCGACCACGAGGATCGGGTCGGGTTTCGGTGCGCCGGGGGAGTGCGGGACGTCGGTGAAGATGGAGGCCCGTTCCTCGGCGGTGAGCACGGTGTCGGTCTGCAGTTGATCCGGCAGTCTGTGGTCAGGCATTGAGCTGCACCTCCCGCTTGTTGCCCAGTATGCCCTGTGGCCGGAAGACCATCAGCACCGCGATCATGATGCCGAGCAGGACGAACCGCATGGCCCCGACCTGCTGTTCCGTCAGCGGCAGCAGCGGCTCCGGCCCGGAGATGGCCTGCCGCAACAGGGCGTCCGGGATGGCCAGCAGGAACCAGAACAGCATCGCCCCGACCACCGGTCCGAAGACCGTCGCCGCGCCGCCGAGGATGAGGGCGCCGAACGCGAAGAACGTCTGCGCGGTGGAGTAGAAGTCGGGGTTGATCGACTTGGTCTGCAGTGCGTTGAACACGCCGCCGAGTCCGCCGATCATGCCGCCGAGGACCAGCGCCTGCATCTTGTAGACGAAGACGTTCTTGCCGAGCGCGCGTGCGGCGTCCTCGTCTTCGCGGACGGCCTTGAGGACGCGGCCCCACGGACTGTGCGTCAGGAGGTACACGAACCCGCACAGCACCAGGACGAGCGTCCATCCGACGACCATCGACCAGAGGTCGTCGCCGTAGAACTTCACGCCGAGGAAGTTGTACTGCTTACCCGAGTCGAACGGGCTGAGCGTCGTGAACGGGTCCGCGAAGCCGAACAGGCCGTTGGTGGATCCGGTGATCGAATCCGAAGCGGTGGAGCGGAATATCAGCCGCAGGATTTCGGACGCGGCGATCGTGACGATGGCGAGGTAGTCGGCCCGCAACCGCAGCGTCGGGATACCGAGGACGACGGCCAAGAGGCCGGCCGCGGCGAGACCGACGAGGATGCCGACCCACAGTGGCTGCTCGTAG
Organism: Rhodococcus sp. NPDC059968; assembly: GCF_042738615.1. Classification (NCBI taxonomy): domain Bacteria; kingdom Bacillati; phylum Actinomycetota; class Actinomycetes; order Mycobacteriales; family Nocardiaceae; genus Rhodococcus; species Rhodococcus sp. NPDC059968. Next base: position 51,582 of record NZ_JBHWUE010000031.1, read on the forward strand.
GTGACGGTCATGATCCCGACGCCGTAGCCGCCGAGGAGTGCGAAACCGATCTGACCGAAGTTCAGCAGTCCGGCGTAGCCGAAGTGCAGATTGAGGCCGATCGCGAGCAGCGCGTAGAAGATCGCGGACGGGCCGATCAGCTGGGCGAGCGAGACCTGGAGTGCTCCTGTGATGTCCATGCCCTCACCCGATCCTTTGCCGGCTGCCGAGAATGCCCTGAGGCCGGACGACCAGGATGACGATCAAGATGAGCAGTCCTCCGATGTACTTGAGGTCGGGGTTGATCACCAGCGTCGACAGCTGGACGAGCAGACCGACGATCACACAGCCGAGCAGTGCGCCGTAGGCGGTGCCGAGTCCACCGAGCGTGATGCCGGCGAACATCAGCAGCAGGAGTTTGAAGCCCATTTCCCACTGCACGCGGCCGCCGAGTTCGGAGATGCCGAACAGGACGCCGCCGAGCGCGGCGAGACCGCCTCCGAGACCCCACACGAAGCGGATCACGCGTTCGACGTCGATGCCGGAGGACGCGGCCAGGTCGCGGTTGTCGGACACCGCGCGCATGGCCTTGCCGATGCGCGTCTTCTGCAGCAGCAGGGCCACTCCGACGAGAACGACGAGACTGATTGCGATGCTCACGAGGTTGGCGTCGGTGATCGCGATCGGACCCCAGTGCCTCTCCACCTGGGCCTGGTAGTCGACGAACGGCTCCGCGCGATCGGAGAAGAAGATCAGGATCAGGTAGCGCAGGGAGATCGCGAGTCCGATCGACACCACCAGCTGCGCTATCAGGCCGGTCTTGCGTTTTCGCAGCGGTTTCCAGATCGCGGCGTTGTTCAGCAGACCTATCAGGATTCCCACGAAGACCGCGAGGATCGTGGCCGGGATCAGCTGCACACCGAACGTCACGTTGATCACCCACGCCGCGACCGCGCCGAGGGTGACGAGTTCGCCGTGCGCGAAGTTCGTCAGGCCGGTGGTGCCGTAGATCAGGCTCAGCCCGACACCGGCGATGGCGATGACGAGGCCGAACCGGAGTCCGTCGATAGTCTGGCGAATCAGCTTCTCGTAGAACGGGACCGCGGAACCGGTGCGGGCCTCGCCGAACGAGAAGATCACCGTGTTGGTGCGACCGGCCACCACTTCCCGCTGCACGGTGCCCTGCACGCTGACGTCGTCGGGAAGCGAGTCCGCCACGATCTCGAACGTGTACGTGCCGGGCGCGACCTGGACTTCCCAGCGGCCGTTCGACTCCGACGTCGCCTTCGCCACCTCGTTGCCCGACGAATCGAGAGCGCGCACCTCGACGTCGGCGAGCCGTTCGCCGGCGTTGTTCAGATTGCCGCTGACCCGCACCGCGTTCTCCGGGGGCGCCGGTTGCCCGCTCGTCGCGGGCGGTGGGGGCGGCGGGGTGGGTTCCTGCGCCGCCGCGGGACCGCCGAAAGCGATCGCCGCGACGAGGCCGAGCAGGACGAGGACGAACGCACGGCCGAGTTGCCGGGTGACCGACCCTCGCCTCGTGCGTTTCCTCGCGGATTTCGGTCGCGTACTCACTGCTGCGAGTCGCTTCCTCACGGTTGGGGCCACGCAGGTCCTCCGGGGACGTGTAGATCGGTCAGGAACGTGCTGCGACGGACTCGACTACCGCCCGTGCCGCAATTTCCGGACTCTAACGGCTCCGGTCGCGCGAAATGGGGTTCTCGGATTTCCGGCACGTTTCGGTTGGGTATCGAACCATCCGGCTGATCGGTGTCGGATCCGCTCCCTAGACTGGGCAACCGTGAGCCCTGCAACCACCCCCCGGTCCACCACGTCCCCCGCGTCCGGCGCAGCCGCGTCGTCCGACGATCGCCCCACCCTGATGCTGCTCGACGGCCATTCGCTGGCCTTCCGTGCGTTCTACGCCCTGCCCGCCGAGAACTTCAAGACGCACAGCGGTCAGGTCACCAACGCCGTCTACGGGTTCACGTCGATGTTGATCAACCTGCTGCGCGACGAACAGCCCAGCCACGTGGCGGCGGCGTTCGACGTGTCCAGGCAGACGTTCCGGGCCGAGAAGTTCCCCGAGTACAAGGCCAATCGCAGCAAGGCTCCGGACGAGTTCAAGGGGCAGGTCGAGATCACCAAGGACGTCCTCGGGGCCCTCGGCATCCCGGTGATGGCCGAAGAAGGCTTCGAGGCCGACGACATCATCGCCACGCTCACCACCCAGGCCGAGGCGCTCGGGTACCGCGTCCTCGTGGTGACCGGCGACCGGGACTCGCTCCAGCTGGTCACCGACGGGGTGACGGTGCTCTACCCGAAGAAGGGCGTCTCGGACCTCACCCGGTTCACGCCGGCGGCCGTCGAGGAGAAGTACGGGCTCACACCTGCGCAGTACCCCGACTTCGCGGCATTGCGCGGCGACCCGAGCGACAACCTGCCGGGCATCCCGGGTGTGGGGGAGAAGACCGCCACCAAGTGGATAAAGGAGTACGGCGATCTCGTCGGCCTGGTCGACAACGTCGACAAGGTCCGCGGCAAGGTCGGTGACGCGCTGCGGGAGAACCTCCCGAACGTTCTGCTCAACCGGGAACTGACCGAGATGGTGCGCGACGTCCCGCTGCCGTACACCCCGGACCAGCTGATGCTCGCGCAATGGGATCGGGAGAAGATCCACGCGCTGTTCGACGACCTCGAGTTCAAGGTGCTGCGCGACCGGCTGTTCGCGACGTTGGCCCCTGTCGAAGCGGAGGCGGAGGAGGGCTTCGAGGTGCGCGGGGGCGCGCTCGATCCCGGAGCGGTCGCGGACTGGCTGTCGGCGCACGCGTCGACGGGCGAGCGATCCGGCGTGTCGGTGGTCGGCACCCGCACCCCGTACGGCGGTGACGTGACGGCGATCGCCATCGCGGCCGCAGACGGCGAGGGCGCCTACATCGCCACCGCGTCCGCCACCCCGGAGGACGAGAAGGCGCTCGGCAACTGGCTCGCGGACGCGGGTCAGCCGAAGGCCCTGCACGAGGCCAAGTGGGCGATGCACGCGCTGCGCGGACGCGGCTGGGTGCTCGGCGGTCTCACCAGCGACACCGCGCTGGCGGCCTACCTGGTGCGCCCCGGACAGCGGACGTTCAACCTCGACGACCTGTCGCTGCGGTACCTGCGCAGGGAGCTGCGGGTGGAGGAGACCGGCCAGGAGCAGCTGTCGCTGCTCGACGACGCCGACCAGGTCGACGCGGAAGCCGCCGAGACCGAAATTCTCAGCGCCCGCGCCGTCCTCGACCTCGCGGCCGCGCTCGACACCGAACTCGAAAACATCGAATCGACGGCTCTGCTGTCCGAGATGGAGTTGCCGCTGCTGGAGGTGCTGGCCGTCATCGAGGCGTCCGGTATCGCCGTCGACGGCACCCACCTGCACGACCTGCAGAGCCGTTTCGCGGCCGAGGTCTCCGAGGCGGCGGAGGCGGCCTACGGGGTCATCGGCAAGCAGATCAACCTCGGGTCACCCAAGCAGCTGCAGGTCGTGCTGTTCGACGAGCTGGAGATGCCCAAGACGAAGAAGACGAAGACCGGGTACACCACGGACGCCGAGGCGTTGCAGAACCTGTTCGAGAAGACGTCGCACCCGTTCCTCGAGCACCTGCTCGCGCACCGCGACGCGACGCGGCTGAAGGTGACCGTCGACGGCCTGCTGAAGACGGTCGCCGAGGACGGGCGGATCCACACGACGTTCAACCAGACCGTCGCGGCCACCGGCCGGTTGTCGTCGACCGAGCCCAACCTCCAGAACATCCCGGTGCGCACCGACGCGGGCCGTCAGATCCGGGACGGTTTCGTCGTCGGCGAGGGCTACGACACGCTGCTCACGGCCGACTACAGCCAGATCGAGATGCGGATCATGGCCCACGTTTCCGGTGACGAGGGACTGATCGAGGCGTTCAACACCGGAGAAGACCTGCACAGCTTCGTCGGCGCGCGTGCCTTCGGCGTGCCGATCGAGGAGGTCACGCCGGAGCTGCGCCGCCGCGTGAAGGCGATGTCCTACGGGCTGGCGTACGGGCTGAGCGCGTTCGGTCTGGCCGCCCAGCTCAAGATCTCGACCGAAGAGGCCAAATCACAGATGGAGGCGTACTTCGCCCGGTTCGGCGGGGTACGCGATTACCTGCACGAGGTCGTGGAACAGGCCCGCAAGGACGGCTACACGTCCACGCTGTACGGGCGTCGCCGCTACCTTCCCGACCTCACGAGCGACAACCGCCAGCGGCGGGAGGTCGCCGAGCGCGCCGCGCTCAACGCCCCCATCCAGGGCACGGCCGCCGACATCATCAAGGTCGCGATGATCAACGTGCAGCGTTCGCTGCGCGAGGCGGGTCTGAGGTCGCGGATGCTGCTGCAGGTCCACGACGAACTCGTGCTCGAGGTCGTCGACTCGGAACGGGAACAGGTCGAACAGCTGGTCCGCGACAAGATGTCCTCGGCCATCGAGCTGTCGGTGCCGCTGGACGTGTCCGTCGGCACCGGTCGCAGTTGGGACGCCGCCGCACACTAGGCGGCGGCGGTCCTCCGCCCTATTCGGCCGGCGCCTGCTCGGCGATCTGCTTGCGCACCTCGTCCATGTCGAGGGCCTTGACCTGCGTGAGAAGATCCTCGAGCGCCGCAGGCGGCAGCGCACCCGGCTGGCTGAACACCAGCACACCCTCACGGAACGCCATGATGGTCGGGATCGACCGGATGTTCGCGGCGGCGGCGATGCCCTGTTCCGCCTCGGTGTCGACCTTGGCGTGCACGACGTCCGGGTGCTGCTCCGACGAGGCCTCGAAGGTGGGCGCGAAGGAGCGGCACGGTCCGCACCACGATGCCCAGAAGTCGACCAGAACGACGTCGTTGCCGGTCACGGTCTCGTCAAAGTTCTGCTGAGTCAGAGTCTTGGTGGCCACGAGGGTCCTTTCGTTCGATGACTGCTCTGCGTGTGCAACGCCGCGCCGCCGTCGATTCTTCCCTGCGGCGTCGTCAGCCGGTGCGCTCCGTGTCCCGGAACGTGCGGCGGTACGCCTGCGGGGTGGTGTGGCGCAGCCGCAGGAAATGCTGCCTCAGGACGGGGCCGCCGCCGAAGCCGACCCGTTCGGCGATCACGTCCACCGAGAGGTCCGAGTTCTCCAGGAGGTGCTGCGCGGCCAGCACCCGCTGATCGCTGAGCCATCGGGCGGGGGTGGTCCCGGTCTCGGCCTGGAACCGCCGCGCGAACGTGCGGGGAGACATGTTGGCCTTGGCCGCCACCGCGGTCACCGACAGGTCGAGGGCGAGGTGCTCGGTCATCCAGTCGAGCAGCGGTCCGAGCGTGTCGATCGTCGTCGACGGCAGCGGCATCGCCACGTACTGCGCCTGACCGCCGTCCCGGTGCGGCGGGACCACCATGCGCCGCGCGATCCCGTTGGCCACCCGGCTGCCCTGTTCCTTGCGCACGATGTGCAGGCACAGGTCGATACCCGCGGCGGTGCCCGCGCTGGTCAGGACGGGATCGTCGTCGACGTACAGGACGTTCGGGTCGACCGTGGCCGCCGGGTGGAGGTCGGCGAGCCGCTGGGCGTGCCGCCAGTGGGTGGTGCATTTGCGCCCGTCCAGCAGTCCGGCCGCACCGAGCACGAAGGCGCCGCTGCACAGGCTGGCAACCTTGGCGCCCCGGTCCACCGCGGCCCGCAGTTTGTCGAGGAGGGGGTCCATGCACGGATCGGGGTCCTTCGCGCAGACGAAGGTGCCGTCCGCCTCGGCGTAGGTTCCGCCCGCGGGAACGACGATGAGGTCGGCGTCGTCGAGCCGGTCGAGGTCGTACGGGACGTCGATGCCGTATCCGAATCGGGTGCGGATGGGTTCCCGTGAGCCGGCGACGAGGGAGAATTCGTAGGTGGGAAGTCCGTCGTCGGATCGGTCGAATCCGAACACCTCGCAGGCGACTCCGAGCTCGAACGCCTCGGTGAGCGGCATGAGCGGTACGACGACTTTTTTCAGCACCACCCGAGTATGGCAGAAATACGATCATCAAAGTCGTTTCTGCCACTTTTCCTCGTAGGCTGATGATACGAGGCTGAAGACATGACAATCCTGGTCGTGGTACTCCTCGTGTTCCTGGCGCTCGACGCGCTGGCGCTCGCCGGCCGCACGCCCGACACGCACAACGAAGTCATCCAGCACGGGGACTTCCGCTTTTGAGAGGGAATCTGGCGGTCCAGTACGCGGGCACGGCGCTCGCCTGGGGCGCAAGTTTCCTCTTCATCAAGGTCGGGCTCGAGGGCCTGTCCTTCACGCAGGTCGTGCTGTGGCGACTCGTGTTCGGGGCGGTGACCCTCGGTGCCGTCCTCGGACTCACCCGGACACGGTTGCCGCGCGAAGCGGCGACGTGGGCGCACCTGTCGGTACTGGCGGTCGCCCAGTGTGTGGTGCCGTGGTTGCTGTTCAGCTGGGCCGAGCAGAGCATCAGTTCGGGCCTGGCCAGCATCTACAACGCGACCACACCGCTCATGACGATGTCGGTGGCCCTGGCGTTCCTGCCGGGGGAGAAGCTCACGGACGCAAAGCTGTTCGGCCTCCTGCTCGGTTTCACGGGGGTGGTCGTGGTGCTGGCGCCGTGGCAGGCGGGGATCATCGGTAGCGTTCCCGCCCAGCTCGCGTGCCTCGGCGCCACCGCGTCGTACGGTGTGGCACTGGTCTACCTGAGACGGTTCATCCTTCCGCGGGGCGTCGGCACACCCACCATCGCGTTCATGCAGGTGTCGATCGCCGCTGCCGCGATGGTCGTCGTCACCCCGTGGGTCGCGAGCACGCCGATGCACCTGACCCCCGCGATCGTCGCGTCGATGGTCGGGCTCGGGGCGTTCGGCACCGGGCTGGCGTTCGTGTGGAACACGAACGTGGTGCGCGGCTGGGGGCCCACCGCGGCCTCCACCGTCACCTACCTGACCCCGGTGGTCGGCGTCGTGCTCGGCGCGGTCGCACTCGACGAGCACATCTCCTGGAACCAGCCCGTCGGGGCACTCGCGGTGATCGCGGGAATCGTCGTCACTCAACGGTCTTCGCGCAAGGCCGCCCAGACGGTCGCCGCGGATGCACCGTGATCACGGCGGCGCCGTGACCACCCACTCGCGTTTGGCGTCCCCGTCCCACCGGCGCACCACCGACGCGCGGCCGATGATGTCGCCACCGTCGAGCAAGCGCGCAGCCTCCGCGATCTGATCGGCCGGCAGTCGCCGCGCGAGAGTCACGTGCGGCGTCCACTCGCCCGGGCGGATGTGCGGCGTGATTTCCGTGGCATGCGCCGCGAGATCGAACACGCTGTGGTGCAGGGCCAGCAGGGCCTTCGACGGCACCACCAAACGGGACAGCGTGACGTGCCTGCCGCCGAACATCACGAGCCCGCCCAGCCGGATGTGGAACGACGGCGTCGCGATCCGGCGGCCCAGCAATTCGTCGATCTCGGGCGGGATGTGGCGCGCCACGAACAGGGTGATGTGGGGCCTATTCGATTCGGCGCGAACGCGAGTGCGGCTGGGCATCCCGGCATCCCACAGGCGTTGCCACTCCGCGCGCACGGCAACGTCGGTCGCTTCGTCGAACAGCAGTTCCACCGACTGGACCATGGTAGGCAATGATGGCCTCATGAGCGGTGCTACGGCAAACATTTCCGATACCCGGATCGGGGTGCTCCTCGGCGACGGCATCGGTCACGAGATCGTTCCGGCAACCCAGCGGGTGGTGTCGGCCGCGTTGACTGCGGCGGGAGGCGGCGACGTCGACTGGGTGGAACTGCCCCTCGGCCTGGGCGCCATCGAGTCGCACGGAACGCCGATTCCCGATTCCACGCTCTCCGCGCTGGACGAACTCGACGCCTGGATCCTGGGCCCGCACGACAGCGCCGCCTACCCGGAACCGTTCCGCGGCCGGCTGACCCCCGGCGGGGTGGTGCGCAAGAAATTCGACCTCTTTGCAAACATCCGCCCCGCGCGCTCGCTCGAGGGCGTCGCCTCGACGGTTCCGGACATGGACCTGGTGATCGTCCGGGAGAACACCGAAGGGTTGTACGCGGACCGGAACATGTTCGCCGGCAGCGGCGAGTTCATGCCGACGCCCGACGTGGCCCTGGCGGTCGGCGTCGTGACGAGGAGGGCGTGTGAGCGCATCGCGCACACCGCATTCGCGCTGGCGCGCACGCGCGGCCGCCACGTCACGATCGTGCACAAGGCCAACGTCCTGTCGATGACGACCGGACTGTTCCGCGACGTCTGCCGGGAGGTGGGGGAGAGCGACTACCCGGACGTGCGGATCGACGACGAGCACGTCGACGCCATGACCGCGCATCTCGTTCGCAGGGGACGCGACTTCGATGTCGTGGTGACGGAGAACATGTTCGGCGACATCCTGTCGGACCTGACGGGTGAGTTGTCCGGGTCACTCGGCACGGCCCCGTCGATCAACATTTCCGAGACCAAGGTGATGGCGCAGGCGGCGCACGGAGCCGCCCCCGACATAGCGGGACGCAACCGGGCCAATCCCACGGCGCTGATGCTGTCGGCCGCGATGATGCTGGAGTGGCTCGGCGACCGCCGTGCGGACCGGCATCTGGGCGGCGCTGCCCACCGGATCCGCGACGCGGTCCGTGCGACGATCGCATCCGGAGTCGCCACGGCTGACCTGGGTGGACTCGCGTCGACCAGTGAATTCACCGCGACGGTCCTCGCGCGGACACTCCGTCGCTGAAACCGCCGCCACGGGCCGGGACAGGCCGTTAATGTTCGGTAACGACGTCCGCAGATGCGGGTGCCGTAACCTACCGTTCGACTATTCGGAGTTCGAGAGTTCTCCGTCGCCGTAGCTCGCTCGCTGTACCACGATTTCCTTGGAGGACATGCCAGTGTCTGGTCGATCTGTCTTCGCGCGAGGCCGAGTGGCCCGCACCATCTGTGCACTGGCGGGTGGCAGCGCTCTGCTGCTCGCCGGATGCGCCAGCAACACCGAGGGCGGTGGTACGCCTTCCGGAGAAGAGACCGTCGCCGTGGAAGTCGACAAGGTGGATGCCATCGCGGCGACACTGCCCGAGAAGATCGCCTCGTCCGGCAAGATCATCGTCGGTGTCAATATTCCGTACTCGCCCAACGAGTTCAAGGATCCGAGCGGCAAGATAGTCGGCTTCGACGTCGACCTCGTGGATGCCGTGGGCAAGGTGCTCGGCGTGACACCGCAGTACACCGAGGCGGACTTCGACAAGATCATCCCGTCGATCCAGGCGGGCAGCTACGACATGGGTATGTCGTCGTTCACGGACACCAAGGAACGCGAGCAGTCGGTCGACTTCACCACCTACTTCAGCGCCGGAGTGCAGTGGGCGCAGCCCGCCGGTAAGTCCGTCGACCCCACCAACGCGTGCGGCCTGCGGGTCGGCGTGCAGACCACCACCATCGAGGATCTCGAGGAGGTGCCCGCCAAGAGCGCGGCGTGCGTCGCGGCAGGTAAGCCGCCCATCGAGATCGTGAAGTTCGACAGCCAGGACGACGCCGCCAACGCCGTCGCCCTCGGCAAGGTCGATGCGATGTCCGCCGATTCGCCCGTCACCGCGTACGCGATCAAGCAGAGCGACGGCAAGATCGAGGCCGCGGGCGAGGTCTTCGACGCCGCGCCGTACGGCTGGCCCGTCGCGAAGGGTTCGCCGCTCGCGCAGACCCTCCAGCAGGCGTTGCAGCACCTCATCGACGACGGCACCTACCGGACGATCGCGGAGAACTGGGGTGTCGAGGCGGGCGTCATCACCACGTCCCAGATCAACGGCGCCACGAGCTGAGCGGTTGACGAGTGTCTGACGTGGAGAAGGCTCCGGACCGGTCCGGCACCGAGACGGGGCAGGAACCGGAACCGATCAAGGCGATCCCGCTGCGGCGTCCCGGCCGCTGGATCGCCGCGATCGTCGTCGGTCTGCTGCTGGCGCTGTTCGTCAACGGTGCGCGTACCAACGAGGCGTACCGCTGGGATATCTACGCCCGCTATCTGTTCGATGCACGGATCTCGGCCGCGGCGTGGAACACCATCCAGCTGACGATCCTGTCGATGGCGATCGCGATCATCCTGGGTGTCGTCCTCGCCGTCATGCGGCTGTCGCCGAACCCGGTGCTGAAGGCGGCGTCGTGGGGTTACCTGTGGATTTTCCGCGGGACCCCGGTCTACGTGCAGTTGGTGTTCTGGGGACTGTTCCCGTCCATCTACAAGCAGCTGGATCTGGGAATCCCGTTCATCCACCAGTTCGTGCACATCGACCTGCAGGGAATCAACGCGGCGTTCCTGTTCGCGGTGATCGGGCTGGGACTCAACGAGGCCGCGTACATGGCCGAGATCGTCCGTGCCGGCGTGAACTCGGTCGCCGAGGGGCAGACCGAGGCGTCGGTGGCGCTCGGTATGACGTGGTCGCAGACGATGCGGCGCACGATCTTGCCGCAGGCCATGCGAGTGATCATCCCGCCCACGGGCAATGAGCTGATCAGCATGCTGAAGACGACGTCGCTGGTCACCGCGGTGCCGTACAGCCTGGAGTTGTACGGACGTGCCAGAGACATCTCGGGTGCGAACTTCCAGCCCATCCCGCTGCTGATGGTGGCCGCCACCTGGTACCTCGCCATCACCAGCCTGCTCATGATCGGCCAGTTCTACCTGGAGCGGTATTACTCGAAGGGTGCGTCCCGCAAGCTCACCCCGCGGCAACTGCAGGCGCTCGCCGACGCGCAGGGTAAACCGCTGGTGATCGAACCCGGGCCCGAGACCTTGCCCGACACACCCGGAGGGGAACGACGATGACGCCGATGGTCAAGGCGGAGCGGGTCTGCAAGAACTTCGGGGCGCTGAAGGTACTCAAGGGCGTGTCGCTGGAGATCGACTCCGGCCAGGTCCTGTGCCTGGTCGGGCCGTCGGGCTCGGGGAAGTCGACGTTCCTGCGGTGCATCAACCACCTCGAGCAGGTCAACGCAGGGCGGCTGTACGTCGACGGTGAGATCGTCGGGTACTCCGAGCGGGGCGGAAAGCTCTACGAACTCCACCCCAGGGCTGCCGCGAAGCAGCGCCGCGACATCGGGATGGTCTTCCAGCACTTCAACCTCTTCCCGCACCGGACGGCACTCGAAAACATCATCGAGGCGCCCATCCAGGTGAAGAGGCTGAGCAAGAAGAAGGCGCTCGAGCGGGGACGGGATCTTCTCGAGCAGGTGGGTCTGAGCGAGAAGGCGGACGCGTACCCGGCGCAGCTGTCGGGTGGTCAGCAGCAGCGCGTCGCGATCGCCCGTGCGCTGGCGATGGACCCCAAGCTGATGCTGTTCGACGAGCCGACGTCCGCCCTCGACCCGGAGCTGGTCGGGGAGGTGCTGACCGTGATGAAGGATCTCGCGGCAGGCGGAATGACGATGGTCGTCGTCACGCATGAGATGGGCTTCGCACGCGAGGTGGCCGACCAGCTCGTCTTCATGGACGCCGGCGTCGTCGTGGAATCGGGCAACCCCCGCGAGCTGCTCGCCAATCCGCAACACGACCGCACCAAGTTGTTCTTGTCGAAGCTGCTGTAATGGCCTCCGGCCCCGTGAGTACTTGTCAACCGCGGGCGGTTAACAAGTACTCACGGGTTTGCGGCAGCTGAAGATGGCGGTGCCGGGGAAGATCTGCCCCCGCAGCGGGCTCCACTGCCCCCATTCGCGGTCGAGCCACTCGGGCCACTCCGGCTCGATGATGTCGCGCACCTCCAGGCCTGCCGCCACGATCTCGCGCACCCGGTCGCCGATGGTCCGGTGGTGCTCGACGTAGGTGGGGACGCCGTCGCCGTCGATCTCCACGTAGGGCGTGCGGTCGAAGTAGGGGAGCGACGCGGTGAGCCCGCGCGGGCCCGGATCGTCCGGGAAGATCCAGCGGATCGGATGGTTGACGGCGAACACCCACAGCCCGCCCGGACGAAGAACCCGGGCGACCTCACACATCACCTGCTGTGAGTCCGCCACGAACGGAACTGCTCCAAAGGCCGAACATGCGATGTCGAAGCTCGCGTCGGCAAAGGGGAGGTGTTCGGCTCCCGCATGAACGAGCGGCACGGTCGCGCCGCCCGCCTGCATGGCCTCGACCCCGCGGGTCAGCATCGACATGGACAGATCGAGCCCGACCGCCCGGGCGCCCCGGCCGGCGAGCCACCGCGCGCAGGGCGCGGAACCGCAGCCCACCTCGAGGACGTCCTTGCCCGCCACGTCACCGAGAAGGTGGTAGTCGCCCTCGTGGACTCCCTCCGGACACCAGACGAACTCACCCTCGGACGAGTCCACGCCGAGGAACTCGCCGTGGGTGCGGTGGTAGTCGTCCGCATCGGCGTCCCACCAGGCACGGCTCGCGCGTTCGCTGGACTCGGAATCGACGCGGACGCGGCTCACCCCGGACGTTCCGAGGACACTGTTGGCGGTGCCGTGACGGTCGTCTTCGGGGGAGAGAGGAGAATCGGACGGGCGAGGATCGGGCATGGGCAACAGAGTAGAGCGTGGGAACGTGCCCGGGTTTGCCCAGCTTGCCCCGGGGCGCGTAGCCTATTGCACGCGAGTGTCTATGTGTGCGGCATCGGATTCGGTTCAGTTCGAGTTTGTTCGGTTCCAGTCGGGTGTCGTTCACTGCGCTTGCGGTGATCTGATTCGGCGAAATGCTTCGTCGATTCAGGTCGCTTGTCCGACAAAACACCATCAACCGACCACAACCCGTCCGGAGCAACTCAACATATGCCCTCCACCACCGTGACCTCGCCGCAGGTAGCCGTAAACGACATCGGCTCCGCCGAGGACTTCCTCGCCGCCATCGACGCAACGATCAAGTACTTCAACGATGGCGACATCGTCGAAGGCACCATCGTCAAGGTCGATCGTGACGAGGTCCTGCTCGACATCGGTTACAAGACCGAAGGCGTCATCCCTTCCCGTGAGCTCTCCATCAAGCACGACGTCGACCCCAACGAGGTCGTCTCCGTGGGCGATGAGGTCGAAGCTCTCGTCCTCACCAAGGAGGACAAGGAAGGCCGACTGATCCTGTCGAAGAAGCGCGCTCAGTACGAGCGCGCCTGGGGCACCATCGAGGAGCTCAAGGAGAAGGACGAGGCCGTCAAGGGCACCGTCATCGAGGTCGTCAAGGGCGGCCTGATCCTCGACATCGGCCTGCGTGGCTTCCTCCCCGCTTCGCTCGTCGAGATGCGCCGTGTCCGCGATCTGCAGCCGTACGTCGGCAAGGAGATCGAGGCCAAGATCATCGAGCTCGACAAGAACCGCAACAACGTCGTCCTCTCGCGCCGTGCATGGCTCGAGCAGACGCAGTCCGAGGTTCGCAGCGAGTTCCTGCACCAGCTCCAGAAGGGCCAGGTCCGCAAGGGCGTCGTGTCCTCCATCGTCAACTTCGGTGCCTTCGTGGACCTGGGTGGCGTCGACGGCCTGGTGCACGTTTCCGAGCTGTCCTGGAAGCACATCGACCACCCGTCCGAGGTTGTCGAGGTCGGCACCGAGGTCACCGTCGAGGTTCTCGACGTCGACCTGGACCGCGAGCGCGTCTCCCTGTCGCTCAAGGCCACCCAGGAAGACCCGTGGCGCCAGTTCGCCCGCACGCACGCTATCGGCCAGATCGTGCCCGGCAAGGTCACGAAGCTGGTTCCGTTCGGTGCCTTCGTGCGCGTCGAAGAGGGAATCGAAGGCCTCGTCCACATCTCCGAGCTGGCCGAGCGCCACGTGGAGGTCCCGGACCAGGTTGTCGGCGTCAACGACGATGCACTCGTCAAGGTCATCGACATCGACCTCGAGCGTCGTCGTATCTCGCTGTCGCTGAAGCAGGCCAACGAGGACTACAACGCCGAGTTCGATCCGTCCAAGTACGGCATGGCGGACAGCTACGACGAGCAGGGCAACTACATCTTCCCCGAGGGCTTCGATCCCGAGACCAACGAATGGCTCGAGGGCTTCGACAAGCAGCGTGAAGAGTGGGAGAACCGCTACGCCGAGGCTGAGCGTCGTCACAAGATGCACACCGCTCAGATGGAGAAGACCGCTGCAGACGAGGCCGCCGAGGCTGCCACCGCTGCTGCCGGCTACTCCTCCGAGTCGGGTGCCGGCGAGGCCGACGCCGCTGCGCCGTCCAGCTCCTCGTCGTCCGAGTCTGCGGGCGGATCGCTCGCCAGCGACGCACAGCTCGCCGCTCTGCGCGAGAAGCTGTCGGGCAACGCCTAGCAAGTCCGCCTGACTCGTCAGGCAAAGCCGAAGACCCCGCTCCTGCCTTGCAGGGGCGGGGTCTCGTCGTTGCCGGGGCATGTCGAACATGACTGTGGCCCAACCTCTTCGGAGGTCGGGCCACAGTGGTGTCGGGTGAGGCGGGTGCTCAGTTCGCGGTGGCGGGAATCCAGTAACCGGACGACGACTGCACCTCGGCACGCTTGCGCATCGTTGCGAAGCTGTGCCTGCCGTGGCTGATGAGTGCCGTGAGCCACGTCCGGCGATGGTCGGCGAGCGCGGAGGCCACCTCGGGGATCTCGATGCAATGCACCCCGCCCGGAATGCCGAGGCGGTGCCGACCGAACTGGTTGCGGTGATCGCGCATGGCGTTCCTCTTCTTCGAGAAGGTGCAGGTCGGGTGCGTTCGCTAGAACATAACCGACCGTGTCGGACATCTGTGGTATTTGGGGCAGGTGAGTCTGCAGAGAGGGAAGTGGGTGGAGATCGGCGAGGGACGTGCGTACTCGTTCCGCGGCGGGTGCAACACTGGGAGGCGTGTTGAGAATCGGCCTCACTGGAGGCATAGGAGCCGGTAAGTCCACCGTGTCGAAGGTCCTCGCCGAACTCGGGGCCGTGATCGTCGACGCCGATCTGATCGCGAGGGAGGTCGTCGAACCCGGAACGCCCGGCCTCGCGGCTCTCGTCGATCGGTTCGGCGAGGAGATCCTGACGGAGGACGGCGCGCTCGACCGGCCCGCTCTGGCTGCCCGCGCCTTCGCCGACGACGAATCGCGGCTCGCGCTGAATGCGATCGTCCACCCGCTCGTCGGGGCGCGCACCACCGAGACCATTGAATCGGCGCCAACGGACGCGATCCTCGTTCAGGACATTCCGTTGCTGGTCGAGGGCGGAATGGGCGCCGCGTTCCACCTGGTCGTCGTCGTGTTCGTCGATGCGGAGGAGCGGGTGCAGCGGCTCGTCGGATCGCGGGGGATGCCCGAGACCGATGCGCGGGCGCGGATCGCAGCCCAGGCCGACGACGATCAGCGGCGGGCGGCGGCCGACGTCTGGCTCGACAACAGCGGCGCCCCGGGCGCGCTCGAGCCGGACATCCGGGCACTGTGGTCGGAGCGTCTCGTGCCCTTCGAGTCCAACATCCGCACGCGGACCGTCGTGCGTGTCCTGCCCGAACTCGCCCCGCCGAATCCGCAGTGGCAGGCGCAGGCGCACCGGCTGATCGCTCGACTGACACTGGTGTGCGGCGACCGCGCCATCCGGATCGACCACATCGGGTCGACGGCCGTCGAGGGATTGCCCGCCAAGGACGTCATCGACGTCCAGGTGACCGTCGCGAACCTCGAGATCGCGGACGACCTCGCCGAATCACTCGCCGACGCCGGGCTCCCCCGCATCGAGCACATCACCGCCGATGACCCGAAGCCGTCGTACCAGGGCGGGGAGACCGACCCGGCGCTGTGGGGCAAGCGAATCCACGGCGGTGCCGACCCGGGACGGCCCGTCAACGTCCACGTTCGGGTCGACGGGTGGCCCGGGCAGCAGTTCGCGCTCGTGTTCCGCGACTGGCTCCGCGCCGACACCGACGCCCGCACCGAGTACCTCGCGGTCAAGGAAGGTGCGGCGGAAAAGGCGGCCGGCCACACGGACTACCGGGACGCGATCACCACCTATGTCGACGCGAAGTCTCCGTGGTTCGACCGCGCCTATCACCGGGCGTGGGAATGGGCCGAGCGGACCGGCTGGAGCGTGTAGGTCACCGCCAGTCGATCGGCATGTCGATCGAGGCCAGCCAGCGGCCGAGGTCGTGGCCGTGCGCGGCGATCCCGTCGATCGCCGTGGTGGCGGTGAGGATCGCCCGCTCGACGTTCGGTGTATCGAGCAGTCCGGTGCTGTGCGCCTCCATCAGTTCGTCGACGTCGAGGAGTTCGGTGTCGCGGCCGGTGCGGACGACCAGGTCCAGGTAGTGGTCCTCCGACTTCCACACGTCGTCACCCCGGGTGAAGGTGCCGATGTCGACGTAATGGTCCTGATCGCGCTGGTGGTAGGGGTGGTAGTGGAAGATCGACGCGCGCAGACCGAGGTCGGGGAGCAGCCACGACTCCAGGTAGTGGAACTGCCGGTGGTCGGAGGTGCGCGCCATATACAGCCCCCACGGTTCGACGCGGTAGTGATCGACGTGGCGGACGAAACCCTTGGGGTCGGTGTTGGTGTGATCCCGTAGGTCGAAGTACTCGACCTTCGGTGGGTGGATGTCGTGACTCGCGCCTGCCATGGTGGGGAACCTACCGGGTTTTTCAGCTGACGGAGATCGTCGGGGAGTTTGTCGGTACCTGCGCCTACCCTGGTTGCATGGCGTTTGCATCCGAGCACCCCGTGGTGGCACATTCCGAGTTCCGTCCCATCGGGGAGATCGAGCGGTCGGAAACGCGGTTCGAGGTCGTCAGCGACCACAAGCCGGCCGGTGACCAGCCCACCGCGATCGCCGATCTGGAACGCCGCATCAACGCCGGCGAGAAGGACGTGGTCCTGCTCGGCGCCACCGGTACGGGTAAGTCCGCGACCACGGCGTGGCTGATCGAGAAGGTGCAGCGGCCCACCCTGGTGATGGCGCCCAACAAGACGCTCGCCGCGCAGTTGGCCAACGAACTGCGCGACATGCTGCCCAACAACTCCGTCGAGTACTTCGTCTCGTACTACGACTACTACCAGCCCGAGGCGTACATCGCGCAGACCGACACCTACATCGAGAAGGACTCGTCGATCAACGACGACGTCGAGCGACTGCGCCACTCCGCGACGTCGAGCCTGCTGTCGCGCCGGGACGTGGTCGTGGTGGCGTCCGTGTCGTGCATCTACGGCCTCGGCACTCCGCAGTCGTACCTCGACCGGTCGGTGCAGCTCGAGGTCGGTGTGGAGGTTCCGCGCGACGCTCTGCTGCGGCTGCTGGTCGACGTGCAGTACACCCGCAACGATCTGGCGTTCACCCGTGGATCCTTCCGGGTGCGCGGCGACACCGTCGAGATCATTCCCTCGTACGAGGAGCTGGCGGTCCGGATCGAGTTCTTCGGCGACGAGATCGAGGCGCTGTATTACCTGCACCCCCTCACCGGGGATGTGGTGCGGAAGGTCGACTCGGTGCGCATCTTCCCGGCCACGCACTACGTCGCGGGTCCCGAGCGGATGGAACGTGCCGTCAAGGACATCGAAGCCGAACTCGAGGAGCGGCTCGCCGACCTCGAGAACAAGGGCAAGCTGCTCGAGGCGCAGCGGCTGCGGATGCGCACCCAGTACGACCTCGAGATGATCAAGCAGGTCGGGTTCTGCTCCGGCATCGAGAACTACTCGCGTCACATCGACGGTCGTGGTCCGGGCACGGCGCCCGCAACGCTGATCGACTACTTCCCGGAGGACTTCCTCCTCGTCATCGACGAGTCCCACGTGACTGTCCCGCAGATCGGCGCGATGTACGAGGGCGACATGTCGCGCAAGCGGAACCTCGTCGAATTCGGGTTCCGGTTGCCGTCCGCCACCGACAACCGCCCGCTGACCTGGGAGGAGTTTACCCAGCGCATCGGGCAGACGGTGTACTTGTCGGCCACACCAGGCAAGTACGAGCTGGGACAGGCAGGCGGGGAGTTCGTCGAGCAGGTCATCCGCCCCACCGGTCTCGTCGACCCCCAGGTGGTCGTCAAACCGACCAAGGGGCAGATCGACGATCTCGTGCACGAGATCCGCGAACGTGCCGACCGGGACGAGCGCGTCCTCGTCACCACGTTGACGAAGAAGATGTCGGAAGACCTCACCGACTACCTCCTCGAGCTCGGTATCCGTGTGCGATATCTGCACTCGGACATCGACACCCTGCGACGGGTCGAGCTGCTCCGGCAGCTCCGGCTGGGGGAGTACGACGTTCTGGTGGGTATCAACCTGCTGCGTGAGGGACTCGACCTTCCCGAGGTGTCGTTGGTCGCCATCCTCGACGCCGACAAGGAGGGGTTCCTCCGGAGCTCGACCAGCCTCATACAGACGATCGGCCGTGCGGCTCGAAACGTCTCCGGCCAGGTTCACATGTACGCCGACAAGATCACCGACTCGATGCAGCACGCGATCGAGGAGACCGAGCGGCGGCGTGAGAAGCAGATCGCCTACAACGAGAAGATGGGCGTCGATCCGCAGCCGCTGCGGAAGAAGATCGCAGACATCCTCGACCAGGTCTACGAGGAAGCCGAGGACACGGCGAGCGGAGTCGACGTCGGCGGTTCCGGACGCAACGCCACCCGCGGGCGCCGCGCGCAGGGCGAGGCCGGTCGCTCGGTCAGCGCCGGGGTGTACGAGGGCCGCGACACGAAGTCGATGCCCAGGGCGGAGTTGGCGGACCTGGTCAAGGAATTGACCGATCAGATGATGAACGCAGCCCGTGATCTGCAGTTCGAACTCGCCGGGCGACTGCGCGACGAGATCGCCGATCTGAAGAAGGAGCTGCGCGGCATGGACGCCGCAGGCCTGAAATAGCGGCGGCGCCGAGGCAGTACGGTCTGAAGCATGGATGCACACAACGCAGGTCGTACCGCCCGGTCCTTGGAGTTGCTTCATTCGCTCAGCTATTTCGTTCCCGAGGTCGAGGATCGTCTGGTCGAGGCGGGTCTCGAACCGGGTCGGATGGGCTACTTCGCGGGCCGCTCCGCGCCGATGGGCGCAGTCGGTGCGGGCGTCGTCACTGCGACCTTCTTCAACTTCAGTCCCGCCGTGATCGAGTCGGTCATTCCGCGCGCCTGGGGTCTGGCTACGCCCGCGGCAGTCGTCGAGGCGCGGTACCGGGCGGTCGGGGAGGCGTATGTGCGACTTCTCGGCGAATCGGTGACGAATTCACCGGAGATGGCCGAGGCCGCCGAACTCGCGTCGATCGCGGCCCGCGGGATCCCGGGTGTCGAGGGCAGGCCGCTCTGTGCGGGGTACACGGAGGTGGAGTGGCCGGACGCACCGCACCTCGCTTTCTGGCATGCCCTGACAGTGCTGCGGGAGTACCGCGGCGACGGTCACGTCGCCGCCCTGCAGACGGCGGCACTGAGCGGACTCGAATCGCTGATCACGCACACCGCGACGGGGCTCGGCTTCCAGAAGAAGTTCGCGATGACCCGCCGCGCCTGGACCCAGGACCAGTGGGACTCGGCATGCGAGAGTCTGCGTGACCGCGAGATCCTGGACGCCCGGGGCGAACTCACCGCCGACGGGAAGGAACTGCGGGTACTGGTCGAGGATCTCACCGACGATCTCGCGCTGGCTCCGTGGGCAGCGCTGGGGGAGGACGGGGCGGCCCGGCTCGTCGAACTCGCGACCCCGTGGCGTGACGCGATCGTGGCGGCGGGGGTGTTCCCGGCCGGCGTGTTCGGGCCCAAGGTCGGCGCGTCACGCTGACGCTGATCACAGCCCGGGCGCATCCGGAATGTGATCCGTCATGCACTGGGGATATCCCCTGTGGCATGTGTTGCAAATACACCTATGCGGGCACCGATACAGCTAGGGTCAGCGCAGTGGCTGCTGGGTCCAGACATGCGTATGTCCGGACCCCGGCCAATTGACCACCGCAGACATGGAGGAATGAATGAGCGCCTACCGGACCGTTGTCGTCGGAACCGATGGCTCCGAGTCGTCGTTTCTGGCCGTCGAGAAGGCTGCTGCCATCGCGGGGGACGCGGGCGCCAAGCTGATCATCGCCTGTGCGTACTACCCGGCCGATCCGAAGGACGTCGGGCAGGCCGCCGACGCGCTCGGTGACGAGGCCTACCAGATCACCGGTTCGGCCCCGACGTACGAGATCCTCCGCACCGCGAAAGAGCGCGCCCACGCCGTCGGCGCGAAGGATGTTGTGGAACGCGCTGTCGTCGGTGCCCCCGTCGAGTCGCTGCTGAACCTGGTCGACGAGGTCGAGGCCGGTCTTCTGGTGATCGGCAACCGCGGACTCAACACCCTCACCGGGCGGCTCCTCGGCTCCGTTCCGTCGGATGCCGCACGCAAGTCGACGTCCGACGTCCTGATCGTCCACACGGTGCGCTGACACCGAGGCGGATCAGCAGTAATTCGCCTCGGCGGCATCGAGATAGACCTGCGCCACCTGTTCGGTGGTGAGGCCGATATTCGACGTCGCCGAGGCGTACTGCGCCATCGGGGTCAGATGCGCGACGATCGTGGCTTCGTCGGTCCCCTCGGACAGCTGACCGCAGATCCCGTTGGCCAGTGCCATGACCGTGTCGTCGGGCAGCGCCGGTATGCCGGCCCCGATCAGCGACTCCTTGTAGCGCAGGCCACGGGCGTCGAGGTGTGTTGCGGCCGTAGTGGGCGCAACCGAGGCCGTCGACGGCGGGTCGGAGGCGGTGGCCTCCGAACACGCGGTCAGCACGATAGTGGTGAGGACGAGCCCACACCCGATCAGCCGACCGCGACCGCCCGGTGTCACGATAGGATCCCGACCTCGGCCGGACCGAGTTCGGACAGCACCGCGGGCAACGCCTTCGTGTGCACCACACCGAGTCGTTGCGTCGCGCGGGTCAGTGCGACGTAGAGGTCGTTCATTCCCCGCGGCGACTCGTCGAGAATGTCCTGTGGCTCGGCGATGAGCACCGAGTCGAACTCCAACCCCTTGACGTCCCGCACCGTCAGGACGCTGACGGAGTCCGACCTCAGATCGGCCAGCGCGGCGACGAGGTCGTGGCCCCCGATCACGACAGTCGTGCCCGGTCCGGTCTCCCGGGACACACAGGTGCGCACGGTGTCTGCGAGTTCGGTCTCGGACACCTGCAGTGCCCACGGTGCGAAACCGGATTCGCGCACCGACCGCGGCACGGTCTGTTCGGTGTCGATCTCGGCGAGAACTCGACGTGCCGACGTCATGATCTCCGCCGGAGTGCGGTAGTTGACGGTCAGTTCCGTGAGCTTCCACCGTGCGGCCACGTACGGCTCGAGGATCCGTTGCCACGACGACGTTCCCGCCGGGTCGCCGGTCTGCGCCGTGTCGCCGACGAGCGTCATCCAGCGATTCGGTATGCGCCGCATCAGCATTCGCCAGGCCATCTCCGAGAGTTCTTGCGCCTCGTCGACGATCACGTGGCCGTAGGTCCAGGTTCGGTCGCCCGCTGCGCGCTCCGCGGTGGTCTGGTGCTGCCCCACGTCGTGGCGTTCGGCCAGCTGACTGGCGTCGATCAGGTCGTAGGCCATCAGTATTTCCGGGTCCAGCTCGTCCTCGAGATCCTGTGGCGCCGAACCGGTCAGGATGTCCAGAGCACCCTGGGCATCCGCGATCTGCGCTCGCCACTGGCGGCGGGCGCGCTCCCGTTCGGCGGCGTCGTCGACGCCGAGCAGCTCCGCCAACTCGTCGAGGAGTGGCGCGTCGGCGGCACCGAAGCCGCGCATGACGGGGCGTCGCAGCGACTCACGTTGCGCTTCGGTCAAATTCGGCGCGGCGTCGGCCAGTCGCTTCGGCGATGCGTACAGCTCGGCGAGGACCTGCTGCGGCGAAAGTTCCGGCCACAGCGCGCTGATCGCCGTCATGATCTCCGGGTCTTGACGCATCTCGTCCCGCATGTCGGCGATGTCGTCGCGGCTCAGCAGGTTCCCGCCGTCGACGACGTTGGCGCCCAGTGTGTCCGCGAGTTGCTGGGCGAGTGCCTCGATGACCGACGAGACGAAGATGGGCCGCGCCAGGTTGTGCGGGCGCCGTGACGACCTCGCCCGGCCACGAGCGCGGGTGACGACCTTGCGGTCGAGGGAGATCCGGTAGGTGTCGAACGTCAGCTCCACGGGACGCGACGGCACTTCCTGTCGATCCCGGACGGCCTTCTTGAGAACGTCCAACATGTCGAGCGAGCCCTTGATCTCGCCGGCGTCGAGGCTGTCCTCGACGGTGGCGCGGACACCGGGGTAGAGGTCGCCGATGGTCGAGAGCAGCACACCGGTCTCGCCGAGCGACGGCAGCACCTGGCCGATGTAGTCGAGGAACGTGGCGTTCGGGCCGATGATGAGGACACCGGCCTTCGCGAGCTGCTGACGGTAGGTGTACAGCAGGTAGGCGGCGCGGTGCAGAGCGACCGCCGTCTTACCGGTACCGGGTCCACCCTGGACCACCAGCACACTCTTGTGGTCCGACCGGATGATCGCGTCCTGCTCACCCTGGATCGTCTCGACGATGTCGTTCATCTGACCCGTGCGGGCCGCGTTGAGCGCCGCGAGCAGCGCACTCTCACCCGCGACGCCGTCCGAGCCGGTGACCGTGCCCGCAGCTTCCGCCGCCGCCAGATCCAGATACTCGTCGTTGACGGCCGTCACCCGGCGGCTCCGCGTCCGGATGTGCCGTCGACGGGACACGCCGTCGGGGGCGGCGGGGGTGGCCAGGTAGAACGGGCGGGCAAGGGGCGCACGCCAATCGAGGAGCATCGTCTCGTAGTCGTTCTCCTCGTCGAGGATGCCGAGTCGGCCGATGTAGCGGTGCTCGCCGTCGAGATCGATGCGCCCGAAGCACAGTCCGTTCTCGGCGGCGTCGTACTTGGCGAGGTCTTCGGTGTAGAGCTGGTTGAACGACTCCCGCTCGCTGCGGGCCTGCGGGGTCCCGCCGGTTTCGAGCAGTACGCGGCTCAGCCGGTTCGCCGCGTACTGGCGAAGGCCGTCCAGTCGGGTGTAGAGCATCGTCACGTACTGCTGCTCGAGCTCGCGCTCGTCGCGTGACGTGTCCTCGTCGGGCAAGAGGTCTCCTTGACTGGTTCGGCTGCAACCGGATCGGCTGCAAAAGTGCCTGGACAGTCTAGTCGGCCCCGGAGACGGCCCGCTGACATTGCAGGTCAGGGGTGATCTCCGGGGCCGATCAGATCGAATATCCGGCGCCGGGCGGCGCCGCGCCGCGGGTCAGTGGGACAGTTCGTGCCGCTTCGCTCGGGCCTTCTCGAGCGCGGTCTCCGCCTGTTTGCGGGCCCGCTTGCTCAGCACTTCACCGCGTTCCGCGGCGGTGCCGGCCCATTCGCCGCCCTTCTCACGGGCGACCTCGGCCAATTCCGGGCCGCGCTCCTTCGCGACGTCGACGAGTTCGGCGCCGCGCTCCTTCGCCAGTTCGACGAGTTCGGCGCCGCGCTCCTTGGCGACCTCGGCCCACTCGGAGCCGTGTTCCTTCGCGACGTCCGCCCACTCGGGGCCGCGATCTGCGGCGACCTTCGCGAGTTCGGCGCCGCGGTCTTTCGCGACCTCGAGGAGACCGGAGCCGCGCTCGGCGGCCTCACCGGAGAGAATGCGTGCACGCTCCGACGCCGCAGCCAATGCCTCCCCGAACTCGGGGCCGTGATGGTCGTGACCCGATCCGAGCGGCAGAGCCGCGGCCACGGCCTCCTGTGCGTGCCGTGCGGCGCGGCGTCCACGCCAACCGAGGGACGGCTTGCCCTCGGTGTCGACGGCGGCGATCAGCAGTCCGCCGAGCAGGCCGACATTCTTGAGGAACTGAGTGCGCTGTGCCGCCTTCTTGGCGGGGTCGGTCTCGTTCCAGAAGTCGTGCCCCACAACGGTAGTGGGCACGAGACTGCCGGCCAGCGCGAGCGACGCGAGCCGTGGCGCCTTCCCGGTCGCGAGGAGCACGCCGCCGCCGATCTGCACGGCGGCGTTGATCTTGACCAACGTCTCCGGGTCGGACGGGATCTTCTGCGTGACGGACTCGGGAAGCGTCTCGGTGGACTTGTCGATCAGTGGTGCGGCGGCCTGTGCTCTCTGCGCCGGATTTCGAAGTGCATCGATCCCTCCGCTGATGAAGACTGCGGACAGCAGTGGGCGAGCGATACGACGGACAAGCATTCCTGGCCTCCCAATCTCGAGTTCTCCCGTCTCACACTAACGAGAGTTCTGGGCAGCCGTCGGCGTACGACTGTGTTGCCGAACCGACGGGCTGCCCATTCACCAGTACCCAGGTAGGCCGATCGCCAATCGCGGACCGTTCGGTGCGCAATCGCGATCGGGTGCGGTCACCAGCCGCGCTCGCGCCACTCCCCGAGGTGGGGGCGCTCGGCGCCGAGGGTGGTGTCGTCACCGTGGCCGGGGTAGACGACCGTGTCGTCGCCGTAACGGTCGAAGAGCTTGGTTTCGACGTCGGTGAGCAGTGATGCGAACTTGCCGGCGTCGGCGGTCTTGCCCACGCCGCCGGGGAAGAGGGAGTCGCCGGTGAAGAGGTGGATACGTCCGCCGCCGGACTCGGTGAGCGCGAGTGCGACGGAGCCGGGTGTGTGGCCGGCGAGATGGATCACGTCGAGGGTGACGTCGCCGACGGTGACCGTGTCACCGTCTTCGAGGAGACGGTCGGGCCGGACGGGCAGTGCGTCGGCGTCGAGTGGATGGGCGGCGGTGTCCACGCGGGTGGCGGCCGCGACGTCCTCGAGCGCCAGCCAATGGTCGCCGTGCTGGTGCGTGGTGACGATCAGCTCGAGGGACGGAGCGTGTTCGCCGATCAGTTGGTTGACGCGGTCCGCCTCGTTGGCGGCGTCGATGAGGACGGATTTTCCGGTTGTGGAACAGACGACCAGGTACACGTTGTTGTCCATGGGGCCGACGGACATCTTCGTGATCGTGGCTCCCGGAACCGTTCGGCGCTGCGGCGCCGAACCGGGGGAGACGTGGCCGGTGTACGAGTCTTCTATCACCATGGGCTGCTCGGTCATGATGGGGAGGCTACCGTCGAATACAGGCAGGTGAGTGGCAGGGCGGCCATCCGTCCCACAGAACGTGTCGGTGCCCCGGCTTACCATGGCACGGCCAGAGGGCTCAGCGTTCATGCGCGCCCTCGGCTGTCGGACAATGAAGGGACTTGGAGTGGCGGATCGCCTTATCGTGCGGGGTGCCCGTGAGCACAATCTGCGAGGGGTCGATCTCGATCTGCCCCGCGACAGCCTGATCGTGTTCACCGGGCTGTCGGGCTCGGGCAAGTCGAGTCTGGCGTTCGACACGATCTTCGCCGAGGGCCAGCGCCGCTACGTCGAGTCGCTGTCGGCGTACGCCCGCCAGTTCCTCGGTCAGATGGACAAGCCCGACGTCGACTTCATCGAAGGTCTGTCGCCGGCGGTGTCCATCGACCAGAAGTCGACCAACCGCAACCCGCGGTCGACGGTCGGCACGATCACGGAAGTCTACGACTACCTCCGTCTGCTGTACGCCCGGGCGGGCACCGCCCACTGCCCGGTGTGTGGCGAGCAGATCGCGCGGCAGACGCCCCAGCAGATCGTCGACCAGGTCCTCGACATGGAGGAAGGCACCCGCTTCCAGGTGCTCGCTCCCGTCGTGCGCACCCGCAAGGGTGAATTCGTCGACCTGTTCGACCAGCTCAACATGCAGGGCTACTCGCGTGTGCGGGTCGACGGCGTGGTGCATCCCCTCTCCGATCCGCCCAAGCTCAAAAAGCAGGAGAAGCACGACATCGAGGTCGTCGTCGACCGCCTCACCGTCAAGGCCGGTTCCAAGCAGCGGCTCACGGACTCCGTCGAGACCGCGCTGCGGTTGGCGGAGGGCATCGTCGTCCTCGATTTCGTCGACCGCGAAGAGAACGCCGCAGACCGGGAACGCCGATTCTCGGAGAAGCTGGCGTGCCCGAACGGCCACGCTCTCTCCATCGACGACCTCGAACCCCGGTCGTTCTCGTTCAACTCCCCGTACGGCGCCTGCCCCGAGTGCACCGGTCTCGGAATCCGCAAGGAGGTCGACCCCGACCTCGTGGTCCCCGACCCCGAGCTGTCCCTCGAGGACGGAGCCATCGCACCGTGGTCGATGGGGCAGAGTTCCGAATACTTCGGCCGCCTGCTGTCCGGGCTCGGCGACATTCTCGGCTTCGACATGAAGACGCCGTGGAACAAGCTGCCCGCGAAGGCGCGCCGGGCGATCCTCGAGGGCAGCGAGGAACAGGTCCACGTCCGGTACAAGAACCGGTACGGGCGTACCCGTTCCTACTATGCCGAGTTCGAGGGCGTCATGCCGTTCCTGCACCGCCGCCTCGAGCAGACCGAGTCGGACCAGATGAAGGAACGCTACGACGGCTACATGCGCGACACCCCCTGTCCCGCGTGTGGTGGTGCGCGTCTGCGTCCCGAGATCCTGTCGGTCACGATCGCGAACGAGAAGTTCGGCATGAAGTCGATCGCCGAGGTCTGCGAACTGTCGATCTCC
The DNA here is from genome assembly GCF_042738615.1 of Rhodococcus sp. NPDC059968. Lineage (NCBI taxonomy): Bacteria > Bacillati > Actinomycetota > Actinomycetes > Mycobacteriales > Nocardiaceae > Rhodococcus > Rhodococcus sp. NPDC059968. Next base: position 77,987 of record NZ_JBHWUE010000031.1, read on the forward strand.
GATTGCGCCGACTTCCTGAACAGCCTCACGCTGGGCAGCCGCGAGGAGGCCATCGCCGGTCAGGTGCTCAAGGAGGTCCAGGCACGTCTCGGCTTCCTCCTCGACGTCGGCCTCGAATACCTGTCGCTCGCTCGCGCCGCCGGGACCCTGTCCGGTGGTGAGGCGCAGCGTATCCGCCTCGCCACCCAGATCGGCTCGGGTCTGGTGGGGGTCCTGTACGTGCTCGACGAGCCGTCGATCGGTCTGCACCAGCGCGACAACCGGCGTCTCATCGAGACCCTGACGCGCCTGCGCGATCTCGGGAACACGCTCATCGTGGTCGAACACGACGAAGACACCATCCGCACGTCCGACTGGGTGGTCGACATCGGACCGCTCGCCGGCGAGCACGGAGGCAAGGTCGTCCACAGCGGGCCGTACGAGGAACTGCTCGACTGCGAGGAATCCCTCACCGGCGCCTACCTGTCGGGCCGCAGTCACATCGAGATTCCCGCCATCCGCCGGCCGGTCGATCGCAAACGGCAGGTCACCGTCATCGGTGCGCGCGAACACAACCTCGGGGGCATCGACGTCAGCTTCCCGCTGGGCGTGCTCACGTCGGTCACCGGCGTGTCCGGGTCCGGTAAGTCGACGCTCGTCAACGACATCCTCGCGACGGTGATGGCGAACAAGCTCAACGGCGCCCGCCAGGTGCCGGGCCGGCACACCCGCATCAACGGGCTCGACCAACTGGACAAGCTCGTGCAGGTCGACCAGTCACCGATCGGCCGCACCCCGCGTTCCAACGCGGCTACCTACACCGGGGTGTTCGACAAGATCCGCACCCTGTTCGCCGCCACCACGGAATCGAAGGTGCGCGGCTACCAGCCGGGCCGGTTCTCGTTCAACGTCAAAGGCGGCCGATGCGAGGCTTGCTCCGGCGACGGCACGTTGAAGATCGAGATGAACTTCCTACCCGACGTGTACGTGCCGTGCGAGGTGTGCCACGGGGCCCGGTACAACCGCGAGACTCTCGAGGTCCACTACAAGGGCAAGACCATCGCCGAGGTCCTGGACATGCCGATCGAGGAGGCCGCGGAGTTCTTCGAGCCCATCACCTCCATCCACCGCTACCTCAAGACCCTGGTCGAGGTCGGTCTCGGTTACGTACGGCTCGGTCAGCCGGCACCCACGCTGTCCGGCGGTGAGGCCCAGCGCGTGAAGCTTGCCGCCGAACTGCAGAAGCGTTCGACGGGCCGCACGGTGTACATCCTCGACGAGCCCACGACGGGTCTCCACTTCGAGGACATCCGGAAGCTGCTCGGGGTCGTCAACGGCTTGGTCGACAAGGGCAACACGGTGATCGTGATCGAGCACAACCTCGACGTGATCAAGACCTCCGACTGGGTGGTCGACATGGGCCCGGAGGGCGGGTCCGGCGGCGGAACCGTCGTCGCGCAAGGCACGCCGGAGGAGGTGGCGCAGGTTCCGGAGAGCTACACGGGTCGTTTCCTCGAAAACGTCCTCGAGGTGCCGACGCCTCCCGCCGCGGCGAAGTCGAAGGCGGCCAAGTCGTCGTCGACACGGAAGTCCGCTTCGGCGAAGAAGACTGTCGCGGCCGCCACGGCGACACCGCGTAAGCGGGCGCCGAAGAAGGCCGCAGCAGTCAGCTGAGTTCGGTCAGTTCCTCGCGGCCGCGTCGATCGCGGTCGCGAGGTCCGCGGGCCGCGACCACATCGGCCAGTGGCCGGTCGGCAGATCGACGTAGTCGACCTTCGCGATCTGCGCGAGTTCGGCGGCCATCGGATGACCCGCGCCTGCCATCTGCTGGATGACCTCCGACGGAAAGCTGGTGCAGATCACCGTGGTCGGCACGTCCAGACGGCTGCTGTCGACGAGTTCGAGCCTGTCCCTCGCGGGACCGGCTGGTTCGGGCACTGCGCGGCTGCGAAACATGTCGAGCAAGACGTCGTCGAGTCCGTCGAGACTGCTGCCTTCGGCTTCGAGTTCGGACCACGACGGAAGCGGGATCTCGGTGACCGAAGCATCGAGATCCTCCCGCAGCGCGGCGCCGTTCTGCAGTGGTCCCGAGTCGACGTAGACGATGCGGGCCAGTCGGTCGGGAATCCGATCGCTCGCCGCGTACGCCACCGGTCCCGCACCGCTGTGTGCCACGAGCACAACCCGCTCAGACGACGGTGTGGTCGCGACGACGTCCGCGATCGCGGAGATGTGATCGTCCAGTCGGATGCCGACGCGGTCGCTGTCCTCGGAGTCGAGTCCGGGCAGGGTCACCGCGGTGACGTGGTGTCCTCGCCGGACCAGGTCGGAAGCCACTGCCTCCCAAGCCCATGCGCCGAGCCAGAATCCGGGAGCCAGGATGATGTGAATGCCTGTGCTGTCGTGTGCTTCGCTTGTCTGGGTCATGAGACAAGAGTGAACCCGTATCGGTGACATGTGCGTGTCACCGTATGTGTCACAGTCGCATAACGGAATCGGTTGGCGAGATTCGGGACATTGCCGCGGTCGTTCGGCAGACTGCCCTCATGGACCGTCCCGCCCGCCTCCACGCCCTGACGGAAGAACTGCGCCGCGCGGGCGCCCGGGGCCGGACCGCGGAGCAGTTGGCGGCACAGTTCGGGGTGACCACCCGCACGATCAAGCGGGACATCGCCGTGCTGCAGTCCTCGGGCGCCCCGATCTGGGCCACTGCCGGCCCGGGCGGGGGATACGGGATCATCGGGAACGGCACGTTGCCGCCGGTGAATTTCACTCCCGCTCAAGCGGTCTCGGTGGCATTGGTCCTCACGGCGTTTCGCGATGCGCCGTTCGCGACCGACGGCCGCGCCGCGCTGGCCAAGCTGCTCGACGTGATGGATGCAGAGTCGAGGGTGCGGGTGGAGCGACTCGGCGCGAAGGTGTGGATCCGGCGGGACGCCGACACGGCGAGCGCGGAACCACGCATCCGCCGCGTCGTCGAAGACGGATTGCAGCGCGAACTGATGGTGTCGCTCCGATATGTGGACCGGGACGGTGAGCGCACCGAACGCGTCGTCGAACCGCACCTTCTCGCTCACACCAGGGGATCGTGGTTCCTCGTCGCGTGGTGCCTGAGCCGGGCGGGTGTGCGGTGGTTCCGGCTGGACCGGGTGTCCGACGCCACCCTCACCGGCCGGTCGTTCGTCCCGCGCGATGCGAGCCTCTTCGGTGAACCGCCGGCCGACGCGCGCACCGTGTTCGAACGGTGAGATTCGATCAGAGCGCGGGCGGCGGCCACGGATCGGTTCAGCAGTGAGACGAGAACCGACTCGTCGACATCGGCGAGCTTCTTGACGTAGAGGCAGCCCTTGCCGAGGGTGTGCTTGCCGAGAGCGGCGAGTTCGGCCTCGAACTCGGTGAAGTCGAGCGAGAGGTACAGGGTCAGTGCTGCGGCTCGGGGCGAGAAGCCGATCAGTGCGGTGTCGCCCTCGTGACCGCTGGCATACCGGTAGTGGCGGGAGCCGAACCCGACGATGCTGGTGCCCCACATCGCGGCGCGCTCTCCGCTCGCGGCGGTGAGCAGTTCCACCAGCCGTGCGCTGTCGGCGCGCTTGACCGGGTCGGCGATCGTGGCGAGGAACTCGTCGACGCCGGCCGGCGTCTGCGCGGTCTTGTTTCGGCTCGCCATGTCAGTACACGGGGCCGGTGTACTTCTCGCCCGGACCCTTGCCCGGCTCGTCCGGGTGCGAGGACGCTTCGCGGAACGCGCGCTGCAGTGCCTGGAGGCCTTCGCGGATCGGTCCCGCGTGCGGTCCGAGGTACTCGATGGACGCGGTCACCAGGCCGGCGAGGGCGGTGATGACCCGCCGGGCCTCGTCGAGGTCGCGGTGGGGGCTGGAGTCGGGGTCGGCGTCGGACAGGCCGAGCTTCTCGGCTGCCGAACTCATGAGCATGACCGCGGCGCGGCTGATGACCTCGACCGAAGGGACGTCGGCCAGTTCCCGGACGTCGGTATTCTGGTCACCGTCGTTCGGGGTGCCGTCGTTCGGGGTGTCATCGATGTTGTCCGTCATGCCTTAGAGGATTCCACCAGTGCCCCGTGGCGCAACGTCCCGGTATCGATTAGCTCGGGACGTGCGCAAATGTTACTCTTGACGCAACGACCGCCTTCGGATTTGTCGGGGGCAGCAAGTGGAGTCCGACTCCCACCTCTGCGCGGCAGGTAAAACTGCAGTTCAGTGGTCCGGTCGCTCGATCCGAGGCTGCTCGGTTCGAGTTCCTCGAGTGTGAGGAGATGAGGGATCGGCGTGAGCCGTGAGTTCGTCTGATCGGTCGACATCGGGCCCCGCATGGTGAGAGTCATTCACCGCAGCGGGGCTTTTTTGTTGGGAATCCGGGCGTACGGGCTGCTGGCGGTCTCGAGACAAGACCGTTCAACCTAGGAGGCCCCATCAGCACTGAGACCCGCATCAACGATCGCATCCGAGTTCCCGAGGTCCGCCTCGTCGGACCCGGAGGTGAACAGGTTGGCATCGTGCGTGTTGAAGATGCACTCCGCTTGGCCCTCGAGGCCGATCTCGACCTGGTCGAGGTGGCCCCCGACGCTCGCCCGCCGGTCTGCAAGATCATGGACTACGGCAAGTTCAAGTACGAGGCCGCGCAGAAGGCGCGTGAGTCGCGCAAGAACCAGCAGCTCACGGTCATCAAGGAGCAGAAGCTCCGCCCCAAGATCGACGATCACGACTACGAGACGAAGAAGCGCAACGTCGTGCGCTTCCTCGAAGCCGGATCCAAGGTCAAGGTCACGATCATGTTCCGCGGACGTGAGCAGTCGCGTCCGGAACTCGGATTCCGGCTGCTGCAGCGTCTCGGTGCAGACGTCGCGGACCTCGGGTTCGTGGAGACGTCCGCCAAGCAGGACGGTCGAAACATGACGATGGTGCTCGCTCCGCACAAGGGCGCGAAGACCCGTGTGAAGGCGCAGGAAAGCGCCGCTGCGCCGCCGGCGCAGCGGGCAGTTCCCGCGCCGGCCGAACCGGCACAGGCTCCGGCGGCACCTGCGGAGCAGGCGGGCGGCAGTGCGCCCGGCGAAGCGCCGACCAGCTAGTCCGACTACACCAGCACGACCCGGATCACGGTCCGGATACAGAGAACTGAGGACTCCATGCCCAAGTCGAAGACCCACAGCGGCACCGCGAAGCGATTCAAGGTGTCCGGCAGCGGAAAGATCCTGCGCCAGAAGGCCGGTCGCCGCCACCTGCTCGAGCACAAGGCCACGAAGGTGACCCGTCGCCTCGATGGCGTGGCTGTCGTCAGCAAGGCTGACACTCCTCGCATCAAGCGCCTGCTCGACATCTGAGTCGACACCCCTTTTACTGACCACCCGGGGCAGCTCACCGCCCCAAGATTGACAGGATTTTTCAGTGGCACGCGTAAAGAGGGCGGTAAACGCCCAGAAGAAGCGTCGTTCGATTCTCGAAGCCTCCAGCGGCTACCGCGGTCAGCGCTCGCGCCTGTACCGCAAGGCGAAGGAACAGCAGCTCCACTCGCTGACCTACGCCTACCGTGACCGCCGTGCGCGCAAGGGCGACTTCCGCAAGCTGTGGATCACGCGTATCAACGCTGCGGCGCGGGCGAACGACATCACGTACAACCGCCTGATCCAGGGTCTGCGTCTGGCCGAGATCGAGGTCGACCGCAAGAACCTCGCCGAGCTGGCCGTTTCCGACGCGGCGGCATTCGCCGGCCTCGTGGCCCTCGCCAAGGCGGCGCTTCCGGCCGACGTGAACGCTCCGGCCGGAGAAGCAGCCTGAGTCTCGCAGCACCCCGGCCTTCAGAGCCTCGGAAACGACCCGTGGACCCGCTCACCGAGCGCACTCCACGGGTCGTTTCTGCTGTCAAGCTGCTGCGCACCGCGGAACGCCGCAAGGTCGGGCGGTTCCTGGTGGAAGGCGAGAATTCCGTCGGTGAGGCACTCGACACCCGCCCCGTGCACGACCTCTTCTACACCGAGGACGCGGAGCAGCGGTACTCGAGGCTGATCGACCGGGCACACACTGCGGGCGTCCGTACGTCGCTGGTGACGGACCGGGCGGTCCGAGCGCTCAGCGACACGGTGACCCCACCGGGTCTCGTCGCGGTGTGCGACCTCCTCGATGTTCCGCTGGCGGAGGCGATAGGCCCCGGAACTCGTCTGCTCGCGGTTCCGGTCGCGGTCGCGGAGCCCGGTAACGCGGGCACCGTCATCCGAGTCGCGGACGCGGTGGGCGCGGACGCGGCGATTCTCGCGGGCGACAGCGTCGACCCGCACAACGGCAAATGCGTCCGGGCGTCCGCCGGAAGCCTCTTCCACCTCCCGGTGGTGCGTGAACGGGACATCGCGGCGGTCCTCGACAGCATCAGCGCGGCGGGAATCCAATTGCTCGCCACGGCGGCCGACGGCGAAGTAGATCTGGACGACGCCGACGAACTGCTGGCCCGCCCCACGGCGTGGCTGTTCGGCAACGAGGCCCACGGCCTCGACGCAGCCACCTCGGGGCGAGCCGATCACCGAGTGCGGATTCCGATCCACGGTCGAGCCGAGAGCCTCAACCTGGCGACGGCGGCGTCGATCTGCCTGTATTCGAGCGCACGGGTCCAGAACCGCAAGCGAACCGACAGCTGAACCGGCGAAAATCGGATCGCATAGGATTTGACGGCGAGCTGTTTCGGTTTCGTCGAGAGTGTTGACTGAAAGAACTTAAGGAGTGGCACCGGTCGTGGCTAAAAAAGAGGGCGCTGCCTCCACGGGGGTCGAAGGCGGCGCGGTCGATGCGAGTGCGCTCACCGAAGACGCCCTGACTGCGGCAGCGGAGAGCGCCGAGAAGGCGTTCGCGTCGGCGGCGGATCTCGACGACCTGGCGAAGGCCAAGGTCGAGCACATGGGTGACAAGTCGCCGATCGCCCTCGCTCGCCGCGGACTCGGAGCCCTCCCGGGCAAGGAGAAGGCCGACGCAGGCAAGCGCGTGAACGTCGCCCGCACCCGGATCAGTGCGGCGTTCGACGAGCGCCGCGCCGTCCTGCTCGCCGAACGCGACGCGGCCGTACTCGTGGCCGAGGCCATCGACGTGACGCTGCCGTCGCAGCGTCAGCCGGCGGGTGCCCGCCACCCGATCAGCATCATCTCCGAGCAGGTCGAGGACGTGTTCGTCGCGATGGGCTGGGAGGTCGCCGAGGGCCCGGAGGTGGAGACCGAGCACTTCAACTTCGATGCTCTCAACTTCCTGCCCGATCACCCCGCCCGGACGATGCAGGACACGTTCCACATCGCACCGGAGGGCTCGCGCCAGGTGCTCCGCACGCACACGTCGCCGGTACAGGTGCGCACCATGCTCGCGCGCGAGGTGCCGATCTACGTGGTGTGCCCCGGGCGGACGTTCCGCACCGACGAACTCGATGCGACCCACACCCCGGTCTTCTCTCAGGTGGAGGGACTCGCCGTCGACAAGGGCCTCACCATGGCCCACCTGCGTGGCACGCTCGACGCGTTCGCCCGCGCACTGTTCGGTCCCGAGACCCGTACCCGGATGCGACCGAACTACTTCCCGTTCACGGAACCGTCCGCCGAAGTGGACGTCTGGTTCCCGAACAAGAAGGGCGGCGCAGGCTGGGTCGAGTGGGGCGGCTGCGGAATGGTCAATCCGAATGTGCTGCGCGCCTCCGGAATCGACCCCGACGTGTACACCGGGTTCGCGTTCGGCATGGGGCTCGAGCGCACACTCCAGTTCCGGAACGGGATCCCGGACATGCGCGACATCGTCGAGGGCGACGTGCGATTCACGCTGCCCTTCGGTGTCCAGGGCTGACCCTGCGTCACCCGAATCCCGCCCACCACAGTCACGACATCTTCACGAACGAGAGAGCTGAGCAGACGTGCGAGTAGCGCAATCCTGGCTGACCGAGATCCTGCAGCGTGCCACCCCGGACTGGGACGTCACCGCCGAGGAACTCGACGCAGGTTTCGTCCGGGTCGGGCTCGAGGTCGAGGAAGTCGACCGGCTCGAGCCCGTCGACGGCCCCCTCGTGGTCGGCAAGGTTCTCGAGATCGCCGAGCTCACCGAGTTCAAGAAGCCGATCCGCTTCTGCAAGGTGGATGTGGGGGCGGCCGAGCCGCAGGGCATCGTGTGCGGTGCCCGGAACTTCGCCGAAGGCGACCTCGTGGTGGTCGCACTGCCGGGTGCAGTCCTTCCCGGTGGTTTCGCCATCGCGTCCCGCAAGACGTACGGGCAGGTCTCCGACGGGATGATCTGCTCGGTGGCCGAACTCGGCATCGGCAAGGACCACTCGGGCATCCTCGTCCTCGAGCCGGGCACCGCGCTCCCCGGCGCGGACGCCAACGAGTTGATGGGCCTGCACGACACGGTCATCGAACTCAACATCACCCCGGACCGCGGCTACTGCTTCTCCGTCCGCGGGCTCACCCGCGAACTGGCGTGTGGGTTCGACCTGGACTTCGCCGACCCGGCGTCGGTGGCGCCGTACCCGGCGGAGGGAGAGGCGTGGCCGATCCGCGTCGAGCCGGCGTCGAAGGCGACGCGTTTCGCCGCCCGCCGGGTGACGGGTATCGATCCGAAGGCGGTCAGCCCGTGGTGGCTGCAGCGTCGGTTGCTGCTGTCGGGGGTCCGCCCGATCTCGCCGGCCGTCGACGTCACCAATTACGTTCTGCTCGAACTGGGCCAGCCGTTGCACGCGTTCGATGCCGCGAAGATCAGCGGTGAACTCGTCGTGCGCCGCGCGGTGGCGGGGGAGACGCTGACGACTCTCGACGAGACCGAGCGCGCCCTCGACCCCGAGGACGTCGTGATCGCCGACGATTCGGGCGTCGTGTCGCTGGCCGGGATCATGGGTGGCGCGTCCACCGAGGTCGGGTCGGAAACCACCGACATCCTGCTCGAGGCGGCCACGTGGGATCCGCTCGCGGTGTTCAAGACCGCGCGCAGGCACAAGCTGTCGAGTGAGGCAGGCAAGCGTTTCGAGCGCGTCGTCGACCCCGAGATCCCCGTCGCGGCACTCGACCGGGCGGCCGCGCTGCTCGTCGACATCGCCGGCGGGCGGGTCGAGCCGGCGCTCACCGACATCGGTGAGGTCACCCCGCACGAGCCCATCCACATGGACATCGACCTCCCCGACCGGGTTGCGGGGGTCGACTACCCCAACGGCACCGCTGCGCGCCGGCTTACACAGATCGGCTGCAACGTCGAGGTCGGGGTCAGCGACAGCGGGCACGGTCAGCTCGTCGCCGGCCCGCCGTCGTGGCGGCCCGATCTGGTGCAGCCCGCCGACCTGGTGGAGGAGGTGCTGCGCCTCGAGGGGCTCGAGAAGATTCCGTCGGTGCTGCCCGCTGCCCCCGCGGGTCGTGGGTTGACTCCTGCGCAGCGCCGCAAGCGCGCCGTCGGCCGTGCCCTGGCATTCTCGGGATACGTCGAGATCCTTCCCCCCGTCTTCCTGCCCACCGCGATCTTCGACACGTGGGGGCTGGACCCCGAGGATCCGCGCAGGAATACCAGCACGGTGCTCAACCCGCTCGAATCGGATCGGCCGGAACTGGCCACCACGTTGCTGCCCGGACTTCTCGAGGTCCTCGCCCGCAACGTCTCCCGCGGTCAACGCGACCTGTCGCTGTTCGGCATAGCGCAGGTCGTGCTGCCCGGCGCCGACACCAAGCCGGTCGAGGCGCTGCCGGTGGACAGGCGGCCGACCGACGAACAGATCACGGCACTGCTGCAGTCGTTGCCGGACCAGCCGGTGCACGTGGCGGCGGTGCTGACGGGGCAGCGTGAGCCGAGCGGTCCGTGGGGTGCGGGCCGCGCAGCCGACGCCACCGACGCGTTCGCCGCCGCCCGGGCGGTCGCCGCCGCGGCCGGTGTCGAGGTGGAGTTCCGCGCGACGCAGTACTTGCCGTGGCACCCGGGCCGCGGCGCGGAGCTGCTCGTGGACGGTGTCGTCGTCGGACACGCGGGCGAGTTGCACCCCGCCGTGCTCGAGCGTGCCGGACTTCCCCCGCGGACGAGTGCCGCGGAGATCGATCTGGACGCCCTGCCGCTGGTGGAGAATCTGCCCGCGCCGAAGGTCTCGCCCTTTCCCGCGGTCCTTCAGGACGTGGCGGTCGTGGTCGACACCGCGGTGCCCGCCGGCGAGGTCCAGGCGGCCCTGCGGTCGGGTGGAGGAGAGCTCCTCGAGGACATCCGGCTGTTCGACGTGTTCGAAGGTGAGCAGGTCGGGGAGGGCCGGAAGTCGCTGGCCTTCGCGCTGCGATTCCGCGGCCCCGACCGCACCCTGACCGAGGACGAGGCGAGCGCCGCCCGCGACGCCGCCGTGGCTGCGGCGTCCGCCGCCGTAGGTGCCGAACTGCGCAGCTGACCCGTAGCCTGGGTGGAGGGGCCCGAGGCGGTGAGGAGCAGTGCGATGACCGAAGTGCGCGACGTCGTGGCGGCGGCGAGTCAGTTGACCGACGCCGAGTTCGTCGAGGTCGTGCGTGCGGTGGCCGCGGGTCGTCCGGGCCTCGGGGCGCTCCTCGCGGCGGTGGACGTCGGTGCGGCGATTCCGGCCGAGGATCCGGTGACCGCGGAGGTCGTGCCCCACATCGCGCCCGGTGTGCCCGAGCCGGACTACACGCCGGCTGGTGTCCCGACGTTCGACCGCGTGCGTGAGCGGATCGAGGGACGGTTCGGGACGGCGATGGGCTCCTCCGAACTCGCGCACGACAGCCCGTCGGGGCAGTCGCTGGACGAGGCGTGGGAGAAGCGGGAGAAGGCGGGAAAGGCCAAACTCGACGAGATTCGGCGGTCGCTCGGCAAGCAGTGACCACGGATTCCGTCCCGTCGAAAGACCGCGGTGTGTATTAGCTTGCATGATGATGCATAATCAATCGTATGACTGAGCACGCGGGAAAACCGATCAGGATTGCCGTCGCCGGCGCGAGCGGATACGCCGGCGGCGAGGTGCTGCGTCTGCTGCTGGGGCACCCGTCGTATGCGGACGGTTCGCTCGTCATCGGCGCGCTCACTGCCGGCGGCAACGCCGGATCGACTCTGGGCTCGCACCATCCGCACCTGCTTCCCCTCGCCGACCGAGTGCTCGAGGACACCACCGTCGAGACGCTCGGCGGACACGACGTGGTGTTTCTCGGCCTGCCGCACGGCAATTCGGCGCAATACGCGAAGGAACTGCCCGAGTCCACGGTCATCATCGACTGCGGCGCCGACTTCCGGTTGACGAACGCCGAGGACTGGGAGCGGTACTACAAGAGCCCGCACGCAGGTAGCTGGCCGTACGGACTTCCGGAACTCCCGGGTGCCCGCGAGAAACTCGTCGGCGCCACACGAATCGCCGTCCCCGGGTGCTTCCCGACGGTGTCGAGCCTGGCGATGGCTCCGGCGGTCGCGGCGGGTGTCGTCGAACCGCGGGTCACGATCGTCGCCGTCACCGGTGCCTCCGGCGCCGGACGCGCACCCAAGGCCGATCTGCTCGGCTCCGAGGTGATGGGTTCGGTTCGTGCCTATGGTGTCGGCGGCGTGCACCGCCACACCCCGGAGATCATCCAGAACCTCTCCGAACTCGCCGGTGAGCGCGTCACCGTGTCGTTCACCCCCGTGCTGGCGCCGATGCCGCGCGGCATCCTCGCCACGTGCACCGCGGTCACCACGGCGTCCGAGGACGAGGTGCGCGCGATCTACGAAAAGGCTTACGCGGACGAGCCGTTCGTGCACGTCCTGCCCCGGGGCGTGCTGCCGCAGACCGGTGCGGTCGTCGGATCGAACGCGGTCCAGATCGCGGTGACGGTCGACGCCGACGCCGGTCAGATCGTCGTGGTCGCGGTGATCGACAACCTTGCGAAGGGCACCGCCGGGGGAGCGGTGCAATCGATGAATCTTGCGCTTGGACTACCCGAGACCGCCGGTCTCTCGACAGTGGGAGTTGCCCCGTGAGCAGTGACAGCACGATCGATCCGCACCCGACCCGGGCGGTCGCCGGCGGCACTCTGGTCCGAACCCAGGGAGTGTCGGGGCCCGCGGGCTTCCGCGCGTCCGGGATCAAGGCGGGAATCAAGGCGAGCGGCAACGCCGACCTGGCTCTCGTCGTCAACGAGGGACCCGAGCTTGCAGCGGCCGGCGTCTTCACCGCGAACAAGGTGAAGGCTGCCCCCGTCCTGTGGTCGCAGCAGGTGCTCACCACGGGCAGGCTGCGCGCCGTCGTGCTCAATTCCGGTGGGGCGAACGCGTGCACGGGTGCAGGCGGGTTCCAGGACGCGCACAAGACGGCCGAGGAAGTGGCGTCCGCGCTGAGCAACTGGGGAACAGAGACCGGCGCCGTCGAGGTCGCGGTGTGTTCCACCGGTCTGATCGGCGACCGCCTGCCCATGGACAAGGTCCTGGCCGGGGTCACGGAGGCGGTGCACGAACTCGCCGGGGGAATTTCGGGTGGCACCGACGCCGCGTACGCGATCATGACCACCGACACGGTGCCGAAGCAGTCCGCCCTGCACCATGCGGACAAGTGGAACGTGGGCGGAATGGCGAAAGGCGCAGGCATGCTGGCCCCCGCGCTGGCGACGATGCTGTGCGTGGTGACGACTGACGCCGTCGCGACCGCCGCGCAACTCGACGCCGCGCTGCGGGCGGCCACCCGGGTGACGTTCGATCGGCTGGACGTCGACGGTGCCACGTCGACCAACGACACGGTGCTGCTGCTCGCGTCCGGTGCGAGCAACGTGACACCGACCCAAGAAGAACTGAATGCGGCCGTGACGGCCGTCTGCGACGATCTGGCCGATCAGATGATGGCCGACGCGGAGGGCGTCACCAAGCGGGTGCGGGTCACGGTCAGCGGCGCGGTCAGCGAGGACGACGCCCTGATCGGTGCCCGGACGGTCGCGCGGGACAGCCTCGTCAAGACGGCGCTGTTCGGCTCCGACCCCAACTGGGGCCGGGTGCTCGCCGCGATCGGCATCGCGCCGATCGAACTGGACCCCGACAAGATCTCGGTGTCGTTCAACGGCGCCCCCGTCTGCATCGACGGTGTCGGCGCACCGGGTGCGCGGGACGTGGACCTGAGCGACATCGACATCTCCCTCGACATCGACCTCGGTCTGGGCGAGCACGCGGTGAGCATCCGGACCACCGACCTGTCGCACGCGTATGTCGAAGAGAACTCGGCGTATTCGTCATGACAGCGACCAGTGAGGCACTCAGCGGCATCACCGATCACCAGAAGGCGCACGTCCTGGCCGAGGCTCTGCCATGGCTGCAGCAGTTCCGCGACAAGGTCGTCGTCGTGAAGTACGGCGGCAACGCCATGGTCGACGACGCGCTGAAGACGGCGTTCGCCGCCGACATGGCGTTCCTGCGGACGGTGGGAATTCAGCCGGTCGTCGTGCACGGCGGCGGCCCCCAGATCAATGCCATGCTCGGAAAGCTCGGCATGACAGGTGAATTCAAGGGCGGCTTCCGCGTCACCACCCCCGAGGTGATGGACGTCGTCCGGATGGTGTTGTTCGGGCAGGTCGGCCGCGAACTGGTCGGACTGATCAACGCACATGGACCGTACGCCGTCGGCATCTCCGGCGAGGACGCGCACCTGTTCACCGCCACCAAGCGCACCGTGATGGTCGAGGGCAGGCCGACCGACATCGGTCTCGTCGGCGACGTCACGACCGTGAACCCGGAGGCCGTCCTGGATCTGATCCGTGCGGGCCGAATTCCCGTGGTGTCCACCATCGCCCCCGACTCGGACGGTGTGGTGCACAACATCAACGCGGACACCGCCGCCGCCGCGCTCGCCGAGGCCATCGGCGCCGAGAAGCTTGTGGTACTCACGGATGTCGAAGGGCTGTACACCAACTGGCCGGACCGCGATTCGCTGGCCACCGAGATCGACGTGGACGCGCTCGCGCAACTGCTGCCCAGCCTCGACGCGGGGATGGTGCCCAAGATGGAGGCCTGCCTGCGCGCGGTCCGCGGCGGTGTGCCCACCGCGCACGTCATCGACGGCCGTGTCGCGCATTCCGTTCTGCTCGAACTGTTCACCGGCGAGGGCATCGGCACGATGGTCACGCCCGGCCCGACTTCACCTACCGAGGGAGTTGCCTCATGACCGGAACCCCGGAACTCCAGCAGCGCTGGTCCGGCGCTCTGATGAACACGTACGGCGTCCCCCGGGTGGCACTCGCGCGCGGTCAGGGGGCGGTGCTGACCGACGCCGACGGCAAGGAGTACGTCGACTTCCTCGCCGGCATCGCCGTCAACATCCTCGGGCACGCACACCCGGCGATCATCGAGGCGGTCACGACGCAGTTGTCGACCCTCGGGCACGTGTCGAATTTCTACGCCAGCGAGCCGGCGATCGAACTGGCCGAGAAGCTGCTTTCCCATCTGGGTGCCCCCGGCCGTGTCTTCCTGTGCAATTCCGGCACGGAGGCCAACGAGGCGGCGTTCAAGCTCGCGCGGGCGACGGGACGATCGAAGATCATCGCCGCGGAGAACTCCTTCCACGGCCGCACGATGGGTGCTCTCGCGCTCACCGGCCAGGCCGCCAAGCGGGCTCCGTTCGAGCCGATGCCCCCGGGTGTCGAGCACGTGCCCTACGGCGATCTCGACGCACTCGATCGCGCCGTCGACGCCGACACCGCGGCCGTGTTCCTGGAGCCGATGATGGGCGAGGGCGGAGTCGTCGTTCCGCCGGAGGGGTATCTCGTGGGCGCACGGCAGATCACCGCCGATCGCGGCGCCCTGCTCGTGCTCGACGAAGTGCAGACCGGGATCGGCCGCACGGGCTGGTTCTACGCACACCAGGCGGTCGGGATCGTGCCCGACGTCATGACTCTCGCGAAGGGTCTCGGTGGCGGGATGCCGATCGGCGCGTGCATCGCGACCGGCGCGGCCGCGGACCTGTTCGGGCCGGGCAAGCACGGCACGACGTTCGGCGGGAACCCCGTCTGCGCGTCGGCGGCGCTCGCCGTGCTGCGGACGATCGCCGAGGACGACCTCATCTCCCGCGCCGACACGCTCGGGAAGTCGCTCTCGGCCGGCATCGAAGGTCTCGGACATCCGTTGATCGACCACGTCCGCGGCGCCGGCCTGCTGCTCGGCATCGTCCTGACCCAGGACGTGGCCCCCGCCGTGGAGAACTCCGCGCGCGAGGCCGGATACCTGATCAATGCCGCGCAACCGGGCGTCGTCCGGCTGGCTCCGCCCCTGGTCCTCACGGACGACCAGGCCGAAGGTTTCGTCGCGGCGCTGCCCGCGATTCTCGACAACGCGCAATCGGCCGATCAGCCGGGAAAGCAGTGACGACCGTGGTGAAACACTTTCTCCGGGACGACGACCTCACCCCTGCACAGCAGGCCGAGGTCCTCGAGCTCGCCGCCAGGCTGAAGAAGGCCCCCTTCGCAGAGCGTCCGCTGGAGGGTCCCCGAGGGGTCGGCGTGATCTTCGAGAAGAATTCGACGCGCACCCGGTTCTCGTTCGAGATGGGCATCGCCCAGCTCGGCGGTCACGCGATCGTCGTCGACGGGCGCAGCACCCAGCTCGGCCGCGAGGAGACGTTGCAGGACACGGGCCGCGTCCTGTCGCGGTACGTCGACGCCGTGGTGTGGCGCACGTTCGGGCAGAAGCGGCTCGAGGCGATGGCGTCCGGCGCCGACGTCCCGATCGTCAACGCGCTGTCCGACGAGTTCCACCCGTGCCAGGTCCTGGCCGATCTGCAGACCCTCGCGGAGCGGAAGGGTTCGCTGAAGGGGCTGAAGCTCACCTACCTCGGCGACGGCGCCAACAACATGGCGCACTCGCTGATGCTGGGCGGCGTGACCGCAGGCGTCGATGTGACCATCGCCGGCCCCGAAGGGTTCGCACCCCTGCCGTGGGTGGTCGAGGCAGCCCGCGCGCGGGCCGCCGAGACCGGCGCGACCATCACCCTCACCGATGACCCGCAGACGGCGGTCGTCGGCGCGGACGCACTCGTCACCGATACCTGGACGTCGATGGGCCAGGAGAACGACGGGCTCGACCGGGTCGGTCCGTTCCGCCCCTTCCAGATCAACGAGGCGCTGCTCGCGAAGGCCGACGCCGACGCGGTGGTCCTGCACTGCCTGCCTGCCCACCGCGGGGAGGAGATCACCGACGAGGTACTCGACGGACCGCAGAGCGTCGTCTGGGACGAGGCGGAGAATCGGCTGCACGCGCAGAAGGCACTGCTCGTGTGGCTGCTGGCGCAGCGAACCGGGGACCGTCCGTGAGTGCGGCACCTCCGCAGCGTGCAGGTGCGGCTCAGCCGCAGCGTGCATCCAACGCGGCGACGGCACCGACACGGGCGGGACGGCAGGCGCGCATCGTCGCGATCCTGTCGAACAACCCGGTCCGCAGCCAGACCGAACTCGCGGCGCTGCTCGCGGCCGAGGGCATCGATGCCACCCAGGCCACGCTGTCGCGAGACCTCGAAGAACTGGGTGCCGTGAAGCTTCGCGCCGCAGACGGCGGCGCCGGGGTCTACGTGGTGCCCGAGGACGGAAATCCCGTCCGCGGCGTCTCCGGGGGAACCGACCGGCTGTCGCGGTTGCTGGGGGAGTTACTGGTATCGACCGATGCCAGTGGCAACATGGCGGTGCTGCGAACTCCCCCGGGGGCAGCGCACTATCTGGCGAGTGCACTCGATCGGGCATCATTACCTGACGTCGTGGGAACCATCGCGGGGGATGACACCATTCTCGTGGTGGCACGGGAGCCGCTGAGCGGGGCGGAACTCGCGGCCAAGATCGAATCCCTCGCCTGACAACTGAATCATCTCTACAGATCTTCAACCTAAGGAGCACAAGGACCATGGCCGATCGCGTCGTACTCGCCTACTCGGGCGGGCTGGACACCTCAGTCGCCATCAGCTGGATCGGCAAGGAGACCGGCAAGGAAGTTGTTGCTGTCGCCATCGATCTCGGCCAGGGCGGCGAGGACATGGAGGTCGTGCGTCAGCGTGCACTCGACTGCGGTGCGGTCGAGTCGGTCGTGGTGGATGCGCGCGACGAGTTCGCCGACGAATACTGCCTACCGACCATCCAGGCCAACGCCCTCTACATGGACCGCTACCCGCTCGTGTCGGCCATCAGCCGCCCGCTGATCGTCAAGCACCTCGTCGAGGCCGCGCGTGCCTACGGCGGCACCACGGTCGCGCACGGCTGCACCGGCAAGGGCAACGACCAGGTCCGGTTCGAGGTCGGCTTCGGATCGCTCGCTCCCGACCTCGACGTGATCGCACCGGTTCGCGACTACGCGTGGACCCGTGAGAAGGCGATCGCGTTCGCCGAGGAGAACGAGATCCCGATCAACGTCTCCAAGAAGTCGCCGTTCTCGATCGACCAGAACGTGTGGGGCCGCGCCGTCGAGACCGGGTTCCTCGAGGACCTGTGGAACGCGCCGACCAAGGACGTCTACGACTACACGCAGGATCCGACCGTCAACTGGCAGGCCCCGGACGAGCTGATCATCAGCTTCGAGGCGGGCCGCCCCGTCGCGATCGACGGCAAGCCGGTCAGCGTCCTCGAAGCGATCCAGGAGCTCAACCGCCGCGCCGGTGCTCAGGGCGTCGGCCGCCTCGACGTCGTCGAGGACCGTCTCGTGGGCATCAAGAGCCGTGAGATCTACGAGGCTCCCGGAGCCATGGTCCTCATCAACGCCCACCAGGAACTCGAGCACGTCACGCAGGAACGCGAGCTCGGTCGTTACAAGCGTCAGACCGAGCAGCGCTGGAGCGAGCTGGTGTACGACGGCCTCTGGTTCTCGCCGCTCAAGGTCGCGCTGGACACGTTCATCGAGAAGACGCAGGAACGCGTCTCCGGCGACATCCGGCTGGTGCTGCACGGTGGTGCGATCATCGTCAACGGCCGCCGCAGCAACCAGTCCCTGTACGACTTCAACCTGGCCACCTACGACGAGGGCGACACGTTCGACCAGTCCTACGCCAAGGGCTTCGTGCAGATCCACGGACTGTCCTCGAAGGTCGCGGCGAAGCGCGATCTGGGCCTCTAGGTATGAGTGCTCACGGCACCAACGAAGGAGCCCTGTGGGGCGGCCGGTTCGAGTCCGGACCCGCCGCCGCCATGGCCGCGCTGAGCAAGTCCACCCACTTCGACTGGGTGCTGGCCCCGTACGACGTGCGTGCGTCCCAGGCACATGCCCGGGTGCTGCACAAGGCCGGCCTGCTCGGTGACGAAGACCTGGCGGCGATGCTCGACGGTCTCGGCAGGCTCGCGGCCGACGTCGCGAGCGGCGAGTTCGTCCCGAGCGAATCCGACGAGGACGTGCATGGGGCACTCGAGCGCGGCCTGATCGATCGGGTCGGTCCCGAGGTCGGGGGACGCCTGCGCGCCGGGCGTTCGCGCAACGACCAGGTGGCGACGCTGTTCCGGATGTGGCTGCGGGACGCCGTGCGTCGCGTGGCCGCGGGTGTGCTCGACGTCGTCGACGCACTCGCGACGCAGGCCGCCGCGCACCCCGCCGCGGTGATGCCGGGCAAGACCCACCTGCAGGCCGCGCAGCCGGTGTTGCTCGCGCACCATCTGCTGGCGCACACGCACCCGCTGCTTCGTGACGTTCGGCGGCTGCAGGACTTCGACGTGCGGGCGGCCGTGTCGCCGTACGGTTCCGGAGCGCTGGCCGGCTCGTCACTCGGACTCGATCCCGAGGCGATCGCCGCGGAACTCGCCTTCGATTCGTCGGCCGAGAACTCGATCGACGCCACGTCGTCGCGGGACTTCGCGGCCGAGGCGGCGTTCGTGCTCGCGATGATCGGCGTCGACCTGTCGCGGATGGCCGAGGAGGTCATCCTCTGGAGCACTCCGGAATTCGGCTACATCACACTCGCCGACGCCTGGTCGACCGGTTCGTCGATCATGCCGCAGAAGAAGAACCCGGACGTGTCCGAGCTCACCCGCGGCAAGTCCGGTCGGCTGATCGGCAACCTGACCGGTCTGCTGGCCACCCTGAAGGCGCAGCCGCTCGCGTACAACCGGGATCTGCAGGAGGACAAGGAGCCGGTCTTCGATTCGGTGGCGCAGCTCGAAATGCTGCTCCCGGCGATCACCGGACTGGTCTCCACTCTCGAATTCCACACGGACCGAATGGCGGAACTGGCACCGGCGGGATTCACGCTTGCCACCGACATCGCCGAGTGGCTCGTTCGTCAGGGTGTCCCGTTCCGGGTCGCGCACGAGGCGGCGGGGGCGTGCGTCCGCGCTGCCGAGGCGCGGGGCGTCGGACTCGAGGATCTCACCGACGAAGAACTCGCCGGGGTCGACCCGGCGCTCACTCCGGACGTGCGGGAGGTGCTCACCGTCGAGGGCTCGATCGCCTCGCGTAACGCCCGCGGCGGTACGGCCGGTATCCGTGTGGCCGAACAGCTGGGCGGGGTCCGTGAGCTGTCCGAGTCGCTGCGTGAGTGGTGTCGATGACGCCGGCGTCGGACGCCCCGGATTAGGGGCAGTGTGACGCGTCGAGCGCAGTAGGGTGAGGGCGGGCGGCAGTGAGACGTGCGTCACAGTTCGAGAGTCTGGGAGAGTGTTCGTGGGACTGAATACCGAAACGGTGATGGGCCCGATCCGTCGCGTGGTGGCGACGGCGCAGAACGGGTTGGAGGTAGTTCGCCTCGGCGGGCTCGAGACGGACCTCACCACATCGCCGTTCGAGGTGGTCGAACGCGCACCGATGTATCGGCTCCGCAGGTATTTCCCCGACACGGCCCCTGCCGACGCCCGGCCCCCGATCGTTCTGGTCCCGCCGATGATGATGTCGGCCGACGTCTACGACGTGACCCGGGATCAGGGCGCAGTCGGCATCCTGCACTCGATGGGAATCGACCCCTGGGTGGTCGACTTCGGATCGCCGGATTCCGAAGAGGGCGGGTGGGATCGGACTCTCGCCGACCACATCGTCGCGATCAGCGAGATCATCGACCAGGTGCGGGCGCACACCGGTCGTGACGTCTATCTGTCCGGATACTCGCAGGGCGGCATGTTCGCCTACCAGGCTGCGGCGTACCGCCGCAGTCGCAACATCGCGGGACTCGTGACGTTCGGCAGTCCGGTCGACACACTCGCCGGGCTGCCGTTCGGTATCCCCGCGGGGTTCGCCGCCGACGCTGCCGGCTTCCTCGCCGACCACGTCTTCAATCGGCTCGCGGTGTCGGGGTGGATGGCGCGCACCGGTTTTCAGCTCCTCGATCCCGTCAAGACGCTGAAGTCGAGGCTCGACTTCCTGCGTCAGTTGCACGACCGGGAAGCGCTGTTGCCGCGGGAGCAGCAGCGACGGTTCCTCGCGACCGAGGGTTGGGTGGCGTGGTCCGGTCCGGCCGTCGCGGAGTTGCTCAAGCAGTTCATCGTGCACAACCGCATGATGACCGGCGGGTTCGTGATCAAGGACCAGGTGGTGTCGCTCGCGGAGTTGACCTGCCCGATCCTCGCGTTCGTCGGGGAGGTCGACGACATCGGCCAGCCGTTGGCCGTCCGCGGCATCCGCCGGGCCGCCCCGCGGGCGAATGTGTACGAATCGACGTTGCGGGCAGGACATTTCGGCCTCGTTGTCGGTTCGGCCGCGGCGACCCACACGTGGCCCACCACCGGGAAGTGGGTGCTGTGGAACGAGGGGCTCGGGGCGCGGCCCACCAATATCGAGCTCATGCGCTACGACGAACATTTCGGCAGCGAATCCGGAGTCTCCATCAGCGACCGCATCATTCACACCGTGGCGTCGGTCGCCGAGGTCGGTGTCGGTGTCGGCAAGGGGATCAGCGATTTCGCTTCGGGGGCGCTGCGGGGAACGGTGGAACTGTCCGGCGAGGCCACGCGGGCGCTGCCGCGGCTGGCCCGGCTCGGTCAGATCCAGCCTCACACCCAGATCTCGCTCAGCCGGTTGCTGGCCGAACAGGGCCGGAAGGCGCCGGGCGGCGAGTGCTTCCTCTTCGACAATCGCGTCCACACGTACGAGGCGGTCAATCAGCGGATCGACAACGTGGTTCGCGGCCTGATCCAGGCCGGTGTCCGTCCCGCCGCTCACGTCGGCGTCGTGATGCAGACGCGCCCGAGTGCGCTCGCCGCCATCGCGGCGCTGTCCCGTCTCGGTGCGGTGGCTGTCTTGCTGCCCCCGGGCTGGGAGGTCCACACCGCGATCCGCATCGACGGTGTCGAGCGCATCGTCACCGACCCGGAGAATCTCGACGCGGCGATCGCGACCGGCACGCAGGTCCTGGTCCTGGGCGGCGGCGACCAGCGCGAGCTCGACGTGGATCCGTCGGCGAACGTCGTGGATCTCGAGAAGATCGACCCCGCCGCTGTGACGCTTCCGGGCTGGTACCGGCCCGATCCCGGTCTGGCCCGCGAACTGGCATTCATCATCTGCAGTGAGTCCAACGGCCACTGGGAGACCAAGCAGATCACCAACTACCGGTGGGCGCTGTCGGCGTTCGGAACGGCCTCGGCCGCCGATCTCGACCGCGGCGACACCGTGTATTGCCTTGCCCCCCTGCATCATTCGTCGAGTCTGCTCGCCGCGATCGGTGGTGCCGTGGCAGGTGGATCCCGGATCGCGATCTCTCGCGGACTCGATCCTGAACGTTTCGCCGAGGAAGTCCACCGCTACGGGGTGACCGTGGTCAGCTACACGTGGACGATGATGCGCGAGATCCTCGACGCCGAGAACCTCGCACTCGACGGCAGTCACCCCGTCCGGCTCTTCATCGGATCCGGAATGCCGCAGGGGTTGTGGCGTCGCACGACGGAGCGGTTCGCACCGGCGAAGGTCCTCGAGTTCTACGCGTCCACCGAGGGCGACGTCGTTCTCGCGAACGTCGCCGGCGCGAAGGTCGGGGCGAAGGGGCGCCCGCTCCCGGGAAGCGCGGAGGTCCGGCTCGCGGCCTACGACCCGATCGCCGGCCGGCTGCTGGAGGACGAGCAGGGGTTCATCCGGGAATGCCAGGACGACGAGGTCGGTCTGCTCCTCGGCAGGGCGGGCGTGCACGCCGAGATATCCGGCGGCGCGATGCGGGGGATCTTCGCTGCGGGCGACGCCTGGATTCCGACGGAGAACCTCTTCCGCCGCGACGCGGACGGGGACTACTGGCTGGTCGACCACCGGAAGACCGTGATCGCGACTCCGCGAGGGGCCGTATACACCCAGCCGATCGTCGACGCGCTCGCGTCCGTCGATCGCGTCGATCTCGCGGTTGCCTACGGGGTGGAGGTCGGCGGCCGGACACTGGCCGTTGCCGCGTTCACCCTCCGCGACGGGCGGGTGCCGAGGCTGGCGGAGATCGCCGACGCCTTCGAGGTGCTTCCTCCCGCGCTGCGACCCGACATCATCCATGTGGTGGGCGACATTCCGCTGGGGTCCTCGTACCGTCCGAATGCCGAGGCGCTGAGCGCCGCCGGACTGCCCAAGCCGGGAACCCGTGTGTGGTACGTCGATCCGGGATCGCAGCAGTACAAGCGACTGACCAAGGCGGTGGCCGCGGAGTTTCAGAACGACTCGGCCGGTGTGCCTGCCGGTGCGCGGTAACCTGACACTGCTCACCCGAACGGTTGGAGAGGACTTCCGTGGTTATTGATCCGACGTTGCTCGGCATTCTCGCGTGCCCACAGGACAAGGGTCCTCTGTTGTTGGTCGGCGACGAACTGCTCTACAACCCTCGCCTGCGGCGGGCGTATCCCATCGAGAACGGGATTCCCGTCCTCCTCATCGACGAGGCCCGGGACGTCGGCGCGGACGAGCACGAGACGCTGCTCGCCCGGGCCGCCGGCGAGGCCTGATCACACCGGCAGGGCGCCGGTGAGGTAGCGCTGCAACGTCGGTCCGACGATCGCGACCAGGTCGTCGACGGGCAGCGACGCGAGCGGCTCGAATTCGAGGATGTACCGCGTCACCAGAACCCCGGCCATTTGCGATGCCACCAGCTGCATGCGCAGCATCCCGGTTCCGGGCGGTTCGTCGACCCGCGGTCCGAGGTCGCGGAGCACGACCTCCAGCAGGAACGTACGAATCAGGTTGGGTTCGTTTCCCGCCATCGCGGACCGGAACGCCGCGACCACGGCGGGCTTGTGCGGCGACTCCCAGACGGAGAAGACGGCCCGGGCGAGGTGACTGCCGACCTCGCCCGTCGGGATGTCGAGCACCGGAGCGATTACCTGCGTCGGATCCACGGGAATGTCCACCGAGGCGAGGAACAGTTCCCGCTTGGTTCCGAAGTAGTGGTGGATCAAGGCGGAGTCGACGCCCGCCCCGGTTGCCACGGAGCGGACACTGGTCTTGTCGAAGCCGTTCTGTGCAAACAGTTTCCGTGCAGTCGCCAGGATTCGTGACCGTGTGTCCGGGTTGCCCGGGCGTCGTCCCGTGCGCAGACCGGGAGTGGCGTCTGCGCGTGTCGCGGGACCGGTCATGGTGTGCGACGCCTCAGGGTCGCGGCCCCCAGCGACAGGGCGAGAAGCGCAAAGGCGGCGACCACAGCCAGATCTCTCCACATGATGCCCGTCGCTCCGGGATGGGTGGCGACCTGCTGCAGCGCGTCGACCGCGTAGCTCAGCGGGAGGACGTTGCTGATCCACTCGAGCCACGTGGGGAGCTGATCTCGCGGAACGAGCAGCCCGCACAGAAAGAGCTGGGGAACCACGACCACCGGCATGAACTGCACCGCCTGGAACTCGGTCCGCGCGAAGGCGCTGCACAGTAGGCCGAGGGCGACACCGAGTATCGCGTTCAGCACGGCGATCAGCAGCACCCACGTCACGCTGCCCTCGGTGGTGAGGCCGAGGAATCCGAACGAGACGACGCAGGCCAGCGCCGCCTGAGCGGCGGCGGCCGTGGAGAACGCCGCCGCGTAGCCGCCGAGCAGGTCGAGTTTGCCCATCGGGGTCGCGAGAAGGCGTTCGAGTGTTCCCGACGTCCGTTCGCGTTGCATCGCGATCGACGTGACGAGGAACATCACGACGAACGGAAGGATGCCGAGCATCGTGATCGCGACGCGCTCGAACAGCGACAGCTGACCGGGTGGCGCCGGAACGTTCTGATACAGGAAGTACAGCAACACCATCAGCAGGCTGGGTACCACCAGAATCATGGCGACGGTGCGGTGATCCGTTCGCAGTTGCGCGAGGATCCGGCCCGCAGTGGCCGCGAAGATGGTGACGTTCATCAGTTCTCGCTCCCGACATGTGATGCGCGAATGAGGTTCAGGAAGGCGTCTTCGAGGCTCGTCTCACCGGTCTGCTCCCGGAGTTCGCTGGGGGAGACCTGCGCGAGAACGTAGCCGTCGCGCATGAGGAGCAGTGAAGCGCAATGTTCGGCCTCGTCCATGACGTGGCTCGACACGAGCAGGGTGGTACCGGCGTCGGCGAGAGCTTCGAACCGTTCCCACAGTTCGACGCGCAGGAGTGGGTCCAGGCCGACGGTCGGCTCGTCGAGGACGAGGATTTCGGGGCGTGCCACCAAGGCGCAGGCGAGGCTGACCCGTCCGAGCTGTCCTCCCGACAGATCCGCCGCCTTCTGGGTCTCGAAGCGTGTCAGCCCCACCGCGTCGATGGCTTCGGTCACCGCGCTCGACGGCTGACCGTAGAGCGCGGCGAAGTAGGCGACGTTCTTCTTGACCGTGAGGTCGGCATACACGCTGGGGGACTGGGTGACGTACCCGACGCGGCTCCGCAACGAGACCGAGCCCGCGGGGGAGCCCAGCACCGTGACCGTCCCCGATTCCACGATCTGAGTGCCGACCACGCACCGCATCAGCGTGGTCTTTCCGCAGCCGGAGGGTCCGAGGAGGCCGGTGATGGATCCGCTCGGCACCTGGACGTCGATGCCGTGCAGTACTTCGTTCTTGCCTCTTCGCACATGCAGATCTCGGATGTCGATCGCCGGGCTGCCGGTCATGGCGGGCCTCAATTCATCACGGGGTGAATTCATTGCTTGATGAATTATGCGACCGTTGAGGTGGCGACGTCAACGGTTGTGGAGAATCGGGACGTGACCATCGATCGACTTGACCGGGCGGAACCCGTCGACGCCGCGCGAATCGTCCTCGGATCCACGCTGATCGTCGGTGACGTCCGCATCCGCGTCGTCGAAGTGGAGGCGTACGGCGGGGAGAAGGACGGCCCGTGGCCCGACCCGGCATCGCATTCGTACCGGGGGAGGACGCCGCGCAACGAGGTGATGTTCGGTCCGGCCGGGCACCTGTACGTCTACCGCAGTTACGGGATGCACTTCTGCATGAACGTGTCTTACGGGCCTGTCGGGACCGCGGGCGGGGTGCTTCTCCGGGCGGGCGAAGTGCTCGACGGTTGCGCGACGGTTCAGGCGCGCCGCCCCCGCGTCACGCGACCTGCGGAGTGGGCGCGCGGTCCCGGCAACCTGGGGTCCGCGACCGGCGTGACCCTCGCGGAGAACGGTGCGGCCCTGTTCGAGGCCGATTCGCCGGTTCGACTGGAGATCGCGGAGTCGGACGGCTGGGTGAGTGGCCCCCGGGTCGGCGTCAGCACGGCCGCCGACCGGCCGTGGCGCTTCTGGATTCCGGAGTCGCCGTCCGTGTCCGTATACCGGAGAAGCCCGCGTGCGATGCCCGCCGACGAGCAGATGGGATGATCGGACCCGTGACTGAGAACATCATCGATGAACTGACCTGGCGCGGGCTCATCGCCCAATCAACCGATCTGGACGCGTTGCGCCGTGATCTCGACGCCGGACCGGTCACGCTCTATGCCGGTTTCGATCCGACCGGACCGAGTTTGCACGCCGGCCACCTCGTGCCCCTGCTCGCGCTGAAGCGATTCCAGCGCGCGGGCAACCGCCCCATCGTGTTGGCCGGCGGAGCGACCGGTCTGATCGGCGATCCTCGCGACGTCGGTGAGCGGACGATGAACTCCGCCGACACCGTGGCGGAATGGGCAGATCGGATCCGGGGTCAGCTCGAACGCTTCGTCGACTTCGACGACTCGCCGAGCGGCGCGATCATCGAGAACAACATGACCTGGACCGGCAAGCTGTCGGCCATCGACTTCCTGCGCGACGTGGGCAAGCACTTCTCCGTCAACGTGATGCTCGCGCGAGACACCGTGAAGCGGCGCCTCGAATCCGACGGCATGTCCTACACCGAATTCAGCTACATGCTGCTCCAGGCCAACGACTACCTGCACCTGCGTCGCAGTCACGGCTGCTCGTTGCAGGTCGGCGGATCCGACCAGTGGGGCAACATCATCGCCGGCGTCGAGCTGAACCGACGCATCGACGCCGAGTCGGTCCACGGTCTGACCGTCCCGCTCGTCACGTCGGCGGACGGCAAGAAGTTCGGGAAGTCGACCGGAGGCGGGAGCCTGTGGCTCGACCCGGAGATGACGAGCCCCTACGCGTGGTACCAGTACTTCGTGAACACCGGCGACGCCGACGTGATCAAGTACCTGCGGTGGTTCACCTTCCTCACGGCCGAGGAGTTGGCGGAACTGGAGACGGCGACGGCCGAGCGGCCGCATGCGCGCGAGGCACAGCGCAGGCTTGCGGCCGAGATGACGACGCTCGTGCACGGCGAAGCCAACACTCGCGCCGTGGAGCTCGCGAGTCAGGCACTGTTCGGTCGCGCGGAACTGCAGGACCTCGACGAGCCGACGCTCGGTGCCGCCCTTCGGGAGGCGTCCGTCGCGGAACTCGCGCCGGGGGAGCCCGCCGGCATCGTCGACCTTCTGGTTCTCAGCGGATTGTGCGAGAGCAAGGGTGCGGCCCGCCGTACCGTGAAGGAAGGCGGGGCTTCGGTGAACAATCAGAAGATCGCGAGTGAGGACTGGACGCCCGCACCGACCGATCTGCTGCACGGAACGTGGCTCGTGGTTCGCCGTGGAAAGCGCAACTTCGCCGGCATCAAGGTGCGGTCGAATTAGCGTGCGGCGGGTCACACCGGCGTAATTCGGCGAATTCCGGTCCGGTGGCCCGCGCGCAGCGCGGGCCACCAGCGGATTTTACATAGCGGATGCCTGTGACCTGGGGATTTGACGCTCCGTTTCCCGTCGCGTAACTTATTCCAGGTCAGAGCGACACGGACACCAACCCCGACCGAGAGGCCGGGGACACGAGGTCGGACGCAGGCGCCTGAACTTCCCGAGAATACCGAACTTGGTTCGATGCTTTCGAGATGTGCTGATCGCCCCGGTTTGCGCCGGGACGCGGCAGGAGATAAGTTGGAACGGTTGCCCCGGAGCGGCTGGCGAGTGTGTCAGTGGTGATGGTGTGTGCGTGTTCTTTGAGAACTCAACAGTGTGTCGATGAATGTCAGTGCCAAATGTTTTTGGTA
>NZ_JBHWUE010000032.1:0-105140 GCF_042738615.1 Rhodococcus sp. NPDC059968
GCGCCACGAGTTCCACGGCGAGTGGAACTACACACTCCATCCCGCACCGGACGACACGCCCGAACCGAGCTAGATTAATTCATCACAAGCCCTAAAGCTCTTCTGCATTCGTAATCGAGGCAGTCATAGGGCTTCTTCACTGTTGCACCCACGATATTCATCGGTGGCATCCGCCGGGTGGGATTGCCATTCTGTGTCCGCGTGGCACGCGGCGCGAGACAGCTCCCTGTGTCGGCGACCGATCAGCTGCCAACCGGCAAGTCGGCCGAAACCGAAATCGCACACTTCCTCCTCGGGCCGGTGGGTCCGACAATAGGGGCGTGAGTTCTCGACTTTCCGCCGCAGACTGGGCACTGAGTCAGGTCCACGCCGTGCGTGACGATCCTGCAGCCCGTCACGAGCTGATCGCCCGGACCTATCACGGTCCGATCGGCAACGCACCCCGGCACTTGCCGTTCCGCCGGGCGGCTTTGTCGTTCATGCGCTGGCAGCTCGGCCGCGGCGTGCTGGCGCCGCTCAGTGCGATGCCGCCCGGCAGTCCGTGGTGGCGAGCGGTCAACGAGCGGCTTCTGCGGGACGGCTGCGAGGCTGTCGCCCGGAGCGGCGGAATGGGAGGGACGCCGTCCTCGCACACGGTCGATCTGTGGATGCTGTTCGTTGCCGATCCGACCGCACGCACGTGGTATCGGGCCCACAATGCGAGCATCGCCTCCGCCTATCTGGACCATCGCGACCTTGCCTGCACCGAGAGCCGTCCAGAGCGATTCTTCCTCAACGTCGTACTGCTCCGCGTTCTCTATGCCCATGCCTTGGTCGCGGCGCCGCGTCTGGCGCTCGGGCGGCTCGCGCCCGCCGGCCCCCTTCTGGGAGATCCTCGTCTCTCGATGACCGGGATCTTCCTGTCCCTTTCACGGGTCCTCCCGGACCGATATCCCCTCGGGGACGACGTCGCGGCATACGTCGCCGCGGAGCACAACATCGGTGAGATGCTGGATTACGGCCTGATCGGGCCGCGGCTGCAGCAATTATACGAATGGTCAGCCGACGAACTCGACGAGCCGGGGCTACTCGACTGCATTTGCGACGGTAGCCCGACTTATGCCTGGTCCTACTCTGATCGCGAGGTATGGCATCCGGCGAGCCCGCCCGTCACGATTCGCGCGGTTCGGCGGATATTGCCGGCGAACTAGGGGGTCGATCTCGCTCCCGGCCGGCGCTGCCCGGTACCGCGCCCCGGCCGGATTCGGACCGGACGCGACGGAGCCGTTCGAGAAGTAAAGTGCTCCGATGACGGTGCATGAAGACGAAGTAGTGCTGCTCGACGAGGCAGGCGCCCAGGTCGGCACTGCGGCCGAAGCGACACGTCATCGACCTCGAGCGACAGGTCCTGGTCGGTATGCGCGCACGGTGAAATCGACGTGGCCCGGAGTCTGGACCAACAGCTGTTCCGGTCGCCCCTGCCCCGGCGAGAAACTACCGGCAGCGGTAACGCGCCGCGTCGACGCGGAACTCGGAATCATCCCGGCCGACATCACACTGATACTCCCCGATTTCCGTTGCCGGACGATCACGAAGGCCGGCATCCGCGAGAACTCGATCTGCCCGGTCTACCGGGTCACCGTCCACACCCCGCTGGCCCACCCTGATCCGAACGAAGTGGAGATCCCCGCCTGGATTCCGCGGACGGCCCTCGTCGCACGGGCAGGTGACGATGCACGGTCGCTGACACCGTGTTGTCGAGACAAGTGCGGAAACTCCGCCTGCTGGGCGCCGACCCCCGTCGCTGGCAAAAGTACCTGAAAGTTGGGGCGTCAGTACCGGACGTCGCTCTGCAGCATCGGTGGATACACGGTGGACGATTCCCCGTCCACAGTGGTGCCCGCGAACTGGAGCATCGCCCGCTGCTCGCCGTGCATCGGCGCCGGGTAGTTCAATGTCGGCGCCGAGACCTCGTCGAGTGTGCGGAGGTGTTCGGGGCTGAGGGTCACATCCAGCCCGGCGACGTTGTCCGTGAGGTGTTCGACGCGCCGGGCGCCGAGGATGGGCACGACGGTCCCGGATCGGGCTCGCAGCCAGGCCAGCGCGATGGCAGCCGAGGTGGTCGCGAGATCGTCGGCGATTGCGGCGACGGCATCGATGACTACGAACTCGGCGTCGCTCGGACCGCCGACGAAGGCGGTGCGGGCGGAGTCGGTGACCTCTGCGCCGCGGCGATATTTGCCGGACAGGAATCCGTTCTTCAGTGGGCTCCACGGCACCAGCGCCATGCCCTGATCGAGTGCGAGGGGCGCGAGTTCACCCTCGACGGTGCGGGCGAGCAGGGAGTACTCGACCTGCATTGCAATCAGCGGTGTCCAGCCTCGCAACAGCGCCGTGGTCTGGGCCTGCGCGGTCACCCAAGCCGGGTTGTTCGAGATCCCGATGTAGCGGATCTTGCCGGCGCGGACCAGGTCGTCGAGGGTGCGCAGGGTTTCCTCGATCGGGGTGTGGCGGTCCCAGTTGTGCAGCCAGTACACGTCGACGTAGTCGGTGCGCAGGCGCCGGAGGGTCTCGTGGAGCTGGGCGATGATGGCCGCTCGGCCCGCACCGCCGCCGTTCGGGTCGCCGGGAAACAGGTTCGCGAAGAACTTCGAGGCCAGCACCACGCGCTCGCGGCGACCCCGCTGGGCGGCGAAGAAATCGCCGAGGATTTTCTCCGAATGGCCGTTGGTGTAGAAGTTGGCGGTGTCGATGAAGTTGCCGCCGAGGTCGAGGTAGGTGGCGAGGATCTTCTCGGATTCCTCGACGCTGCAGCCGGCGCCACCGGCGTCTTCGCCGAAGGTCATCGCACCGAGGGCGAACGGGCTGACCCGCAGTCCCGAGCGGCCGAGAGTGACGTACTGATCGAGTCGCATGATCTGCTCCTTGGGTATCGGAATGTGCACATCTATCGAAACGCGAACTGCAGTGGCGGCGGTAGATCGATCGCCGCCGGTCGTTGCACGATCCTCTCGATGTCGCCACGATCGGGTTGCCGGACTGCTACCCAGATGCTTTCGTGAGTTGTGCGCAACTCCCCCGACCTGCTGGACGAGATCCGCGGCAGCATCATGGTGCATGCCCGGCCGGATCTGCAGACGCCGATCGATGGGCTGTTGTTGTCGAAAGTGACGGCCGAGTCGGCGGCGCCGGAGTATTCGCTGACCGAACCGCTGCTGGTGATCATGACCCAAGGCGGCAAGCGGCTCCTGCTCGGCGACCGGGTCTACGAGTACCGGGCGGGGCAATGTCTTGTCGTCACCGCCACCTTGCCTGTCACCGGCCACTACATCGACATCAGCGAAGGCGCGCCGTCGTTGGCCATGGGACTGGTGCTGCGCCCAGCCGCCATCGCCGCACTGGTGCTGCAGGCCCCCACCGAACGGTGGTCCCGGGGCACCGCCGGCCTGCCGGCGATCGAGACCGGCGACGCAGACGACGATCTACTCGGCGCCGCGGCCCGGATGCTGCGACTGCTCGACCATCCCGCGGACGCGCCTGTGCTCGCCCCGCTGATCGAGCAGGAGATCCTCTGGCGGCTTCTCACCGGCCCACACGGGAGCACGACCCGCCAGATCGGGATGGCCGACAGCGACCTGTCGCATGTCAGCCGGGCGATCCACTGGATCCGCGACAACTACGCCGAGCCGATGCGGATCGACGACCTCGCACGCCTGTCCAGCATGAGTGCGTCGGCGTTTCACCGGCACTTTCGATCCGTCACGGCCATGAGCCCCTTGCAGTTCCAGAAACGTATTCGACTCCAACAAGCCCGCTCGATGCTGGTCGCCCACCCCGGTGATGTCGCGGGCGTCGGGCATCACGTCGGCTACGACAGCCCCTCACAGTTCAATCGCGAATACCGTCGCCTGTTCGGCGTCTCCCCCGGCAAAGACGCCCAAGGCCTCCGCACGAACACCGCACTATCGCACACCGGTCTCCTGCCCTGACCTGTCGACGAACACCCTTCAGTAGCGGATGCACCCGGTTTCCAGGTGCTCCCGAAGGGGTAAGCGTGGCGAAAGAACTTCGCTGATTCGACGAACATTTCAGTCCTGCTTGCCGATTCACAAGAAGGTGACGAAGGGTACGAGAATGGCCGACCAGTACGCCCGGCAGGATCCCACTACGCAGTACCCCGCTCCCGATCGCGAACACCAACCGGAGCTTCCGCACCCGGGACTGACCTCCGACATGGTGACCGCGCCGGATCACGGCGAGAAGTCCTACCGCGGAAGCGGCCGCCTCGACGGTCGCCGCGCCCTGATCACCGGAGCGGATTCGGGCATCGGACGAGCGGTGGCGATCGCGTTTGCTCGCGAGGGTGCCGATGTCGTGATCAGTTGCCTGGACGCCGAGGATTCGGATGCACGGGAGACTGTGCGACTGGTGGAAGAGGCCGGACGGCGAGGCGTCGTCGCGACCGGCGACATCACGTCGGAGGACCACTGTCAGACTCTCGTGGACCTTACGGTCCATGAACTCGGCGGTCTCGACGTTCTCGTGAACAACGCGGCCTTTCAGATGGTGCAGACGGGTGGTATCGCCGACATCACCACCGAGCAGTTCGACCGCGTCCTGCGCACCAACCTCTACGCGCTGTTCTGGTTGTGCAAGAAGTCCATCGCGGTCATGGAACCTGGATCGACGATCGTGAACACCTCGTCGATCCAGGGCATGAATCCGTCTCCCGGGCTTCTCGACTACGCCACCACGAAGGCAGGAATCATCGATTTCACCAAGGGATTGGCGGCCGATGTGGCGAAACGGGGAATCCGAGTCAATGCCGTTGCACCGGGGCCCATCTGGACGCCGTTGATCCCCGCGACGATGCCCGCCGACGGTTATCGGCAATTCGGAGACGACGTGCCTCTGGGCAGGCCCGGCCAGCCGGCCGAACTGGCACCCCCGTACGTATTCCTCGCATCGAACGAATCCAGCTACATCACCGGAGAAGTACTCGGCGTCACCGGCGGGACGCCCTTCACCTGAACACCGCAGAGGGCGAGGTCACTCCTTCTCGCGGGCGGCGACGATGGCCGCGAGGTCGGCGGCGATGCTCTCTTCGGCGGCAGCTTTGTCGACACCCAGTCCGGTGAGCACACCGACGCCGTCCTCGACCTCGAGCAGGGCCAGCAGGATGTGCTCGGTGCCGATGTAGTTGTGCCCCAGACGAAGTGCCTCACGAAACGTCAGCTCGAGTGCCTTGCGCGACTGAGCGTCGAAGGGGACGAGTGCGGGCACGTCCTCGGCGGCGGGGGGCAGCGTCGCGGTCGCGGCGTGCCGGACCGAATCCAGTTTTACGCCCTGCGCGGCGATCGCCCGGGCGCCGAGCCCTTCGGGATCGGCCAGGAGTCCGAGGACGAGGTGCTGGGGCAGGATCTCGGCATTGTGTGCGGCCTTGGCCTCGTTCTGAGCGCCCACCACCACCTGTCGTGCGCGCGGAGTGAAGCGGCTGAATCCCTGATTCGGATCGAGGTCGGAGGCCTGCCCGGGGTCCTTGGGGACGAACCGCTTCTGGGCGGCCTGCTTGGTGACGCCCATGCTCTTGCCGATCTCGGTCCACGAGGCCCCCGAGCGGCGTGCCTGGTCGACGAAGTGGCCGATGAGATGGTCGGCCAGTTCACCGAGATGTTCCGCGGCGAGGACCGCGTCGGTGAGTTGCTCGAGCGGGGCTTCGGCGTGCACCTTCTTGATCGCGTCGATGAGCTCGTCGAGCCGGATGGGTGGGGTCGCACGGTCTGAATTCTCCATGCGTCAACTCTAAGTTGACGCACGGTTAGCGTCAACCCCGGGTTGTCGCTGTCGGCGTCCGTCAGCCGCCCACCGACCTGCGGCCAGATCTGCTACTTTGATGACTAGTAGATCTAGGGATAGGGGTTCTATGCATATCGAGAAGGATCTGGTGGCGGCTTCGGCCACTCCCCTCGTCCTCGGAATTCTTGCGGAAGGTGAGTCCTACGGGTATGCCATCTTGAAGCGAGTGAACGACTTGTCCGGCGGACGGATTCAGTGGACCGACGGAATGTTGTACCCCCTTCTCCATCGCCTGGAAAGGTTGGAATACGTGTCGGCGTCGTGGGGAGCCTCCGACAGCGGGCGAAGGCGCAAGCACTACACGATCACCGCTGCGGGCAGGGAGATGCTCGCGGAACGGCGCGCCCAATGGGACGTCGTCGCGGATGCGCTGAGCCAGGTGTGGCGCTCCGTCCAGCTGCCCCCAGCCTCCGCCGAAGGATGGTCGTGATGGATACCGACAAGGAACTGGAATCGCAGATCGGTCAGTGGCGGGGCTACGTCGAGCGCCGTCACGCGATATCCGCCGCCGACACGGACGAGATGGAAGACCATCTACGCGATCAAATTTCGGATCTGTCCGCCGCCGGGCTGAGGGCCGACGAGGCATTCCTGGTCGCGGTCAAACGAATGGGCAACGTCGACGACATCTCCCGCGAGTTTGCGCGCGAGCACTCCGATCGGCTGTGGAAGCAACTCGTCCTGGTGCCGGCCGCGTCGGATGGCGATGGCACTCGCCCCACACGTGAGCTGTTCGTCGTTCTCGGGCTCGCCGTGGGCGCGGCACTTTCGGTCAAGGCCGGCGTGGCGACACTCGACGAGCAGGACCTCGCGCGCAACGTCAGTCTGTTCGTCCTTCCGTTCCTCGCCGGATACTTCGCCTGGAAGCGACAGGTGACGCCTCGCCTCGCCGCGGTACTGCTGGTGCCGTTCGCTCTCGCGGCGATTCTGCTGAACGTCTTCCCGTTCGCATCGAACGGCTCCACCGAGGTGATCGCCGCGATCCACGCACCGATCGCGCTGTGGTTCGCCGTCGGCCTCGCGTATTCCGGGGGTCAGTGGCGATCGGACCGGCGGCGGATGGACTTCATCCGATTCACCGGCGAGTGGGTCGTCTACCTGACCCTCCTCGCCCTCGGCGGCGGCGTCCTCATCGGCCTGACGGTCGGCGCGTTCAACGCGCTCGGCCTGAATGTCGAGTGGTTCATCGAGGACTGGGTGCTGCCGTTCGGCGCGGCCGGCGCGGTCATCGTCGCCGCATGGCTCGTGGAGGCGAAACAGAATGTGGTGGAGAACATCGCCCCGGTCCTCACCCGCGTGTTCACCCCACTGACGACTCTCATGCTGCTGGTGCTGCTCACAGCATTCGCGACGACCGGCAGCGTCGTCGACGTCGACCGAAACCTGTTGATCCTGATGGATCTCATCCTCGTGGTCGTCCTCGGTTTGCTGTTGTACGCGATTTCCGCCCGCGACCCCTACCTGCCACCCGACCTGTTCGACCGCCTCCAATTCGTCCTCGTCGTCAGTGCCCTCGCGGTCGACCTGCTGATGCTGTTCGCCATGCTCACTCGAATCGCGGAATTCGGATTCACCCCGAACAAGGTGGCGGCCCTCGGAATGAACCTGGTCCTCCTCGTCAACCTGACTTGGTCGGCCCATCTCGTCCTCGGGTTCCTCCGCGGCCGCCGCGGATTCAGCTCCACCGAACGCTGGCAGACCCGTTACCTCCCCGTCTTCGGCGTGTGGGCGGCCTTGATGGTCGGCGTTCTCCCACCGGTTTTCGACTTCGTCTGACCACACTGCGGAGCTGATCCAGATTGTTCTCTTCGCAAAGGGAATTCACGGCGTACGGCCCGTCGTACTGGGCCATGATCGCGCTGTTCGCCGTCGGGGCCGCGATTCTGGTCTGGCTCGGACGAAGGCAGACCGAATCGCAGGCCCGGCGCCTGGGCCGCGTCCTTGCGGTGCTGACTGCCGCGATATACGGCGCGACGCTGGTCCATTTCTCGATTCCGCCCACGATCGGCGGCTCGGTACCGCTGCGCCTCACCGATCTCGCGACCGTGGCGGCGGCCTGTGCGCTGTGGTCCCGGGCGCAGTGGGCCTACGCGCTCACGTACTACTGGGGACTCGTGCTGAGCACCCAGGCGTTGATCTCGCCTGTTCTGACCGGTCCGGACTTCCCCCACTACCAGTTCCTCGCGTTCTGGGCGATTCACCTGCTCGTGGTCTGGGCGGCCATCTATCTGACGTGGGGTCGAGGGATGCGGCCCCGGTGGCGCAGCTACCGGTTCACGGTCCTGGTCACGGTCGTCTGGGCGGCAGCGACCTTCACGTTCAACCGCGTCGCCGGAACCAACTACGGCTTCCTCAACAGAAAGCCCGCCACCGCGACCCTTCTGGACGTTCTGGGTCCCTGGCCGGTGTACCTGCTGACCGCGACGACGCTGATTCTCGTCGTGTGGGCCCTGATGACCTGGCCGTGGGAGCGGGCACGACGGCGCACCGAGGAAGACCCCCGGCCCTCCTGACCATTTCCGGGAATCTTTGGTATCACGCGATATCTTCCGAACGACGCTGCCGCTGCGTAACATCAGGATCATCTCGCTGGAATCCCTCTGGAGGCCGACGTGGGTGGACTTGGTATCGATCTCGGAACTGCCAACACTGTCGTCGGAACTCCCGACGACGGCATCGTACTGAACGAGCCGTCGTTCATGCTGGTTCGAACGAAGGATCCGCACCGTGCTCTCGCGATCGGCACGGAGGCGCGAAGTCTCGTCGGCCGCACTCCAATCGGAATCACGCCGGTTCGACCGATGCGTGACGGGGTGATCGTGGACCTGGAGTCGGCGCGGGCATTCGTCACGGCCGTCATCAAACGGGTCTCCGCCGCCAGGCGATACGGTCTGCGGCCCAAGGCCGTCATCTCGGTCCCCGCGGGCGCAACCCCGCTGGAACGTCGGGCGTTGCTCGAGGTCGGCCACGAGGCCGGCCTGCGGAAAGTGGGGTTGGTACCGGAGCCGGTGGCAGGTGCGCTCGGTTGCGGAATCAACCCGATGGAACCACGCGCACACCTCGTCGTCGATATCGGCGGCGGCACTTCGGAAGTCACCGCCATCTGTTTCGGTGGCATTCTCTCTCACCGCAGTTGCCGCGTCGCGGGCGACGAATTGACGAACGCGCTGTACCAGTACCTGAGGGCAGAGCACAAGATCGTCGTCGGCGTGCTCACCGCCGAGCGCGCCAAGCTGGGTGAACCCGACACCGCCGAGGGGCAGTCGCTCGTCGTCGAGGGCCGCGACGTCGTGACCGGCCGCGCACGCCTGGTGACACTCGAGACCGAAGAGATCGTGGAGGCGTTGCGGCCGACGACAACCGGAATCGTGCAGACATTGACGGAATGCCTGGACGACCTCCCCGCCCAAGCGATCGGTGACGTGATGTCGGAGGGGCTGCTGGTCATCGGTGGCGGGGCGTTGCTACGCGGGCTGTCCCAGCTACTCGAAGAGTCCTTCGGGTTCCCGGTGAAGACCGCCGAGCGCCCGCTCACCTGCGTCGCCGAGGGCGCTACGGCTTGTCT
Organism: Rhodococcus sp. NPDC059968; assembly: GCF_042738615.1. Taxonomy (NCBI): domain Bacteria; kingdom Bacillati; phylum Actinomycetota; class Actinomycetes; order Mycobacteriales; family Nocardiaceae; genus Rhodococcus; species Rhodococcus sp. NPDC059968. The sequence goes on from NZ_JBHWUE010000032.1 coordinate 9,401, forward strand.
GGCGCACCCTGAGGTGGTTGCCGCCTACAGCGCCTGATCACCGAATCGGCGTCACGACGGGCGGTCGCGGAAAGTAGTGCTCGAGGAGTTTCTTCACCACGGGCCCCGCCGTCGCCGATCCGAAGCCGCCGCCGCGGATCAGCACCGACACCTGGATCTGGGGGTCGTCGAAAGGCGCGACCGCGGAGAACCAGGCGTTGAGTCCTTCCCCGGGCGCCGACGGATCCTCCGCCGTACCGGTCTTGGCACCGGCCGGTACGGGCAGGTCCGCGAGTTGCCCGGCGGTCCCTGCCGACGCGGACGCCCGCATCCCTGCCCGGACTGGACCGAGCAGGTCGGCGAAGGGTAGACGCTGCGGCGCCGCTGTCGGTATGGGCACCGAGTCCGACCCGTACGCCGCCGCGAGCTGGGGCGTCACCATCGCGCCGGTGGCGATGCCCGACGTCCAGCGCGCCACCTGTATCGGGGTCGCGCTGACGGTGCCCTGTCCGATACCCATCAACAGCGTCGACCCGGGATACCAGGTGGCCCCGATGCTTCCGACGTTCTCCGGGGTGCCGAGAAATCCTTCGGCCTCGCCCGGCAGGTCTATGCCGGAACGCCGGCCGACGCCGAGTTGATCCGCGACGTCCGCCATCTTCTCCGGACCCAGGAGTTCACCGAGCTTGTAGAAGTAGACGTTGTCCGACCACTGGATCGCCTGGAGCAGATTGTGCGGGCCCATCGGTTGCCAGTTCCGGAAGGTGTGGCCGCCGTAGGTGTAGGCGGCGCCGGTGTCGATCACCGCGTCCGGCGACAGCACCGGGTATTGGGCATTCGTCGCCGCGACGACGATCTTGAACGTGGAGCCGGGCGGGACCGCGGTCTGGGTGGCGTTGTTGACCAACGGGCTCGGCCCCGGGGTCTGGCTCTGCGCCGCGAGGGCGACGAGGTCGGCCGGAGGTCCGTAGACGTTGTTGTCGGCCCCCGGGACACTGGCGAGGGCCAGCACGGCTCCCGTCCGCGCGTCCATCACGACGGCGGCACCGAGGTCGCCCTTGCTGGTTCGCATCGCCTCCACGAGCGCGTCGGTGGCCAGGTTCTGCACGCGGATGTCGAGGTGCAAGCGCAGATCGTGGCCCCGTACCGGATCCACGCGTTCGCCGGTCGCCACCGGATGTCCGGACGGATCGACATACATGCACTGTTTGCCGTCGCCGCCGCGGAGCAGAGCGTCGTACTGCTTCTCGAGTCCCGCCTTGCCGACGCGTGACCCGAGCGCGAGATGCGGCCAGCGTTCCATGTCGTCGGCGTCGGCGACCCCGACGTGTCCGAGGACGGAGGCGAGCACGGCACCGTAGGGGTACTGCCTGCGGCCGGTAGGCACCACGAGGACACCGGGAAGTCGCGCGTCCACGATGCGCCGAGCCTGGTCGGGCGCGACTCGGCCGACTTCCACCTGCGACTCGCCCTCGCCACCGGCATCGATCAGGGCCGCGACCTCGTCGGGCGACCGGGCGAGCAGCGCGGCCAACCGGTTCCGAGCGTCGTCGTCGTGCTCGTCGAACATCCTGGCGACCACTGCAACGGCGTACTCGGCCACGTTCACCGCCAACGGAACACCGTTGCGGTCGAGGATCAGTCCGCGCTCTGCGGGCAGGCGGATGCACCGCATCATCTGCTGGTCGCTCATCGCCCGAAATTCCGCACCCCGGTCGTGTTGTAGCTGCCAGGCGAACACCGACATCGCGACGAGTGCCGCGGTCATCGTCACGGTGCCCGCGGACATTCCGCGTGGGCGGCGTCGCCGTCGCGGCTCGGCGGCCCACAGCGGTCGCCCGACGCCGTCTCGGCGCACCGCGAGCACCAGTCCGATGGCGACGAATCCGACGATGGCAGCGGTGCCCCCGTAGCTGAAGAGGGGAATCGGCATGCCGGTGTGGGGCAACAGCGACAGACTCTGACCGATCGACACCAGCGCGTGGATGCCGAACAACGCGCCGATTCCGGCCGCGACGAGTGCGGCCTCGCGAGTGCGCGCCGTTCGCGCGGAGAGTGCAGCCCGCCACACGATGACGGAAGTTGCCACCACGACAGCCAAGCCGGCGATCAAACCCCACCCGTACACCAGGCTGGCGAACGCCAGATCGTGCTCCGATTCGGGAAGATACTCGGCCCGCACCGCGTACATCGGGTCGCGCGCCAGCCCCCACAGGCCACCGCTGCCGATCGCGATGTTCGCTTGCAACTCGGCCCATCCCGCGCCGGCGGGGTCGGCGTTGCTCGACAGGAACACGTGGACCCGTTCGAGCTGGTAGGGGCGGAGGAAGAGCACCGCCAGCGGAAGCGACGCGATACCCAGCACGAACAGCGGAACCAGAGGCAGCAGCGGGACCCGGGCGAGGATGAGCATGAATCCCGCCGTCGCGACGAGGACGACGGCAGTCGACAGGTCGGGTTGCAGTGCAACGAGTGCCACGGGCACGCCCACGATCGCCAAGGTCGCGAGGAATCGTGCCAGGGTGAACCCACCCGCGAGCATGCTTGCGGGTACGAGAACGAGAGCGAGCTTGGCCAGCTCGGACGGCTGCACGGTGAATACGCCGAAGTCCAGCCAGCGCTGGGCGCCCTTGGTCGCGACCCCCGCGAGGGGCACAACCGCCAGCAACACCGTCGCCGTGGTGAACACTGCCCAACCGAAGGCCCGGAGATCACTCATCCGCAGGCGGGACACCACATACATGATGCCGAGACCGGCAACGGCGAAGAGCGTGTGGCGAACAGCATCTGCCGTCTTGCCTGTCGAGAGCAGATTCAGAAGGCCGAGCACGACGAGAACGATCGCCGCACCGACGATCCACGGGTCGGATTCATGCTTGTCGTCGTGCTTGCCGTCGTGCATCCCACCCCTCCCCCCGGCGCTCAGCAGCGAGCGTTCTCGGCGGGCACCAGCAGCGGCTCGGACGCGGCCGTCGCCGGGGCGCTGGTGAGTGCCGCGACGGCGAGCGCGGCGCCTGGCGGCAGATCTGTCCGGACGATGCCGTACACCTGTTGTGCCCCGGGCTGAACGGGCAGCGTCACGTCACCATTCGTCCGCACCTCGCCGGAACAGAGGTCGTACACGTTCACCCTCCAGGTCACGGCGCCGACAGCTGCTGCCGGATCGAGGCGAATGTCGACGCGGATCGCGCACGCTTGCCCGGGCCTGCACTCCCCGTTGGCGCGCGTGACCGTGACGAGGGTGATCGGGCCCGCGCTCCCGGGGGCACCGACGTCGACGGGCTGCGGCGCCCGGCCGACATCGGTCGTCGCCGGCGCGGGCTGATCAGCCGGGGGTTCCGGTGGAGGCGACACGGGCCGAATCTGATTCTGCTCCGCGGGATTCACGGGATTCAGGACGGCGTCCCATCCCCGGCGCAGCTCCGACCAGACCCGTGGAGCCATCCACGCTGCAGCGACGAGGATCAGGATCGCGATCAGGCCGAGGACTCCCTGCCGCCGAGACGGTCGTTTCCTCTTGCGATGCCACGGATTCCGGACCGGCGGGAACCAGCCTGACGGTGCGAGACTGGATCCGGCCGCCACATACGGCCAGTCCTGCACGCCCGTGGGCTCCTCCACCACCCGGCTGTCAGGACGCGGCTGTCCCGTGGTGGCCGCGACGAGCGCGGCAAGTTGGCAGCGCTTCCTTCTCTCCTCGGCCGGGTCGACGTCGGGTGCGATCGCTTGACGGACCCGTTGCACCAACGCATCCAGATCTGTTGTTTCGGCGAGCGATTCGTGCACCCGGTCGGCGAGTACCGAACCGCGACAGTTCGTCGCGATGGTTCGGAGAAGTTCGGCCACCTCCTCGCTCGTGTCTTGCCGGGACGCACAGCCCGCGAACTCGATCGTGAGCTGTCCACTGTCGGAGACCGTCACGTTCCGGAGGCGGAGTGGGTAGGGCCCCTCGCCGCGCGCCAGTTCGAGCTGACGGAGCGCATCCGCGACGAGTAGCGCAGCCTGCGATGGTGTCAACGCCGCCACCGCCAGGAGTCTTCCGAGCCCGACACCGCTGACACGTTCGTCGTGATCGATGTGTTCGGGCGGGTCGGATCGGGCATCGGCGGGTTCGGTTCTCCTCGCAAGGAGCCCTGTCACTGCTTCGATCATCGCGCACCCCGACGCTATGCCTCCCGCACGGTTGAGACGCGACCGGAGCGGGCGGCGGCGGACCTTGAGTTGGGCTTACTCGCTGCAGAAATCCATTACGCCTGCGTCATTCCATTTAACTCCGAGCCATGCTCCGGCGTCCGAGAAATCGCCTCGTCCGCTTCGACACAATTCGGTGTCGTCGATCCGGACAGCTGAAGCGCCCCGGTGCCTGTCAGCTCGCACTCGGCGGTACCCCGAACGCTTGCATCACGACCGCACCCCAGTCCCGCCACATCGGGCATGGTGGAGGATCCCGGTGGCCCAGGAACCGGATCACCTCGTCGTCGAAGGCAGCCGATGTGGGCAGCGACGAGTGCGCGGCGCGGACCGGGCAGCCATTGCGTTCGACGTCCAGCCGCCAGCCGTGCGGCATCAGTGGAAGATCGGCAGCCGAGGTGATAGTCAGAACACGCACGTCCCCGGGCAGCGGCTCGCCGAGAATGGCTTGTGCGCTGCCCGCGGTGCCGAGCAGTTGCCGCGCCGCGGGTGTGTCGGGGTCGAAGTGGAAGAAGACGATGTCGGTCACGGGCGCCGCCCACCGCAACAGGTCGCCGAACACCCTGCCCCGTCGGTCGACATCCGGAGGCGGAAAGCCGAGCGGGGTTTCCGGAAAGACACCCACCAGCACCAGCACATCGACCCGCGCCCGACCCGTCGCGACCGCTTCCCACGCAATCCAGCCGGCATGGGAATGTGCGGCAACGGTCAACGGCCGCTGCAGGTTCGCGGTCTGTTCGGCAAACAAGGTGACCTGTTCCTCGACGGGGCGCTGGGTGTCGGCAGGTTCGTACGGGGCCCCCGATCTGATCGGACACGTCGAGTCGCGCTGAGGCTGCCCGTCACCGGGGCCGGCGTAGGAGAAGTAGTAGACCTGATCGCATTCGTAACCCAGCCGGTGCACGTCGGCCCGGTGGATGCTCCCCTGCCCCGAACGCGAATTGATTCCGGACAGGAGGAACAGCGAACCGGCCTGTCGTGACCCGGGTTCCGGATCGTCGTAGCCTCGTGTCCGAACAAAGATCACCGACGCCGCCGTCACCACGACGAGCACGGCAGCAAGCGCCGCGACGGGCCGGGTGACCGGCGCACGGTCCATCGCCCACACCGTCAGTCCCGTCGCCGCAGCCGAGACCGGCACGAGCAGTGCGGTGAGGGCCGGGACCCGGTCGGCCAGAGCGCCGAGCCCGAGGACCGCCGCGCAGTACGGCACCATCACCTCGATCCGCAGGCCGCGGCGCCACGCCCGCGCCATCGCCCCGCGCAGGGTGACCCCGCCCTGCCACGGGACCGGGCCGAGTATCAGGACCAGCAGTCCGATCAGCGCCACCGCCGGCCAGAACGCCCGCGAGTACAGCGTCGCGTAGGCGGTCGCGTCACCGAGCGTCGCCAGAAGGACGGGGCCGAACGCCGTCGCGTAGAACACCGCGGCGAAACGGAGGCGTCGCGCATCGAGCCCACCGAGAAGCCAGGCCATCAGCACGACCCGCACGGCCGACACCACGGCCAGCAACACCAGGAACTGAGGCCAGGAGGCGGTACGCACCACCAGAAGTCGCAGGTCCGCGAACTGATCCAGCGGCGGCAGCGCGACCAGGTGCAGCAGACCCGGCCAGACGGGAACCATCCCGCTCACCGCGAGCACGACGACGAGCGCCGCGACGGCGGCCAACGGCAACCACCGCGTCCACTTCGTCGACGTCATATCTTTCGCTGTACTCGCTGTTCGTGGTCCTGCACAACCCATGCGCAGACCACGCGTGAAAGATTCTCACGTCCGCAGCCCGGTAAGGGCAGCACTCGCCCGGACGCAGGACGTCGTGCCGGGCAACGGGATTCCGGAACGAACACCCTGTGCGCGCGGTTCGTCGGATTTGTGACCGCATCTCGGAGGATGATCACCTCATGGAACGTGCGGACGTCGGAAACCACGGGACGCTGATGACGTTCGACCAGTTCGCGGACATCTTCCGGGACGTCGCCACCCTCGGCGTCGTCAAGGACGACTTTCACCGATTCGACGACGTCGTCACCGCGAAACTCTACGACCTGCTCCTCGTCGCGCAGGAGAGCGCGGCGGCCCAGCACCGGCACGTCGTCGAATCCACCGACCTGCCGATCACCAGAGGCTTACAGGAGAACATCGGATTGTTCCGCGAGCTCGGCCCCAGCCTCCGGGTAGACCCGATCGTCGAGCGACTGGCCGCCTATCCGCCGCTCGACGGCATCCTCGCAACCGGAACCCGATCGGGACTCCCCGATATCACCGGCGGACTCAGCGTCGCCCTCGCGCGCACCTTCCGCATCGTCTACCCCGAGTTGAGGACCGTGCGGGCACGAACCACGCACTGGTCGGTGATCAGTACCCTCGTCGACCTCTATCTCTGACGCCGCTACCGCGGCAAGCCACCTGTTTCTTCACGCCTTCGGAACACCCCCCGGGGTGCAAACGTCCACCCCTGGATGGATGGCCCACCACCCCATCAGGGGGCGTTGCCGGACCCCCGTAACGGCGAAGACTGGTGTTCGTCCACAAGGGACACGGAAATCCACACACCACACTCAGGAGCAACGCAATGAACTCGACGAAGACACGCATCGCCGCAGCAGCCGCAACGGGCACCGCCCTCGGACTGGGAATGTTCATGGCCCAGAGCGCCACCGCCGCCGCCGCACCCGCCCAGTCGACGTTCCCGCAAGTCGTCTCCCCCGAATCCGGACTCTCCCCGTACAAGGTCGAGGTCAGGGACCGTATCGGCTGCGCAAACGCATGGCCCATGGTCGCCTGCGACGCCCCCGACGAAGACGTGCCCCCGCAGGTGACCCTCGTCGAGCCCGGCACCACCCTGGTCGAGCCCGGTGGCACAACCCTCTACGGCCCCGCCGCCGCTTCCGTGAACTCCCAGCAGGCCGCCACCATCCACCAGGTCAACTACCCCCTCGAGCCCGACGACGGGGTGATCTCCCACCCGCTCGATCCCGACATGCCCTGGATGTGACATTCGTTCGACGCCGACTCACTCAGGATCTCCAGCACAGTCTCGCGGCCACCGGGGCCATTGGCCTCGGCGGCCGAGACGTGTGCGAAGGCGTGCCGTGCACACTTTCGGAGTATTTAGAAAGACGAACCATCGATGACATCCGCATCCGCGAGGAGGACGATGAAACAGACCAGTCTCGTCCTGATCGCGGAACGGGTCTCGTAGTGACCGGTTTTTTTCACGCGATTCAACTTCTCCGCATTCCGATCGAACGTGAGGCGGCCCAGATGACGGCAGAAAACGTGATGGGCGCGCAAATCGCCGATCAAGAATGTCAAGACTGCGGCTACAAGCCGGAGCTGAAGCGAACTCTGGGCTCCTTTCAGGTGTTCGCGGTCTCGTTCGCGTTCATCTCGGTGGCGGTCGGGATCTTCGGCACCTACGACGATGTACTTCGAGACGCCGGTCCGGTGGGGATCTGGCTCTGGGTCATCGTGGCGTTGGGGCAGACCCTGGTGGCGCTGGTGATTGCCCAATTCGCGGCCCGCATCCCACTCAGTGGCTCCTCCTACCAATGGGCCTCGCGGCTGGCCAACCCGAAAGTCGGCTGGTTGTTCGGTTGGCTGACCTTCTGCTACCTGGCGCTCGGCGTGGTGACGGTCGACAATGCGATGGCAAGCTCCGCACTCATGCCGCTGTTCGGCATGCAGCCCGACGAGGACACGGCGCGGGTGATCACGCTCGTAGTGGTACTTGTTCAGGCGGTGCTCGTCGTGTTCTCCACCCGCCTCGTCGGCCTGATCACGTCGGGCGCGGTGGGGCTCGAACTGGTGATCGTGGTGGTGCTGGCGATCGGGCTCTTCGTCGCTGTGGCGATCACCGGCGAGGGCTCGGTCGGCAACCTCACCTCCCGCGGTATCACCGAGGGAGCCCCCAACTATTTCGCTGTCGGCGGCGGGTTGATGGCCGCGATGATCATGGGGCTCGCCACGCTCGTGGGCTTCGACTCCGCGGCGAATATGGCTGAGGAAGCCAAGGATCCGTTTCGCAGCGTCCCGCGCGCGATCGTGGGATCGGTCGTGGCGGCGGCAGTGCTGGGACTGGTGTTCCTGATCGCGCTCACGATCGCGATCAAGGACATCCCCAGGGTGAGCGCCAGTGAGACGCCGGTGGCGGCGATCCTGCGCGATCAGCTGGGTCCGGTGATGGAGAGGACGCTACTGGTCGCGATCGCGTTCGCATTTTTCGGCGCCGGGATGGTGACCCTGGCCACCTGCTCGCGGATGGTGTTCGCGATGTCGCGCGACGCACGTTTCCCTGCTTACCGGCTGATGCGTCGGGTCAACCCGCGCACGCAGACCCCCATTCCGGCGACCATCTTGATCGTCGTCGTGGGGGTCGTCCTGATGGCCGTGCTGCCGGGTGGCGCACTGCTGGAGTTGCTCACGGTAGGGACGGTCATCTCGGCGGTCCTCTACGGCGCGATAATCGTCCTCTATCTTGCGGTACGGAGGCGACTGGACCGTAAGGAGGGCGCGTTCGATCTCGGGCGCTTCGAGCTGCCGATCGCGATCGGTGCGCTCGTGTGGTCGGCTGTCGTGCTGTTCGTGATCGTGTCGCCCTCGACGGCTCTGACCTCAATCCTGATTGCGGTCGGGTTGCTCCTCGCGGGCGGGTTGTACTTCGCCTACCTGTTGATTTTCAAACGCGAGGTACTGGACACCGAGCCGGGAGACGCCGATGTCTTCTCGCACTGACCGAGAGGTGAAGCCCCTCCGCGCCGCCACCGCCATGCTCACCGGTGACGTGGTGCGTGCCGGCGATTCCGGTTACGAGGCGGCGCGGGTCGGGTGGAATCGCCTGTATTCCCGCTACCCCGAGGCGATCGTGTTCTGCTGTGACACGCAGGACGTGGTCAACGCGGTCCGCTGGGCTCGCGAGGATGGCATCGCCCTGCGTGCCCGCAGCGGTCGCCACAGCCTCGAGGGCTGGTCGTCGATCGACGGTGGGTTGGTCATCGACGTCAGTCGGATGAAGAGCATCGTGATCGACGAAGCGGCGCGCACGGCGACGGTCGGGACGGGGCTGACGCAGCAGGAGACGGTCGCGGCGCTCGGGCAACGCGGCTTCGTCGTTCCGACCGGCTCGGAGGGCGGCGTCGGTCTCGGTGGTGTGATTCTCGGGGGTGGCTTCGGACTACTGACCCGCAGCATGGGCATGGCGTGCGACAACCTGCTCGCCGCGGAGGTGGTGGTGGCCGACGGCGCGCGCTCGGCGAAGGTCGTGGAGGCCACCGAGCACAGTAACTCCGACCTGCTGTGGGCGTGCCGCGGTGGGGGCGGCGGCAATTTCGGGATTGCGACGTCCTACACGTTGAGGCTGCACGAGCTCTCGAACGTCGCATTCCTGGTTGCGAGGTGGACCGGTCACGGCGACCTGGGCGCCGTGCTTCGCGCCTGGCAGCGCGACGCGCCGGTGGCCGACGAGCGGCTGACCAGCGCGCTCGAGGTGGATTCCACGGCGGTCGAGCTGTCTGCGCTGCTGTACGGCGGTTCGCGGCGAGAACTCGAGGACCACCTGCGCTCGCTGCTGACGATCGGCAATCCCGACGTGACCGTGACGGAGGGCGCCTGGCCGACCGTGTACGGCGAGGTCGACAGGGGGCCGAACGACGTCGCCCTCTGGAAGTTCTACTCCCAGTTCGTCACCCGGCCGTTCCCCGACGAGGCGATCGAGCTGATCGTCCACTACATGGGCAACACGCCCAGCCCGCCGAGCAATTTCTTCTGCTCGAGCTTCGGCGGGGCCGTGCGGCATGCGCCGCCCGGCGGGTCCGCGTTCCCGCACCGCGATGCGCTGTTCTACTGCGAGCCGGGCGCCGCCTGGAACGACCCCGCCCTGAACTCGACGGCACTGGGCTGGGCGGCCGACTTCTGGCGCGCGCTGCGCCCATACGGCGACGGCGCCTACGTCAACGTGCCCAACGCCGCCGCATCGGACTGGGAACGCGAGTACTACGGCTCCCACCGCGAGCGGCTGCGCGAGGTCAAGGCCACCTACGACCCGGAGAACGTGTTCAGCTTCGAGCAGAGCGTGCCCCTGTCGCCGGCCGACCCGTCCCGAGTCCTACGCTGGGGCGATGGCGGTCAACCGGAGTCGCAGGGCCAGGGGCGCCCGTAAACGCAAGCGTCGGATGGAGAGTGTCGAGCACGACCTCACCGCCGAGCAGTGGAGTGCGCTCACCGAGGCGTGGGGTGGCTGCGCGTACTGCGGCGCGACCGACAAGCCGCTGCAACGCGACTGCGTGCAGGCACTGTCCCGCGGCGGGCGTTACACACTCGACAACATAGCCCCGGCCTGCGGCTCGTGCAACGCCAGTAAATGCAACGACGAAGTCACCGGCTGGCTGCGGCGCAAACGGCTCGACGAGCGTGCCTTCCTGTTGCGTCACATCGAGATCAAGACAGCGCTCACGCTACGGTTCCCCACACCCCCGGACACCGAACTCGAGGCGCCGGAAACAACCGCCCCGTGACCTGCCGGTGACGACCGCGTCTGCTACTTGGTGCCGAAGAGGCGGTCGCCGGCGTCCCCGATGCCGGGCAGAATGTACCCGTGCTCGTCGAGTTGGCGGTCGACGGCGGCGGTGTAGATCGGGACGTCGGGATGCGCCTTGTGCAGGGCGGCAACGCCTTCGGGGCAGGTCAGCAGGCAGACGAACTTGATGGATTTGGGACCGCATTCCTTCAGCCGCTCCACCGCCGCCACGGCGGAGTTGCCGGTGGCCAGCATCGGATCGATTACCACCACGTCGCGCTCCTGCAGATCGCCGGGCATCTTGAAGTAGTACTCCACGGCTCCGAGGGTCTTGGGATCGCGGTAGAGACCGATATGGCCGACGCGCGCACCCGGCACAATTGTCAACATGCCGTCCAGGATGCCGGTGCCCGCGCGCAGAATGGAGACGAAGACCAGCTTCTTGCCGTCTATGACCTTGCCGGTCGTGAACTCCAGCGGTGTCTCGACATCGATCTCCTGCATCGGGATGTCGCGCAGGACCTCATACGTCATGAGCGCGGAGATCTCGTTCGCGAGTCGACGAAAGCTGTTGGTGGAAGCGTCCTTACGGCGCATCATCGTGAGCTTGTGCTGCACCAGCGGGTGGTCGATCACGTGTACCGTGCCCATGTATTCGTCCTCGTTTCGTTCTAGAAGACCGTGCCGTCACTGACCACGGCCAGTGGCGGCAGCCCACCACGCGAGCGCTGTGCCAGCACACGGCCCGCCGCCCAGGTGCCGCCCTCCAGGACGCAGGCCAACGGCATCTCTCCGGCATCCACGCCCAGGCGTGCGCGCACGAGCGGGGCCAGTTCGTCCAGGAGCGCTACCGTCAGCGCGCGCCACTCGACCACCAATTCGTCGCCCGCCGTCCAGGTTTGCGCAGCCCAGGCCGGATCGTGCAGGCGGAGCACGCCGGTGTCGAGAAGCAGACCGCCGTTCCGGTATTCGGGCAGGCCGGTCAGCTCGTCCAACCCGACCACCTGAACGCCCGCCCACTGGAAGGGCTCCAGCAACGAATAGCTCAGCCACTGTGACAGTTTGTGAAACGGCATCCAGCCCTGGGTCAGCCCCGGACCGGCCACTGCGTCGTGACGCCAGCAGTCACCCAACGGCTCGGCGCCGATGGCGTTGCCCGCGGGCCAGATGCCCGACAGCGACGTCAGGAGCTGCGACAGGATGTCGTGGGCCGCGACCGTCGCCGGGGCCGCACCCTGCGGCGCGACCAGCAGGTCGAACAGGCCACCCGGCCGGCCGTGCTGGCCGAACACTTCGGGCCGCGCGGCGAGCGCGTCGCCCAGCCGTCGCAGCAGCAGCACGCGACCTTCGAGACCTACCAACGGATTGGACGGGCCGGCCTGGAACACCTCGCCCAGCCGGTCCGTGTCCAGACTGCGCAGTCCGGCCGCATCGACCTGCAGCGGGTGCGCCGCGTCGCTGGAGAACAGGCCGCCAAGGAACGCGTGCCAGCTCGCGACACCCAGGCCCTCGGAACGGCCGAAGCGCTGCCCGCCGGCAACCTCGTGGTACTGCCAGTCGGGACCGGCTCCTGCATCGAGCAGCACGCTGACCACCGCCAGGTCGATCATGGCGCGGGCGCGGTCGGGCGAGTCCAGCGCGGTCAGCCGTGCATCCAGCTCGGCCTTGCGGTCCACGCCGCCGGCTTCGAAATGACGCCACCGGCTGTGGTACGGGATCTTCAGGTCTGGATAGCGGGCACGCGTGACGTCCACGACCTCGGCGGCGGCCGTCTGCAACGCGTCGTCGTCGACGCCGAACCAGAGCGAATCGCCGTCGCGCGCACGGAACAGCAGCTGTCGCGCGCGTTCCCGCACGGCCGACGTGGTACGTAGTGCCGCGGCTGCACCCTCCGCCCGCCCCGTGTCCAGGACGGGACCGACGCCGATCATGCTCATCCGTCCAGCTCCCGGCCCTTGACCTTCGCCAATTCCACAGCATCCGGCACCAAGCCCGGCGTGAAGTAGCCGGCCGCCATCTTGGCGTCGATCTCCACGCGCGCGTCGGCCGGGATCAGATCCGCGGGGAGGTCCACCCGCTCCCCGACCTCGATACCCGAGCCGGTGATGGCGTCGTACTTCATGTTGCTCATGGAGACCAGGCGGTGGATCTTTCTGACGCCCAGCCAGTGCAGCACGTCGGGCATCATTTCCTGGAAGCGCATGTCCTGCACACCGGCCACGCATTCGGTGCGGGCGAAGTACTGGTCGGCCGTGTCGCCGCCCACCTGGCGCTTGCGCGCGTTGTAGACCAGGAACTTGGTCACCTCACCGAGCGCACGGCCCTCCTTGCGGGAGTACGCCACCAAGCCCACGCCACCGCGCTGCGCACCCTGGATGCACTCCTCGATCGCATGCGTGAGGTACGGGCGGCAGGTACAGATGTCGGAACCGAACACGTCCGAGCCGTTGCACTCGTCGTGTACGCGTGCGGTCAGCTCCACCCCAGGATCGGCAAGGTCGCGCGCGTCGCCGAAGATGTACACGGTCTGACCCCCGATCGGGGGCAGGAACACTTCGAGGTCCGAGCGGGTCACGAGCTCGGGATACATGCCGCCGGTCTCCTCGAACAGCACGCGGCGCAGATCCGCCTCGCTGCAGTGAAAGCGCTCCGCCACACCCGGCAGGTGCCAGACGGGTTCGATCGCCGCCTTGGTGACCAGCGCAGCACCGCTGGGCAGCAGGAAGCGGCCGTCCGGGTGCAGGCGACCTTTCTGGATGGCCTCCATGACCTCCGGCAGGATCACGTGTGCCTTGGTTACGGCGATGCTGGGGCGGATGTCGTGACCAGCCGCCAATTCGGCGGCGAAAACCTCGGCCACCGTGGCACCCCACGGGTCCAGGCTCACGATCTTGCCGGACTCGCTCCACTGCGGGTACGGGCCGATGATGTTCGTGGGCGCGGTATCGGTGAGGTCGGCCTTGTGATGGCGCGACAGCGCGCCCGACGCCACCGCCAGTGCCCGGTAGATGCTGTACGAACCGCTGTGCGTTCCGATCACGTTGCGGTGGGCGCGGTTGGTGGTGGTGCCGACCACAGGCCCGCGCTCGGACGCCGAGGGTGCTCCCCAGTGGATCGGCAGGGCCCCGACACCGCCGCTGTGTGACGTCAATCGGATGTGGCCGCCGGAGGACTCGGGGGTGGCGGCGACGGATTCAGCGGACATGGGTTCCTCCGTTAAGAAGGCCCGGCGGCACGGCATGCCGCCGGAACGCGTCTCCGGCGCCGGATGCTGCCGACCACCGGAAACCGAAGCATAACCACTCGGCCGCCACAATGTCGTGTGGCGAAGGCGGCGCCCTGTCCTGGCGATACGGCAGCACGAGCGAACGCTGACGAGGTACACGGTGACAGGGCCTGGGATAGTGTCGCCGAGGTGACGAAGAATCGAGCCCGAGCCGTCGACCTGCGAACTCAGATCGAGGCGGACGACGTCTTCGCGCGTGGCGACGCATTGCAGGCCACCGTGCCGTCCAGTGCGCACGAGAGCGCCGCGGTCGGCGCAGGACGGCCAGATGTGCTCGAATTCGTCGAGGCCGGCAACGAGGGAAGGCTCGCGAATCTGATCCCGCTGCGAATCGGGCGGATGATCGCCTCCCCGTTCGCCTTCTTCCGCGGCGCCGCCGGCCTGATGGCAGCCGACCTCGCCGCCTCTCCGGTTACCGGATTGACAGCACAGCTGTGCGGTGACGCTCATGCGGCCAACTTCGGCCTGTACGGGACACCGGACGGTCAAATCGTCATGGACATCAACGATTTCGACGAGACCCTCCCAGGTCCGTGGGAATGGGATCTCAAACGCCTCGCCGCAAGCCTGGTCCTCGCCGGACGCGAAGGCGATGTGTCCGAGAACGGCTGCATCGAGGCCGCCGAAGACGCCGTCAAATCGTATCGGCGCACCATCCGCGATCTCGCCGAACTGCCATTTCTTCAGTCCTGGAATGCACTACCGGACAAGTCGGTGCTCGAGCGGGCAAAGGCCGACGCTCTGCTCGACGACTTCGACAAGGCCGCGCACAAGGCGCGACGCAATACCAGCGAGAAGGTGGCGGCGAAGTGGACCGCCCACCTCGAAGATCACGAGACCGGGATCCGCCGACGGCGATTCATCGATGATCCTCCGGTCCTCACCCACGTCGACCACGCAACGGCCGATGCCGTGACCGATGGTCTGGAACTGTATGTCGACTCGCTGCGCGAGTCTCGCCGGAATCTGATCACCCGATTCGCCGTGTCCGACGTCGCGTTCCGGATCGTCGGAACCGGCAGCGTGGGTCTGCGCAGTTACATCGCCCTGCTGCACGGTAATGGGGACGAGGTGCTCGTCCTTCAACTGAAACAGGCCCGGCCGTCCGCACTGTCGGCGTATCTACCGGTCGACGAGCCGAAACACGAGGGCAAGCGGATAGTGCACGGCGCCCGGTTGGTGCAGGCGGAATCGGACATTCTGCTGGGCTGGACGACCGTCGACGGCCTCCCGTACATCGTGCGGCAGTTCCGAAACCTCAAAGGGGACATCGATCCAACCGGTCTGGAGCAAGACCATCTCGACGACTACGGCCGGCTCGCCGGCGCCCTGCTCGCCCGTGCACACACCCGCTCGCTCGATCCACGGGTGCTCGCCGGCTACTTCGCCAACGACACGGAACTGGACGAGGTGATCGGACGGTACGCCGTCGGCTACGCCGATCAAACCGAAGCCGATCACGCAACCCTGGTCGCCGCGGTGAAATCGGGGCGGATCGCTGCCGAGCCGGCCTGATCCTGATCCGGCACGGCTGAATGCCCTCATGCAGACCATGAGAATCACGAGTAGCGAGAGGGTGGCGGGCCGAGAAAGGTCGCCACTCTCTCGAGATACGAGGCGCGGATGCACCTCGTATCCACCCGAGCCGGAATGCCTCGGATTCGTGAGTGTGAGTGGCGACCTCTTTCGTCGCAACGAGAAGGTACCTCGCTCCTCTGACATGAATCTGCGGCACGTGCTCGAGCCACTCGAGGGCTGCACCGCGAATTACTGTTCCGGCGCCGACCGCGTCAATTTCTGGGAGGGACTCGAGCTCGAGGCACCTGGCGGAAGCGTCGCGACATAAGCACACTCAGGCGATAGTCGCCGGCGCACGTGACGCGGTCTCCGAACTTTCCGAGATCGACGCCGAGGAACTCCTCATCACAGTGATCACGCTCGTCGACGGACGGGTAGCTATGCAGACCGCAGACCGGCTGTTTTCGACACCACTTCCGCGTGGTCGCGACCGGGACTCGCCGACGCGATTTCATCGTGATGACAGTCGAGGCTGCGACGCAGGCTGCACTCACCCGAACCCAGGCGGCCCGGACATAACCGCTGGACCGCCGCGGATGGGTGATGCGGGTTCCGCATTGCGGTCCACCCGAGCGGATAGAGCTGGCAAGGTCTAATCATGGCGTTCGGGTGGCGGTCGGTCACTGCGGAGTGGCCGCTGGTGGTACCACCGGTCTCCGTTGCGGTGTTGGGCGTCACCTGGGGCCGAGACATCGGCACCGTTCTGGTGCTCGTCGTGGCGGTGGTGCTGGTTGGGGCAGTGCTGGCAGCTGTTCATCACGCCGAGGTGGTTGCACACAGGGTTGGCGAGCCGTTCGGATCGCTGATTCTCGCTGTCGCCGTCACCGTCATCGAGGTCGGATTGATCGTGACGTTGATGATCTCGGGTGGCCCGACGACGGCCTCGCTTGCGCGCGACACGGTATTCGCGGCGGTGATGCTCACCGTCAACGGAATCATGGGGTTGTCGCTGTTCGTCGGCTCACGAAGATACGGACTCGCGCTGTTCAATGCGGAGGGTACGGGCGCGGCACTGGCGACGGTGGCGTCACTGGCCACCTTGAGCCTGGTGCTGCCGACCTTCACGACGAGCCGGCCAGGCCCTGAATTCTCCTCGGCTCAATTGATATTCGCGGCGGTGGCCTCGCTGGTTCTGTACGGGATGTTCGTCCTCACCCAGACCGGACCGCATCGGCATTTCTTCCTGCCCGTCATCGCCGACGAACCTGTGTACGCCGATGGCCAGAACGCCGCACCCCCGACGAGCAGGATGGCGGGTATGAGCCTCGCCCTGCTGGTGCTGGCGCTGTGCGCAGTCGTGGGATTGGCGAAGGTCGAGTCCCCCGCGATCGAGGACGCGGTCGAGGATGCCGGATTGCCACAATCCATCGTCGGTGTGGTCATCGCGTTGCTCGTGCTTCTGCCGGAAACCCTCGCCGCGGTGCGGGCGGCGCAGAGAAACCGGATCCAGATCAGCTTGAATCTGGCCCTGGGATCGGCGATGGCCAGCATCGGATTGACCATCCCGGCCATTGCCGTCGCGTCGATCTGGCTGGACGGCCCACTCCTGCTCGGCCTCGGTCCCACCCAGGTCGTGCTGCTCGCCATCACCGTGGTGGTGGGCATGCTGACGGTTGTCCCCGGCCGTGCCACCCGCCTCCAAGGCGGCGTCCACCTGGTACTGCTGGCGGCCTACGTGTTCCTCTCCGTCAACCCCTGACCATCGACCGGCGCCTCACCGCTCGCGGAGACATCACCAGCGAGCCTCCCCGATATGCGGTCGGGTAAGTTTCCGCGCATGAGAACCGCATCGTGGGTCGGCGCGGCGGCTGCGGTGCTGTTCGGTGCCACCACTGCCGCAGCGTGGCGGAAGGCAACCCTCGCCGATCAGGCCAGGCGCGAGGCCGAGACTGCGCTGGACGCCGCGCTCGAGCAGGTCACCGCGTTGACCCGGATCGCCGAAGCCGCAGAGCGTGCATTCCCACACCCGCAACACGTCGAGTTCGAAGTCCAGCGCATCCGCGGACCCGTCGACCGATTCCGGCTCCGCAACATCGGAACCGGTACCGCCACCGACGTGCGGTTCGTCGTCGACCCCGCCGAGGAGAAGAACCGCCGGATTCCCACGCCGCAATGGCTGCAGGAAGAACCAGCGACATTGCTGCCAAAGGAGTGGGCCGATTTCGCCGCGAGCGCGTTGTCTCCCGTCGGCGGCTCGTGGCGAATAGTGTTTCCGGCGTTCGTCACCGTGATCTGCGATGAAGTCGGCACTCCGCAACGGGTGGACCTGCCGACGTCTGTCGTCGCCGAAGACGGCGTGATCGGCTGACTCTCCGAAATCCGCACCTGGCGAGCAGCGGGGCCGTCAGCGACTTCCCTGCCCCAGACGGTTTCCGACGCGATCGAACCATTCGAGTACCGCACGTTCGTACACGATCCCGAAGTCGAGCGTGGCCAGCGCGAATCGGTTGGAACCGTGCACCGCGGCGTCACGCTCGTACTCGGCGAGCTGACTTTCGTGCGCTGCGCGGTGCGCGTCCAGCATCGCGGCCAAGTGCTCGGGCGGAAGGTGCGCGCCGAACGCGACGGTGAGCAGCATCGGATAACGGATGTTCTCCGGGCCGGGGTCGCGCTCGATCCACTCCGCGAACGCCCGGCGACCGTCGTCGGTGAGCGTGTAGGGCTTGCGCTCGCGGGCGCCCCGTTCCCCCGCCTCGATCAACCCGGAGCGTTCCATTGCGGCGAGCTCCCGATACACCTGGCTGGTCGTGATCGACCAGAATTTGCCGATGCGTTCCTGCGCGGTCACCACCAGGTCCCATCCGGTTTTGGTTCCCTCGTGCAGGAACCCGAGGAGCGATGCCGCAGTGGCGTTGAGGGGGCGTTCGGGCATGGCACGGTCCTTCGCGCAGTCGGGGGTTGACATTCCACTGTGGCATATCGATCATGGTAGGAGCGACATTCCACAGTGGAATGTCATTGCTGAGGAGGGTCCGATGCAGTACGCGGACAACATCCGGATATCCGATTCCGAACGCGAGCAGATCGTCGGTGAACTCGGGCGGCACCTCACCGCAGGGCGACTGACCATCGGCGAGTTCGACCAGAGGGTGGCACAGGTGTATCAGTCGACCACCCAACAGCAGGCGCATCAGGTGTTGGGTGATCTTCCGTCGGCACCCCCGGCCGTTGCCACCGCGCGGGCCGGGGCACCGGTGGCCCGCCCCGCGCGGCGTCGCATCCCGGGTCACCAGCGGATCGAGTGGCTCGCCTGGCTCGCCGCCGGAGGACTCAACATCGCGATCTGGGGCATCGTCTCGCTCGCAACCGGCGTGATGATCTACCCCTGGCCGATCTGGGTGATCGGCCCGTGGGGGTTGGTGCTGCTGGGCAGGACACTGCTCGGCCGCGAGGGTGGGTGCAGCAAGATCACCGGCGCTCTGCTGGTCACCCGGTGAAACGCGCGATCCAGAGTCGGATCGTCTCGTCGGTGGCACCGTGCGCCCGCAGCCACGCGTGCATGCCGCCCGGGTGGGTGTCCCAGCGGGCCAGGACACCCTCGATGGCCTCGGGGACCGCACCCCGGAGATCGCGGTCGTTGGGATGCGCCTGGCCGAGTTCGGGAGCGAAGCGGGTAATGCGGGCAACGACAGCGTCCATGTGCTGGTTGGTCGATTCGTAGTCGGCAACGATGTCATCGGGCTCGACTCCGGCCGTGCGCAGCAGCAATGCCACTGCGACCCCCGTGCGGTCCTTGCCTGCCGCGCAGTGCAGCAGCACCGGGCCGGGGGCGGTGGCCGCCACCCGCAGGACGTCTACGAGCCGATCCCCCGCGTTGGTCAGAATCCCGAGGTAGACGTCAGCGAGTCGGGCACCCTGGTTCGGCGCGGCGACCTCGGCATCGGACAGCAGCGAGATCTGGTGCACGGCGGTTTTCTCCGATTGCAACGGATGCACCCGGGTCGCGAACTCCCGGGGACTGCGCAGGTCGACGACGGTGCGGGCCGGCCACTCATCGACCGCGGTGGGTCGGGCGTCGCCCGGCGCCGGCAGAGCGCTGCGGTACAGCACCCTGGCACGGGTCCGGCGCCCCTCGGCGAGGGGAAGCCCGCCGAGGTCGCGCAGGTTGGGGAGGACCTCGAGGTCGGTGACGGTCATAGGAGCTTCCTTCCGAGGTAAAAGCCTGTGACCAGGCCGAACGGTCCGTGTCCCCACCCGACGACGGCTGCCAGGACCAGAAGATAGGTATACCCCCGGTGATTCGGCCGATGCGCCATCCCGACGTAGTGGGCGACGATGTGACCTGTCTCATACTCACGAACCGGGGTCGCCCGTTGGTCCGACGCCGCCACTGACGGAGGGTGCTCGCACCAATGAATGCAGAACCGATTACCTGCGGTGACTACGTCACGGCCACCTTCGCGCGTGATTTCGTCGCCGAGGGATTCGACCACGACGCTGTCGAACGCATCCACAGCGGTCTGTTCGACGAGTGGAGTTACGCCCTTGCCCAATCGGGTCTGTTCACCAACAGAACCGTCGCGGCCGCGCTGCACTCCTGGCAGGACGACCCGCATTCCCTCCTGAACGCCCTGCTCGCGAACGCGGACGAGATGACCCTCAAGCGCTACGGCCTCGTCTGGGAGGCACTGGAACGCGCCCATGCCGGTTCGGCCGAGCCCCTCGTCGAATACGCATGACGCGGCCGCCGACGGCAGTGGTACCCCGAAGCCCACCCCAACCGTTCGACCCCACCTTCACAGACACCACCGACCACACCGACGAACGAGAACAATGAGTACCAACACGTATCCCACCCTCGAAACCATCCGCATCGGGCAGTCCGGTCACGAATGCCGCTACTGCGGGCACGCCGTCGCCAAGGATGGCCCGGGCTACCGGCACACCACTACCGGTCAGTACCGCTGCGATCCCGCCAGTCGAGCATTGAACGAAGCCCGGCTGTCCAACAGCATGGTTCGGAGCTGAGCGCGATGAACGTGCACGCGATGCAGGTGAGCGCGGCGCCCGAAGGGCTCGGCCGGTACCGCGACGCGGTCGATGCGCTGCGGGCCTTCGACAGTCCCGGCCAGCGGACCGACCCCCGCACGGCGCTGCTGTTCGACAGCCTCACCGATGATCTGATCGAGGCAGCCCAGACGGCCGGCGCGGGCGACACGGTTCCACAGCACGACCTCTTCGCGGTGATCGACACCGCGATCTCCCGCACGCGCCCGTCACTCTGACCCTCCTGCGCCACGCGAGCGTTGTAAGGCGCACCCCGGTCCGATCGAATCGCTCCGTTACGAGTGGGCTGTGGTGGTCAACTCGATTCCGCTTCCCCGCCTGATGGTGTTGTAGATCGGGCAGGACGCCGCGAACTTCGCGGCCAGTGAGTCGGCCGTCGGCTGGTCCACGCCGTGCACTTCGATGCGCACGTCCGTGAAATCGTAGCGAGTCGGGTCGGCCGTACCCCGTCGATGTGAAGCGTGCACCTCGATGTGGGTCACGCGGATGTCGTCGGCCTCGGCGTTGGACTGAATGTTCGCCATCGCGCACGAAACGATCGCTGCCAGGAGCAGTTCGCCGGCCTGGATGGCCTCGGCCGGGCCGAACCTCGAATCCGAGACGAGGTGGTTCTCGCGGGCATCGAGGATGAATCGTCCCGGCGCCCCGGATACCGTGTGCCCGGACACTTCCGCCACGTCGGAACTCACAGCGCGGCCCCGGCGGCTCGACGCACCCGGTTGGCCCACTCCCCGCTCTGCACTCGCGGCAGCCCGAGGTTCTCGCGCAGGGTGCTCCCCTCGTATTCCTTGCGGAACAGTCCTCGCTTCTGCAACTCGGGAACCACGTGACGGGTGAAGTCCTCGAATCCGCCCGGCTGGTACGGCGCCTGCACCATGAACCCGTCGCAGGCCCCCTGCCCGAACCATTCCTCCAGCCCGTCGGCGACTTCTGTTGCAGTGCCGATGAATCCACCTTCGACGCGACCGCCGTAGCGCTTCCCGAGCTCGCGCAGAGTCAGCCCCTCCCGCTCGGTCATCTCCCTGACCTCCTGGTAATGGCCTTCGACGCCGGGAACCTCGACATCGGGGAGCCGCTCGTCGAGTGGGAACGTCGACAGGTCCACGTCCAAGTGGTACGCGAGTGTGGACAGTCCACCGAGGGGCGGTACGAGATCGAAGAGCTCTTCGAATGTCTGCTGCGCGATCGCCGTCGTGGCCCCGACGACGGGCGCGATGGACGGAAGGATCTTCACAGCCTCGGGGTCTCGGCCGTGAGCGGCGGCCCGTTCCTTGATCTCCTTGTAGAAGTCCTGCGCCGATTCGAGGGACGCATGGCTGCAGAAGATCACGTCGGACCACCGTGCCGCGAAGTCCTTGCCCTTGGCGGACGCGCCGGCCTGGATCACCACGGGGTAGCCCTGCGGGGGCCGGGGGACGTTGAGCGGGCCCTGCACGGTGAACCAGTCACCCTTGTGACGGATCGGGTGCACTCGATCCGGATCGGCGAACAACGGCTGTTCGGTGTCGAGGACGAGGGCGTCGTCCTCCCAGCTGTCCCAGAGCTTTCCCGCGACCTCGAGGAACTCGTCGGCCCGCTCATAGCGCTGTTCACGGGGGAACTGTTCGTCCCGGTTGAAGTTTCGCGCTTCCGACTCCTGGAACGAGGTCACCACATTCCAGGCCGCACGTCCCTCGGTCAGGTGGTCCAGGGTGGCGAAGGACCGCGCGACGGTGAACGGTTGCGCGTACGTGGTGGAGACCGTGGCGGCGAGGCCGAGGTGCGACGTGACCGCACCCATCGACGACAGCACGTGAAGTGGGTCGAGTCGCATCGAACCGAGTGCACCGTTGCGTAGCTGGGAATCCGGGCTGCCGCCGAAGCGGTCGGGCACCGAGAGGATGTCCGCGAAGAACGCGAGATCGAAACGAGCGTCTTCGAGGGTGCGAGCGATGTTCTGGTAGTAGCCGGCGCTGAGCCAGCCGGGAACCGATGCCGGGTATCGCCAGCCGCCGGGCCGACCCGGGCCCGCGGTCACGAAGGCGGCCAGATGCATACGAGAGGGAGACATGTGCGGTGATACCTACTTCGCGAGCGCTTGAGTGATGACTGACTTGATCGAGTCGAAACGCGAATCCTGCAACCACGTTGTCACGTCGACCCGGTCCGGGTACACACCGAGATCGTGGAAGTTGTCGGCGAGGTCCTGGGTTCCGCTGATCGCCGCCGCATCGAGCGCAGCGAATTCACCTGCACCGGAATAGGACAAACGTCTCGCCTTCACCAGGTCGAGATACACCTGCTCCTCGAGATCGCTGTTCCCGAATCCACCCAGTTCGGCGAACGCGGAGATCGCGACCTCCGGGTTGCCGTCTATCCAGCGCTGCGCATCGCGCACGTTCCGGACCAGTGTGGCCGCGGCATCCGGGTGGTTGAATGCGAAGTCCTCACTCGCGACGAAGAAGGCGTAGTCGTACGTCTTCACGTCGGGAAGCGCGACCGCATTGTGTTTCCGCTTGGCCAACTCGATGGTGGGCTGCCAGCTGATCCACGCATCGACCTTGCCCTCCGCGAAGGCGGCCTCCGCATCTGCGGCAGGAAGATTGACGTACTCGATGTCGTCGAGTGTGAGACCGACCGATTCCAGATACTTCACCAAGCTGTACGTGCCGGTGGTGCCGCGATGATCCGCGACTTTGCGCCCTCGCAGATCTGCACCCGACTTGATGTCCGATCCCTGCGGAACCAGGATGTCGACCTCGTTGGCGGGAAGTGGATAGGCAACCAGCGGAACGATCGGCACACCGCCGCCGATGGCGTAGATCACCGCGGTGGCGGTGGCGAAGGAGAAGTCGACACTTCCCGATTTGACGGCCTCCATCACCGGGAGCGACGCCGGGAAACCTGACGGCCACTGGACGGGAACCCCCAGATCCTTGGCGAGGTCGAATCCGCCCAGGTTGTTGCGCAGGATCGTGCCGGGCTCGGCCTTCCCGTCGCCGATCAATGCGTATCGCACCTCGGTCAG
The DNA here is from genome assembly GCF_042738615.1 of Rhodococcus sp. NPDC059968. Lineage (NCBI taxonomy): Bacteria > Bacillati > Actinomycetota > Actinomycetes > Mycobacteriales > Nocardiaceae > Rhodococcus > Rhodococcus sp. NPDC059968. The sequence goes on from NZ_JBHWUE010000032.1 coordinate 32,967, forward strand.
CGGGCCGTCCGCTGCGCCGGATGCCGACGCAGCGCAGCCGGTCAGCGAGAGGGCGGAGAGGCCCAGGACTCCGGCGCCGGCGGCCCTGAGGAATCCCCGCCGATCGAGGGCGCGGAGTTGTGAAGTGACGCGGGGTGACATGAGAGTGAGGGCCTTTCCGAGAAAACCACAGAAGTGGACTAGGGATACGAGAGTGCGTTGTCTGCCTGGAGGAGTCCGTCGAGCAGCTCCTCCTTCCAGGCCGCGAGTTGGGCGTCTCCGCGGTGTCGTGGTCGGGCGTGCGGGATCCTCAGATCGCGGGTGATGCCCTGTTCGGTCAAGAGCAGAACGCGGTCGGAGAGCACCAGTGCCTCTTCCACGTCGTGGGTCACGAGCAGTACCGTCCTCGGCTGCTCGGCGAGGACGCGTTCGAGAAGTTGCTGCATCGCCACGCGGGTGATCGCGTCCAGGGCACCGAACGGCTCGTCGAGCAAGAGGACGTGAGGCCGATGCAGCAACGCCCGGGCCAGCGCCACCCGTTGACGCTGCCCTCCGGAAAGCTCTGACGGCCAGTCTTTCTCACGCCCCGACAGACCTACGTCGTTCAGCAGCTCGAGGGCGCGTTCGCGTTGGTGCCGAGTTCCGAGCTGCACGTTGTCCAGGACGTTCCGCCATGGAAGCAGACGGTCCTCCTGGAACATCATCCGCGACATCGTGCCGCCCGACGTGCCGCCGGTGGATTCGACGACACCGTGCGTCGGTTGTTCGAGCCCGGCGACGATCCTCAGAAGCGTGGACTTGCCGACCCCACTGGGGCCGAGGAACGAGACGAACTCACCGGGCTCGACGGTCAGGTCGATATCGTGGAGAACAGTCGTGTCACGGTATCGGTGGCCGATGCCGACCAGATCGAGGCCGACGAGGTTGGTGGCAGGCATCAGCGATTTCCTCCCTGGTAGTGGGGATTCCAGCGCAGGACACGGGCCTCGATCAGCCGGGTGATCTGGTCGGCGAGCAGTCCGGCGACGGCGTACAGCAGGATCGCGAGAACGATGCGGTCGTTGCGCAGCATGTCCCGGCCGTTCTGAGCGAGGAATCCGATGCCCTCACTGGTGGCAATCGTCTCGGCGATCACCAGCGTCAACCAGGCGACGCCGAGTGCATAGCGGATGCCGGTCAGAATCATCGGCATGGCTCCGGGAACGATGATGTCCCGAATTCGGGCGCCTCGACCCAGCCCGTAGGACTCGCCGAGCTGAACGAGTTTCGGATCGACGGTGCGGATTCCCGCGACCGTGTTGAGGTACACCGGAAAGATCACACCCAGCGTGACGAGCACGACCTTCGGGAGTTCACCGATACCGAACGCCGCGATCAGCAGCGGGACCAGGGCGAGGTGTGGGAGCGCGCGCAACATCTGCAGGGTGCGATCCACGAGTCCCTCGGCGATTCGCGAGAGCCCGACTACGAAGCCGAGCACGAGTCCGATCGAGGCTCCGAGGGTGAACCCGATCAGAATTCGGCGCACGCTGACCGTGAGGTGTCTCTGCAGCTCTCCGGCGGTCCACAACTGCTCTGCCGTGGCCAGGACCTTGCTGGGCGGAGGCAGGATGGAGGGCGAGATCGCCCCGGTCGAGGACGCCCACTGCCAGCCGAGGATCACGAGGATGGGCACCACCCATGGCAGTAACACCGACGGTTGAAGTCGGCGGCGCGTGGCGGCGCGTCGCGGCCGACGGCGATCCTCCCCCGTCGGCTCGGCCCGGGTCGGGCGCGGTGCGGCAAGTTGCGTCTCAGACATTCCCGACGACGTCCGATCCGACGGGTGCTGATTCTCTGCTACGGACTTGCCGTGCTGAGTGGGTATTCATGGCTTCTCCTTGTGCTGACGCGGAGGAGCCTACGAACGACTGCACATCTCTGTCTGCATCTGTATACACATGGATTCAAACCCTTTACTTCGGTTACTCGCCTCTGGTAACGCTTGCTCCGTGGCATGGCGTTCGTGCCCGGACAGGGGAACTCGGTGGAGAGAGAATCATCGGCGTACAAACAGCTGCGTGAGCGGATCACCGGCGGCGCCGACCGGCCCGGGACGATGTTGATACCGGCGACCATCGGTGCGGAACTGGGACTGTCCCGTACACCGGTACGGGAAGCGTTGCAGCGACTCGAAAACGAGGGCCTGGTGGTCCAGGCGCCGCGTGGGTACCGGGTGCGCGAGCGAACTCCCGAGGAGGTGCTCGAGATCTGCGAGGCACGAATCGCACTCGAGTCCGCGATCGCCTACTCCGCCGCGACCCGCCACACCGAACTGGACCTGGCGCGGTTGAGCCGGTTGTTCGAGCAGGCGATCGAATCACCCGATCCCTCGACAAGCCTGGCGCTACACAACGAGTGGCACAGCGCGCTTCGCAGCGCCGCTCACAATCAGACCATCGCACAGCTGATGGACCGACTCGACGCCCAGTTGCGGGTCTACGACGCGGAGGAAGCCCAGGCCTCCTCCAATCTGCAGCAGATCGAAACGGAACACCGCGAGATCCTGACCGCCGTGCAGAGCGGCGACGCCGAAAAGGCGCGGATCCTGATGATCGCGCACCAGGCTCGTACCCGCGATCTGCGAATCGCAGCGATGGCCAGACGGTAGATCGCCGCACCGTAGTCCAGCCGGGCGCTGTTCCACCGTCTACTACCATGCTTCGTAGATGGGGATGCGCGGTCAGGCCCCCGGTGAGACGAAGGATCGGCTATGACGAACGACCGCGGCGAAGGCCCGAACTCTCGACCGTCACCGGGCGGAATGCGGCGCCTCCCCTGGCTGCTGCTCGCCGCTGTCGTGGTCGTCGTGGGAGCGGTCGCCGTCGTTGCCTACGCGCTGACCTCCGGAACTGACGACGGCCGCGACTTCTCGCCGAGCGCGGACAATCCGGACCCGTCACTGGGAATCGAAGGGATCGTCACCATCGACTATCCGCCCGCCGCCCATGTGCAGGCACCGCAGCGGGTGGCGTACGACCAGACTCCCCCGTTCGGCGGTGCACACGACCAGTACTGGGCTACGTGCACGGGAATTGTCTATCCCGAAGCGATCCGCAGCGAGAACGCCGTGCACTCTCTCGAGCACGGCGCCGTGTGGGTGACCTACGACCCGGACCGACTGAGCGCCGACGAGGTCTCGACATTGGCAGCGAAGGTCGACGGCGAACCGTACACCCTGATGTCGCCGTACCCCGGTCTCGATTCGGCGGTGTCCCTTCAGTCGTGGGGTCACCAACTGAAACTCGACGACGTAACCGATCCCCGGATCTCCGACTTCCTCACGGCGTTACGTCAGAACCCGAACACCTACCCGGAACCGGGGGCAACCTGCTCGACGGTGCGAGGTGGATTCGATCCAGCCGACCCGCCACCGTTCGATCCCTCCGCACCGGGTGCGGATGCAGTTCCGGTCGACGGCAAGTAGTCGCGTCGGCGGACGTTGCCACATCACTTCGGACGATCTCGGGATCCTGCGGTCGACGCCGAAATTTACCTCCCGAAAATGTGCCCGGTTTTGTCGATATCGCGATCGCCGATTCGACGAATAAGTAGGAGCACATGAGGAGGTGAGAGCGATGTTGACGGCACATCTGTTGTCCGGTCTGACCAGTGAAGAGGTCGATCTGATCGTGGCGGAGGAACTGCATCTGCTCGACGCCGTCGTATGAGGTCCGTCGACGCCGTGTCGAACACCGGCAGGTGACGTATCGGCGCTGCTAGCCGGTCGAGACCGATCCGGGAGAATCTGCTTCGAGTGTGGCGGTGATCCGCGCTCCGACCGAACGGTAATCGAGGTCGGTCACGAATCGATGTGCCGGCCCCCGTACTGGATTGACGCCCCACACGGCGGCCCGGCCGTCCTCGTGATGCACCCGAGGTTGGGCGTCGGTGGCGGTCAGCACGACCGCGGGGTCGAGCATCACGGCGGCCGCGACGGAATCGTGCGCGGTGTAGATCGGGTCCTCGGCGCGGTATGTGCTGGTGCAGTACCGATGATAGTCCTCGGTGATGTCGCGGACGAAGGTCGCAGTCTTTCCCACCGCGGAACGAGCGTCGACATCGGCCCAGGCCAATCGGAGTCGGCCGGTGACATTCATTCCCACCCACGTAATCTTCCCAGGCGCTGCAGCGACCACCATGGCCGCGGCTGGATCGTGGTTGGCGTTGGTGTCACCTTTCCCGAGGAATTGTGGTTGTGCTGCGGCCTCGACGTCTCTACGGGAGGCGGGTCCCATGCCGCCCATGATGGTGACCGAACGGGACCGGGTCAGGACCCGTGGGTCGCGTGTGACGGCAGCGGCGATGTTGGCGAGCTGACCCAGGCACAGCAGGTCCACCGCGCCGGGCCGCTCCTCGGCGACGCGGAGCAATTGATCGACGGCGGACTCGGGCGCCGGACCCACGCCCGGTGGTGGCCGATAACCGCGGTCGCCGAGTCCGTCGAGTCCGTGCGGGGAGCGGGTGGCAGGGGGCGTGCCGGGACGTGGTTGTCCGATGCACACCGGAACGTCGCATAGGCCGGCGACGGCCAGAACGGTGAGGGCGTTCCGCGCGGCCTGCCGTTCGGGGCAGTTCCCGAATACGGTTCCGACACCGACGATCTCGGTTCCGGGGTGGTGTGCAACGGTGAGCAGAGCAAGGGCGTCGTCGACGCCGATGTCGGTGTCGACGAGTACGTAGCGATCAGTCACTGCCGGCCCTGTTCCCCGTGATCCCAGATCGAATCGACTCGATTACTCACGCGCGCAGTGTAACTGGACCCGGCGCCTCGCTCGCTCCGCCGGTCAGTAGCTGAAGGTGACCGCCCCTTCGTCGCCGATCCATTTCCACATCGGCACTGTCCCGGCAAGTTCGGCATTCGATACCAGCGCGTCCTTGTCCAGGTGCTTGGCCTCGAAGCAGATCGGACACACCATGTAGATGCCGCCCGCGGTCGCGAATCGTGCCGCCAGATCGGGAAGCGGCGGACAACCTTCGCAGGCCACGCCCTGAATCGTGCCGTCGAGCGCGAGCCGTACCGCTTCTTTCGTGAGAAACATCAGCGTCTCGCGCTGTTGCTCTGCCGCGCCGACCGCGACCAGAAACGCAACCGTCACCTTCTCGGCGTCCTCGAGACCGGTGGTGAGACTGACCACTGCTTTATTACTCATGGATTCGAGTCTTCGCCGCGCGAGGACTGCCGACAAGGGGCCTCATCGAATCACGGCATTCGCACGCGACGAGATCGGTGGCGGTTGCTCGTTTCGACCGCACCCGCAACGGATTCGCGCCTAACCTGAAGAGGTGTTCGAACAGCGTCCGTTTCAGCAGTTTTCGATGCCGTTGCGCCTCGCAGTCCGTCACGATCGCTCCACCAATGCATCGGCCGGCGAACGTATCGGGATTCACCCGCGGATGTTGGCTCGACTGGGAGCGGCGCCGCGTCAGCAGGCTCGCGTGAGCCACGGGGAAACGACCGCACTGTTCACGCTGATCCCGGACACCGATGTGGAAGAGATCGACACCATCCGGATAACAGAGGGGGGCTGTCGGCGGCTCGGCGCGGCGCCGGGACAGACGGTGATTCTCGACCGTCGGTGCACCGCCCCCGCGATGACCGAGGAAGAGGCCGAAACCGAGGGCGAGTTCATCGAGCGACTCGAAGACGACGGGCGACATCACCGTCTCGTGGTTCTGGCACCGCACGGTGGCGCCATCGAAACCCGAACGGATCAGCAGGCTGAACAGGTCGTCGATTCGCTCGGATCACGCCATTCGACCCTGTGGACGTGTAAAGGGTGGCGACCGGGAGGCAACGCTTATCGGGCATGGCACATTTCCTCGGGCGATCTCAGCGTGCACAGCTTTCCGCTTCTACGCTCCCTGTCAGCGAGACGATTCCAGTGGGCGCTGTCGTTTCACGGCTACCGAGGAAACGAAGTCCTCATCGGCGGCCTCGCTCCCGCGCGGCTCAAGTCGGACGTCCGGAACGCGATCGCGAAGGCCCTCGACGGAAGCGGTGTCTGTGTGCGCGTGGCCGAACCCGGAGAACGGCATAGCGGTGAATCCGCGTCCAACCTGGTCAACCGCCTGACCATCGACGCTGCCGGCGGAATCCAAATCGAACAACCGCGATCCGCGCGGACGCTGCACGGCCGAGCGATCGCCGCGGCTGTCAGCGAGGTCTACGACTCCTGGATCGCCACCGACAATCGTTGAGACTTCACGGGCCCGCGGGAGCCCAGCACGGCCCGTCCGGAGGCGGGGTGTGCACGTAACCGGGATAGCACGGCAGCACCTGCGGCGCAGGCGCAGGCGCAGGCGCAGGCGCGGGGGCAGGGGCAGGGGCCGGTACGGGGGCCGGTGCATTCGCCGGTGGCGAGCCGGGCGAGAGACACGGACCGTCCGGGGGCGGGGTGTGCTCGTACCCCGGGTAGCACGGCAGCACCTGCGGAACGGACGCTACCGGGGGCGGTGCGGGCGTCGGCACTATCGGTGGTGCTTGCGGTGCCGGAGTGGGTGTCGGGACGACTTCCTCTGGAACGGGTGCCTCCGCGACCGGCGTTTGCGTCGGTGGTGGTGCTTGCACCGGCGGCACCTGCTCGGCAGCGGTCGGGTTCCCCTTGGCGGTCGGTGACGACGACGGCGATGCCGGCCCGGCCGCGCCCGACGACGGCGTCGGCACGGCGACGTCGGGTGACGACGTTCCCGACCCGATGATCACGCCGCCGACAATCGCGACAGCGATGATCGCGGCGAACGCAAGTCCGGCGACCACGAGACGGCGGTTCCGGTCGATCGGAGGGGTCGCGGGACTGGGCTCGGCGGCAGGCTGTTGCGGTGGCGCCGCGACGCGAGCGGCGGCGGCGAGTTCGCCAACCGATCGATAGCGCCGCGCGGGGTCGACCGCCGTTCCGCGTGCGATCACGGCGGCCATGCCGACGGGCGGCGTCGGGATCGCCGATGTCGGGAACACCTCGCCGGTGAGGCACTCGTACAACACGCTGGTCAGGCCGTAGACGCCCGAGGCGGCCCCGAAAATCGTGGGGAGCCCGACATCGGTGAGCTGGATCAGTCCCCCGTCATGCACGACGACGTTCGCCGATGACACTTCCTGCTCGACCAGCCCGGCCGCGCGCACGGCCTCCAGCGCCGACGCCAGTTGCTCGACGACGCCGACCGCCCGCGATACCTCCATCGGTCCGGTGGACTCGAGGATCGTCCGCAGATTCGTGCCCTGGGTCGGCGGCGTTGCGAGAAAGAGTCGGTTTCCGATCTGCCCGAAGTCGTGGATCGGGACTACATGCGGGTTTCGGATCTGCGCCGCGATGCCTACTTCCCGTTCGAACCGGTCGCAGAATTCGTCGTCCTCGGTAGCATCCGGCGGCAGCACCCGCACCACGACGTGCCGGAACGTGACAGTGTCGAACGCCGCCCAGACCTCGCCGCTCACATCCACCGTCAGCGGACGGTCCAGCCGGTATTTGCCGAATAGCGCTCCAACTTGCATTGCCACTCTCCGCGCTCGAATCGGCCGCGTCTGCGGGACTGTGCACCCGAAATTCTAGGCGGTGACGGCCGTCGGTTCTCGTTGGAGACGATCAACGCACGTCGAACGCGCCGAAACCGGACTCACCGCCGGTGGATTATCGCGGACGGCGCCGTGACGATCGAGTGTTGTCGGGAGTGCCGGGTCGTGTGCTCGTATGCGCAGAACGCATCATGTCCAGCCCCGGCCCGGGGCCGCCCCGACTCAGGGTACAACGTGATCTGGCGGATCCAGCACTGGATTCGAGTCGGCGTCAACACTGATCGGTGACCTGATTCCGCTCGCCAGCGGCGTCAGGGTGCACGGATCGGGCGGGGTGCCACACGTTCTGACGCAGGACCCGCAGCAGGGTCCCGGGGCTCATCAGCCGCTCGGGACGATCGATCAGGGCGGCGACGCGGATGAAGGCAGTAGCGAGCACGGGATCGTGCACGGCGGCTTTGTGCAGGCGCTGGATGTAGACGTTTCCGATCCGCATCTTCGGGCTGCGGTGTCCCATCACTTCCGGGAAAGCTAGGTCCCCGCCGACCGACATGTCCCATGGAACGTCGATCACCTTCGCGACATCGCGGAAGAAGCCGCGTGCGTGTGGCTCGGTCCCTCCCTGCAGGTGACGGTGCAGCGTGAGTGCCTCGAGCGCTGCCACGGTCATCCCCTGTGCATAGGTCGGGTTGAAGCTGCACAGACTGTCCCCCGTTACGAGGAAGCCGGCAGGGAAGAGCGACAGTCGTTCATACCGTCTGCGGACGCTCGCCGGAAACCGGAATGTCCGGGCTTGCTCGAGCGGCTCGGCGTCCCGGATCACCTCGGAGAGGTCGGGGATCCGCAGGGACGAGGCAAAGTCGAGGAAGCCGTCCGGATCGGTCGGCGGATAGTCGCCGAGCATCCCCATCAACGTCACCAGGAAACGGTTTCCCTCGAGCAGCTGTAGCGCACCCCCGCGCGGAGAATCGGGTGTCGGACCGATCACGATCCCTCGGTCGTCGCCCAACCCCGGCGCCGGGGCTCGGTAGATGCGGGTGGCGTAGCCGAGACCGACGTGCACCTTCTCCTCGTCCGGGCGTCCGAAGCCGAGATCCACCAACCACATCGGGGCGCGCGAGCCCCGTCCGGTCGCGTCCACCACCAGGTCGGCGTCGAGGATCTCCTCGGTACTGCCGTCGGCCCGCCGGAGAACACGGACCCCGGTGACGCGCAGGCGGTCGGGCGTCGTGGTGATGCCCGCGGCATCGCAGCGGTCCACGATGGTGACCCCGGCCAGTTCGCTCACCCGGGCACGCACGTAGCCCTCCAAGAATGGCCGGCTGGCGCTCACGACGGTCATTCCGCTCTCCGGCTGCGGAAATCGGTGCCCACTCAGGCACCACCGCACGTCGCGCAGGTTGTCCAGGGTCGGCACCCCCAGCCCGACCAGGTCGTCGGTGAAGCTCGGGAACAGCTCCTCCAAGATTTGCTGGCCGCGTTCGATCAGCACGTGGGTGTGGCGGCCCTGAGGAACACACCGGCGCGGCTCGGCTGTGCCCGGGAGGTGGTCGTGATCGACCACAATCACCTGCGAATACGCTTCGGACAGTACGCGGGCCGCAAGCAAGCCGGCCATGCCGGCTCCGAGCACGACCGCTCGGTTTCCGATCTGAGTTGTCATGGGAGCCTCCTCGATTGGATACGAGGAGAATGCAAGCATTCGGTGCTCGATCACCAGTCCGAATACTGCTCATTCGTGTTCACTGCGGGTGTCCGTAGACGTCCAGGTCCCATAACCACGAGACGATCCGCGCGACACCTTGTGTGAGGTGGCGCCGATATGTGCTGAACGGCACTCCGAGCACCCGGGCGGCGGCCTCCTGGGTTCCGGCCGGGCGCAGGTACGTCCGGTCGACCGCCCGCAGCAGTTTGTCGTCGCGTGGGTTGTCGGCCAGCGAGTCCACCGCGTCGCGGAGCACGCTGTCGAGTTCGGCGACGTCCGGCTCCCCATCGCTGCGATCGCACACGACCCGGGTGCGCATCAACGGGTTTCGCCGGAGCAGGTCGGGGCGGTGCCAGTCGTGCAAAGCCTGCCGGACCGCCTGCTCGAACTCGGGTTGCGACAGTACCAGCAGGTCCGGCGCCGGTCGCAGAGGTGCGGAAGGGCTCTCGGACAATGCGGCTTCGGTTACCCGCTCGAGCCACTCGTCGACCGGGACACGACGGAAGTCGTGCGCGAACAGCCCGTACGTTCGGGCGCCCACCTCGAAATCGGCACCCTCGGTGCGCGGAAGGTCGGCGACCGCGAAGTACTCGTTCCACCGGTCAGGCTCTGCAAGTGTGAGGAAATCCCAGGACAGGCTCGGTGTGCACAGGTACCGCTGCATGGTGATGATCGGAATGGCGTTCATCGTGGGCGATGGGTCCTGATAGGTGTCCCGGTCGACGACGAACCGGGTCTGGGTGACGGTCTCCCCCGTTCGCGGAGGCGAGTGCCCGCGGGCGAACTGCCAGGCCGCCGCGGCACCCGGATCCGATGCCAGATCGTCCGCGGACGCGAGGCTCAGATCGATGAGACCGAAGAATCCACGAGGCGCACCGTCGGGACGGCGCACGATGTAGAAGCCGTCGGGTTGGCATTCGTACCAGGCGGCCGCTATGGCCGCCGCCTCCGCACCCTCGTGTAATCGGGTGAACTCGACGATCGTCTCGCGATCCGCCGGTGAAGCGGGTTCCGGATAGTGCCGGCCCCACGATTCCCAATCCACCGGGGACAGGATCCCGGGCAGATTGCGAAACACAAACTTCAGGTCGAAGATCACGCGCTGCTGTTCGCGCCCGGTACCGGACAGAAGCGAGTGGCGAATGTGCCGGCACACGCGGTGGAAGACGTCGGTGTAGGCGTCGAGGTCGCGCCACCGCAGGTCCGCGTCGATGACTTCGCGGGCCATTTCGTGTGGGGCCAGGCCATCCGGGCCTGCGTCGACGAACGACAGCTGTCGCAGCCACCCGAACATCTCATGCGTGTCCTCGAGCCCGAGGGCGTCACGCAACAGTGGCTCGGTAGTCACTCGGGCGAGGGCGCACACCTCGAGCGCCCGCCGATGCGCGGGGCTCGGCACCACCGCGATGAACCGCTGCATCAGCTCCCCCATGAGGTCGGGGGTCAACGGATCGGCCGCCACCTCGCCGCCGCGGGATGCCACGTCGGCCAACAGCGCCAGCGCCAGCGGATGGCCGTGCGTGGCCCGGCAGATCCGTTCGTGCAGCGGCGGCGGCACCCCCACTGCCCGGAGAAACTCTCTGCTCTCCTGCGGGGTGAGATTCCGCAGGGACACGACCCGCAACAACTCGGACCACGCCGCGTCGGACCGCCATTCGGAGCTGGGCGGTGTCCGGGCCGCGATCACGGTGAGCGCCGTTGCCGGTAGTCGCGGCAGCAATTGCGTGCGCACCCACTCGTCGATCGGCGCCAGAACCTCGTATGTGTCGATGAGGACGCAAAGTCGTTCCTCCTCCCGCGCGATCACGCCCGTGTCAGGCACATCGACGGCCTCGCCCAACGCAGCCAGGACAGCCGACGGAGACGGCGGAATATCGCGCCCGTCGAGCCGGACGACCGACGCGCCCGTTTCCGCCGCGATCTCCGCGAACTCGTCGAGCAACGTGGTCTTCCCGATCCCTCCGGGGCCGTGCAGGAACAGCACGGACAACTGCGAATCGCCCGACTCCAGTCCGGCCCGAACCAATTCGCGCTCGACCCGGCGTCCGACGAAGGTCCGCCTGCGCCTCGAATTCAGGACGTCTCCGAGCAGTATCGAGGACTGTGCCGTGCCCTCCATACGTCCAATCTAGGAGCAGTTCCCTTCGAACAAAACCTTGGTGGGATCCGCTCAACGGTGTGTGCACAGCGCGTCCGCTCCGTACACACCCGCCAGTTACCAGTTCGCGTGGTCCGCCCGTGCGACGAGGACGTCGTCGGCACCCGTATCGATGCGGGTGCCGAAGTCGCGGCTGATCCCGTCGAGAACCTGCCGCAGCCATTCGGTGTCACTTGTCGACGCGCGTTGCAGTTGCATCCGCCGGGATCTCATCGGCACCATTCGTAGCTCGAGCAGTTCGTGCGTGCGCGCGTCGAGGGTCACCAGGTAGAGCAGCCGCAGATCGTCGCGGTAGCGTTCGTGCCCCCGGATGCCCTCGTAGTCGTTGATCAGGTCGCCGCAGCCGTACAAGATCGGATGGCCACGATAGATTTCGACCGGCCGCGGGTGATGGGACGAGTGCCCGAAGACCACGTCGACGCCACCGTCGACGAGCCGATGCGCGAACTCGATATGCGCATCCGGCACGTCGTATCCCCAGTTCGAACCCCAGTGCAGAGAGACCACCACCACGTCCGTGTCCCGCCGTATCAGCCGCGTCCGGTCGAGCACACGGTCCGCCTCGGCGCCGGTGGGTTCCGAAAGGTGGGCGACACCAGGCCGCCCCCGACGGGCCGCCCCGTGCGGCGAAACCCCGCTCGACGACATACCTGCCGCCCAGATCAACAGCCGACTCGTCCCGGTTTTCATGACCACGGGACACCACGCCTGCGCCACGGTGCGCCCCGCACCGACGGTCCGCACGCCGTTGCGGGCCAGCGCGTCGACGGTCTCCACGAGCCCATCGGCACCGAAGTCGAGAAGGTGATTGTTCGCCAGAACGCAGACGTCGATCTGCGCAGCGGTGAGCACTCCCAGGTTCGACGGATGCATTCGGTAGTTGATTCCCTTGGACGCGAAGCGCGCACAGGTGGTGACGGTCGTTTCCAGGTTGATCACCCGGGCGTGGGGCTCCGCCGCGTCGAGGACGCGCAACGCCTCACCCCACGGCCACCCGAACCCGACGGGGCCGGGGATCGGGCCGTTTTGCTTCTCCGCCAACGCCACGTACTCGCGGGCATCGCGGACGCAACGCTCCCTCAACTCCGGGTCGCCGGGAAAGGGGAGGATCTGGTCGACTCCCCTGCCGGTCATCACGTCGCCGGCGAGGAACATCGTGATGGTGTCAGGCACGAACGCCGGCTCGGTCGAGTTGAGAGACCCGTTGCGGGCTCAGCTCGAGGATGACACCGATATCACGCACCGAGAGACCCGATCGGCGCAGATGCGCCACCGCGGCCCGCGAGGCCCGCGCCGCACATTCCTGCGCGTGGGCGGCGGACTCGACCTGCAAGTGGGCCGCTCGGGCCTCCATGAGCGCCGCCGAATCCCCAATCTCGTAGTCGAGGACCACCTCGATGTCCTCGGCCGGCACATCCTCGACCAGATGCACGGCATCCGCCACCATGGCAGAAACCTGATCGAGCCGCCGCGCCTGGGTGAGAGCCATCTCGACTCCCGGAACCTCCACCACCCACCAGCCGCCACAACGGGTGGCCGTCGCCGTCACCTTCATCACGAACCACTTCCTACCCGGCCCGCATCTCTTGCGAAACTCGCCCCTCCAACGCCAAGTCTAGTCCCCCTCTACTGAGCACAACTACACGGACAAAAGACATTTGGCCTGACTGACCGCCGGACGATCGACCCGTCGACACCGGCACTCTCACCAGAAATCCAGTGCCTGTGCAGTCGCGGTGGACTCCGCGTGCGTGGGCCGTAGTGCACCGCCGATGGCGTAGACGGTGTGGCCGACCGTCGCAACGGACATCCCGTGCGCCCCGGTGGGCATGGGCGGCAATGATGACCAGGTCCCAGAGGCGACGTCGTAAGCCTCGACCGTCGACAGCACCTTGGTCGGCTGTTCACCACCGACCGCGACGATGCGGCCGTCGATGAACGCCGCACCGAGCCCGCCGCGCGGAGTGGGCATCGCAGGCAACGTAGTCCACGTTCCCGCGGCGGGGTCGTAGCGTTCGACCGCGCCGGTGTTCTGGTCCGACGCCAGGTCGCGCCCGCCGATGGCATAGAAGTACGTCCCGTCCGACACCCCGGCCAGATGCTCCCGTGAAGTGGGGATGTCCGAGACGGTCGTCCACTTCGAGCCGTCGAACACTTCGGTCGTCGGCACCAGTGCGCCGTCCGCCTGTCCCCCCGCGACCACGATCCTGTCGCCCACCACAGCCGCGGCACCAGCCGCCCGCGGCTCGTTCAGCGGTGCAAGGTCCACCCACTTGCCATTCCGAAGCGCGAGCACCCGGTCCGACGTCTTGCCGGTGAGATTCGGACCTTCGGGCACCCAGCCTCCGAGGACCACCAACTCGCCCCCGTATTCGACCGCCATCGCATGGTTGAGCGGAACCGGAAGGTCGGGACCTGCCTTCCAGGTGTCGATGGCGGGGTCGTTCCCCTCGACCTTCGGGGTCGACCCCGCATTGTCGAGTCCGCCGAACACCCAGATCGTGCCGTCCGCGACGGCCGTCGCCGTCTGTTGACGGGCGATGGGCGCATCCCTCAGCGGACGCCACGCCGGCGCCCACTGGGTCTTGCGTGGCGCGATCTGCAGGGCCTCGGACACAGCAGTCGATTCGGCGTGTGTCGGTTTGATGCCGCCACCGACGGCATACACCGTGTTGCCGACCGCGCCGACCGCCATCCCGTGCCGCGGTGTCCGCAGAGCCGGCAATTGCGACCATGTCCCCGCGACCACGTCGTAAGCCTCGACCGTCGACAACACCTTGGTCGGTTCTTCACCACCGACCGCGACGATGCGGCCGTCGATGAACGCCGCACCGAGCCCGCCGCGCGGAGTGGGCATCGCAGGCAACGTAGTCCACGTTCCCGCGACGGGGTCAAACCGTTCGACCGCGGCGGTGTTCTGGTCCGACGCCAGGTCCCGCCCACCGATCGCATAGAAGTACGTCCCGTCCGACACCCCGGCCAGATGCTCCCGTGGGGTGGGGACAGGCGAGACGGTCGTCCACTTCGTGCCGTCGAACACTTCGGTCGTCGACACCAGTGCGCCGTTCGCCTGTCCCCCGGCGACCACGATCCTGTCGCCCACCACGGCTGCGGCACCAGCAGCCCTCGGCTCGTTCAGCGGGGGCAGGTCCACCCACCGACCGTCGCGCATCGCCATCACCCGATCGGAGGCGACCGCGGTCAGGTTCTGACCTTCCGCTTTCCAGCCGCCGATCAGCACGGGTTCGTCGTTGAAGGTGACCGCCATCGCATGGTTGAGCGGGACCGGAAGGTCGGGGCCGGCCTTCCAGGTGTCGATGGCAGGGTCGAAGCCCTCCTGCCGAACCGAGACGCCGTTGTCGTCCAACCCTCCGAACACCCAGATCGTCCCGTCCGCGACTGTCGTTGCCGTCTGCTGGCGGGCAACACGGGCATCCTCGACCGGTCGCCACGCCGCAGTCGGGTCGACGGCAGGAGTCGCCTCGGCGTCCTGGGCGGTCGGTCCTGCGGTACCGGGTCCGGTGGTTTCTCGGAGCACGAGGTACCCGCCGCCCGCCAGTATCAGCGCGACGACCAGTGCGAGCGCGGTCAGGACGGCGCGCCGACCTTTGCGGGACTCTGCGATGCTGCCCGGACCTCCGGTCGGCGGCCAGGGCGGCGGGCCTGCCGGCGGCCAGAACGGCGGTCCCGAGGGATGAGAATCCGCCTGGAGTTGCTGGGTCGGTTCGACCCACTGGCGCGGACCGATGTCCGGATCTTCGTACCGGATTCGACGGTATCCATCGGTACCTGACTCCGGCCGGGGCGCCTCAGTCGTCGGCGCGGTCTCCAGGGGTGCCAGCGCCATTGCGTCCGAGCGCAGACCGATGTGTCGCTGTGCGGCTTGGAGTTCGTGTCCGAACTCCTCGGCGGTCGCCGGCCGGGCAGCGGGATTCGTCGCCATCGCCCTCTCGATCACGGCGCACACGCCGTCCGGGATGCCTTGGGCGCGCAGGTCCGGCACCGGCTGGCTGCTGATCCTCACGAATTGCGCAACGAGTTCCTCACCGGTCTTCCGCTCGAACGCCGCCCTCCCCGCGATCAGTGAATAGATCGTCGCGCCCAGTCCGTAGACGTCGGATCTCGCGGTCGGCGATTCACCGTTGAGCACCTCCGGCGCGGTGAACGCCAGTGACCCGGTGAATCCACCGGTGGCCGTTTCGTACCCGCCGGCGATGTGTGCGATGCCGAAATCGGTGAGTTGCGGCTCGCCGTAGTCGGTGAGAAGGATGTTCGCGGGTTTGATATCGCGATGCAGCGTGCCGGTCCGGTGCGCCGTCTCCAAGGCTCCCGCCAACTTCACCCCGATGCTGATCGCCTCCGGCCAGGGCAGCGGACCTTCTCGGCGTATCTGGACCGCCAGTGAATCGCGCGGGTGATAGTGCATGACGATGTACGGGCGACCGGCGTCGGTCACGCCGACCTGCAGTATGTTGACGATGTTCGGGTGACCGGAGAGCCCACCCATCGCGTAACCCTCCCGCAGGAAGCGCTCGCGGTTCTCGGGGTCCAGGTCCGATGTCAGGACCTTGATCGCAACGATTCGACCCAGCGAACGCTGCAGGCAGCGGTACACGACACCGAACCCGCCCCGGCCGACCTCCTCGGCACCGGCGAACCCGGCAGCGTCCAACTCGGCCATGATCCCGTGGCCGACTGCACGGACCGACGCCGCCTGGGTCGCATCTGGGTCGAAATCGGCCATCGGGTGCCTCAGTTCCGTCCGACATCCACGACGGCGTCGCGGCGATGCCCGCTGAGCAGGGCAGACTTCGTGCCGGCGTGCACACACGTGTTCATCGCATTCACCTCTGATGCAGGTCGACCAGACAGCCGATGCGTTTCACCAGCAGTCGACGACGCGAATATCTTTCTGTCACAAGGGCGAAGCGCGGCGTCTTTCCGTCGTGTGTCGACGGGATCCGCCCTGTCCAAAAAGTATTCGACGGGACGGGATCCGCGTCAAGATGACAATTTCCCCTCCCTAGGGTGCCTATCGGCAGCCGCGACTTCATGTCACGCCGGCCGCAGTGCACCGATCGGGTCTGCTGCCGTCCTAGAAGGTGCCGTCGTAGAGCGCGTAACCACCCGCCCCCGCAGCCTTCGCCCGATACATCGCCGAGTCTGCCCGGCGGACGAGCTCTTCGCGGGTGCACTCCGCATCGGAGAGTGCAACACCGATACTGGCACTGATCGGCCAGTCGAGCGATTCTGCCCGGTTGAGGTCGGCGAGGCTCCCGGTAATCCGGGCCGCAATCGCCAGCGCTTCCGCTGCGCCCGCGACGTGCTCACACACCACCACGAACTCGTCACCGCCCAGGCGGGCAACGGTATCGCCCGGGCGCACCGCCGACCGCAGATGCCTGGCGAGAACGATCAGCGCGTCGTCGCCGCCGGCATGGCCGAGGCTGTCGTTGACGACCTTGAAGTCGTCGAGATCGACCAGCAACAGCGCAAGGCGCGTGCCGCCGCGCGGCGCGGCGTCCAGGGCCTCGTCGAGCCGGCGGCGGGCCAATGCGCGGTTCGGTAACCCGGTCAGCGGGTCGTGCAAGCTCTGGTGCACCAGCGCGGCTTCGGCCTCGATGCGGCGGATCGCCGCGGACAGCACCGCCGTCACCGAGCGCAGAAAGGTCAGGTCACGGTCGGCGTATTCGCGGGAACGACGACTGTGCGCGGTCAATACTCCCCACACCGCTTCGGAGCCGATCGGAACGCACACCCCGCTGTGCAGCCCGCGCCCGGTCATCCCGGCCGTGGAGAACCGGGTCTCGTGGACCCGATCGGCGCACACGATCACCGACCCGCTGGCGGCGGCATACCCGGGTTGCGTACCCCTTCCCGGGGCGAACGTCGTCGGCGAGGGCTCGGGCCCCCGATAGGCCAGCACGGCGAGTTCGCCGCCGTCTGACCGCGGAGCGTAGCGCGCAAGCCCGGTCCTTCAGGGCCGGGTTAGCGCATCGACTTCGGCCTACCGGGAGCACGGGGCGGTCGCCGCTGCTGCTCGATGTACTGCCGGATGATCGAGATAGGTGCCCCGCCACACGATGCGGCGAAGTAGCTCGGGGACCAGAGGTGTCCGTTCATCGAGTGCCGGTTCACCCATCCGCGGTACTGGTCGCGCAGGCGGCGTGCGGAGACGCCTTTGAGGCTGTTCACCAGCTTCGAGATTTGGATGGTCGGAGGGTAGTCGATCAGCAGGTGCACGTGGTCGCCCTCCCCGTTGAACTCGACCAGCCGAGAACCGAAGTCGTCGCACACGCTGCGCATCACCTGTTCGCAGGTGGTCAGCATCTCGTCGGTGAGGACTCCGCGCCGATACTTGGTAACAAAGACCAAGTGGACGTGCAGGGCGGAAACAACGGTGCGGCCACGTCTGTATTCAGGTTCAGAAACCATAGATCAATAGTGGTCTCGTGGTGTGCAGTTGCGATACCAGTACCGCGTCCGTCCGACGCCCGGTCAGCAGGACATGCTGGCCCGGTCGTTCGGGTGTGCACGGGTGGTGTTCAACGACTGCCTGCGCATCCACCAGGACGCGTACGCGTCCAGGGTGAAGCTGTCGGATACCGCAGTACAGAAGCAGGTAGTCACCGCAGCGAAGAAGACTCCGGAGCGGGCCTGGTTGGGCGAGGTCGCATCGGTGGTGCTGGTGCAGGCGTGTCAGGACGCGCGGCGGGCGTACCGAAACTGGTTCGACTCGCTCTCCGGGAAACGGAAGGGCCGCAAGGTCGGCGCGCCACGGTTCCGGTCCCGCAGGGACAATCGGCAGGCGATCCGGCTGACCCGCAACGGGTTCTCGATTCGCCCGAACGGGAAGCTGTACGTGGCGAAGGTCGGCGAGTTGGAGGTCGCCTGACCCCGCGATCTGCCCTCGGAACCGTCCTCGGTGACGATCATCAAGGATGCAGCGGGCCGGTACTTCGCGTCGTTCGTGGTCGAGACCACCGACGAACCTCTGCCGCCGGTCGATGCGGAGGTCGGTAGCGACCTCGGGTTGGCAACGTTCGCGGTCCTGTCGAACGGCAAGACGATCAGCTCGCCGAAGTTCCTGCGCCGTGCCGAACGCAAGCTCCGCACGGCGCAGCAAGTTCTGTCGCGCAAGGAGAAGGGCAGCAACAACCGGGTCAAGGCACGTATTCGCGTCGCGAAGGCCCACGCCAGAGTGTCCGACGCTCGCAAGGACTGGGCGCACAAGCACTCCACGGCGATCATCCGCGAGAACCAAGCGGTGTTCGTCGAGGATCTGTGCGTCCAGGGGCTGGCGCGGACACGGTTGGCGAAATCGGTCCACGACGCCGGGCGGGGAATGTTCACCCGCATGGTGGAGGAGAAAGCCGCCCGCTACGGGCGCACCTTCGTCAAGGTGGACCGGTTCTATCCGTCGTCGCAGATCTGCTCCCAATGTGGGGTCCTCGACGGCCCGAAACCGCTCTCGATCCGGGAGTGGGCATGCACGGCGTGCGGAGCGGTTCACGACCGCGACGTCAACGCCGCGAAGAACATCCACGACGCAGGACGTGCGGAGTGGCTAAACGCCTGCGGAGGGGCCGTCAGCCTTCCCTCCTAGAGGGAAGCGAGCCCCAGTGAAACAGGAACCCACCCAAGCGGCGCGCAGCGCCGCAGAGGAATCCCGGTCGTTCACGGCCGGGAGGACGTCAAATACACGATCCGCCCGGACACGAATTCGGACACGAACACCAACGCCGGAGTGTGTTCGAGGACCGCGAGCAACATCCCCGAATCCGGCAGCGACTCCATGGATACTCCCTCCCCTGCGAATTTTCCGTCTCACACCCGCCTGTGACCTCCTCCACGATAAGCGGCGTCGGGAACGCCGCGGCGGTGCGGGCGTGGCACGTTGATTCTGCCTCGATGTAGGTGCACGATCGTGGGCATGCGCAGAGCGCGTTGGCCGGCATTCGCGCCGCCGGCAGCCAGTGGGACCGCAGTGCACGGTCCTATCATCCTCGCGTCCAAAACTCACATCACCCTCGACTTGCTCGGAATCGTCGCCTTCTCGTCCGGAATCCATGTCCGGCTCGCGCTGACTGCGACCGGGCGCGCCGCCGAACGTGCACATCACGAGACACGGTCGCTGTCCGATCCAACCGATCCCGATACCCAGTGGTCGTATCTGTCGGTGCTGCTGCAGCTGGGTTCCGTGGCGGGCGAAGCCGACCCTTACCTGCCGCGATCCGGTTCGCCGCTGAAATGGGGTGGGGTACCCGGGTACCGCACGGAGCCGAACTATTGGCTCGGAACGTGTACGCGCCCGCACGACATCATGATCTCGGCGGGGTGGCCGGAGATCGGTCTCGGCCCGACCTGTGTCACTGCCCTCCTCGAACCGAGCCCGTCCGCTGTCACATCCGACTGATCCGAAAGGTTCACTCCTCTCCCGTTCCGAAGTGGTTGCGGCTAGCGTCGGAACGACATGCCCCGAGATGGAGGTTCACGATGCGTTTGTCCACCCGGAACCAGCTCGCCGGAACGATTACCGAGGTCACCCTCGGCAGTGTGATGGCCACGGTGAAAGTGAAACTCGACGGTGGCGAGCAGATCGTCACCGCATCCATCACGAAGGAGGCAGTCGAGGAACTCGGCCTGAAGGCGGGTGTGGCTGCGACGGTGCTCGTGAAATCCACCGAGGTGATGCTCGGCGTCGAGTAGCCCGAACCTCGACAGTTCAGCGACCCGCGCGCTGCTAGTGCGCCGAGGTCGTGAGGGAATCGGGTGCTGTCACGATCTCGAACGGCATTTCGATGTGCGCAACAGTCCCGGAATTAGGTCCGGGGTGGACAGAGAAGCTGCCTCCGGCCGCGACGACACGGAGTTCGTGTGATGTCAGTCCGATGTGGCCTCTGCTGAGGCTTCGGTCGATCGCCTCACGGGAGATTCCGCACCCGTCGTCGGTGACATCGAGGACCACATGCTCACCCCACCGCGCCAGCTCGACCCGGACGGTACGGGCTTGCGCGTGTTTGACCACGTTGCTGAGCAATTCGCGTGCCGCGCTGAACAGCACGTCATCAGCCGATGTGCGCAAGTCGTCGACCCATTCCGAGGTCAGGAGCTCCACGTCGAAACCGCCACGCGCCTGGGCAGAGCGGGTGAGATCGCCGAGGGCGCGAGCGAGACCGACACGATCGAGCACAGTGGGATGCAGCTCCGAGACGGTCGCCCTGAGCAGGGTCGCGGATTCGGTGAGTGCGTGGGTGATGCGATCGACCGCCTCCGGGTCGGCAATGCCGGTGAGGTCGTCGAGGTCCATCTTCGCGGCCAGGACGAATTGAAGCGCCCCGTCGTGGAGCTGCTCGGACAACGCACGTCGTTCGCGTTGTTCGAGACCCATCAATTCCGCGAGTAGAGCGGTGCGGTCGCGGACCAGGTGACCGATGGTCAGCACCCTGGACCGTTGAATTCGGCTGAGCATGACGGCGCCCGCACCGAGGACGGCGAGGGCCATCGTGCTGAGCAGGATGGAGGTCCAGGGTTCTTCGTTCGAAGCCATCGTGGCCCAGCTGGCGGCCAGGAACACCAAGACCGTAGGCACGACCACGGACGCACAGACACCCGGGCGCAGCTGTGTGGAGGCCAGTAGCGGGATCACGAACAAACCGTTGCTGAGGATGTCTGCGGTCCAACTCTGTTGGGCCGCAATACCGGTCAACAGGGTGAGGCAACCGAGTACCGCAAGGTCGACGAACAGTGCGAGCCACATCGCGTTCACCGGCCCCGGACCGCCTCGACGAGTCCACAGCGCGAGCCCGCCGGACCAGAGTGCGTAGCACATCAGGATCGCGACGCACACGCCCGCATCGTTCATGGGCGGGACGAATGCAAGCGTCAACGCGATGAAGAGGACCAGCACACCACGGAGTGCGAGTTGCAGGTACGCGCCGCGATAGGCGTGCTCGAGGATGATGCGTTCGAGATCTGGGCTGCCGCCGAGATCCGCGGGTAGTACCGATGACTCAGCCATGGGACGGCCTCCTCGGCCGGGGCGACTCCGACCGGAAGATGCGGGGACATCAACAGCCGGACCTGCGACAATGCCCAAGATTCTAGCACCGGCGAGTTGCGGAACCACGGGACTCGGCGGTCTGCTCGCGGGCCCTGCGGACCTCCGCGAACTGCGCGTCGAGTTCGCCGCGCAGTCGCTGATTGTCCAGCGCCAGAGTGGTGGCGGCCCGCACGGCCGCCAGAAGCGTCGGCTGGTCGGCGACCGCCCGGTCGTACACCAAGGCCCCCACCAGGACGCCGTCGCGGATGAGGGCCGTGGCCTCGCGGGGATCGTTCCTGGGTGGCAGAACCTGGGGACGTCCCTGAGCGTCCACATACCCGTCGCGGGCGCGGGAGAACGACCACAATGTCAAGTCCGGGTCGCGCATTGCCGCCCGCAGCGCATCGATGAAGCCGTCACCGAGCGGGGCGGTGCCGATCTCGATCATCAGGTTGCGCACCGCGGCTCGGGCGACGCGGTAGCGCCACATCCCGACCAGCACCGCAAGCGGGATGAGCGCAGTCGACGGATATCGCAGAAGCAGAGTCCACGCGTGCTGCGGGCTGTGCACCCACACGGAGACCAGCGGCGTCCAGGCGGTAGCGGCGATCCACACTGGCGCCACGGCGGCCCGGTAGGCCGGTGAGCCCGACCTCCACCGGGCGACCACCACGCCGATCAGGACCGCACCGAGGGCGATCCCGACTGCACCGAACATCACTTGCAGCGCCGCGAAGACCCTCGGGTCGTCACGCACCAGGAGCAGGTTCAGCGACGGCGGATGGGCCGGGCTGATGCGGTGGGTGTCGAGGAACGCAAGCTCGGACACGACGGCGACCGCGTAGTACGCGTAACTTCCGCCGACGAACCATCGCTCCCACCGGTGGCGCAACCGCCCCCAGGGAAAACTGAACACGAGTTGGATCAGCACCGCAATGTACATGTTGGTCAACGCCGCGCCGGCCGTGAACAGCGCCGGAACTGTCGACAGCCGAAAACCCTTCACCAGCCACAGCAGCCCGGCGGCAACCAGCAGCCACCCCAGGTTGTCCTGCGGCCGGTGGCACTTGGCGACCAGGCCCGCCGCCACGAACACCGCGCCGACCATCACGAACAACGCCAGTTCCGTCGGACTGAAATCGCCCCGGCACAACTGCCAGTCGACGGACGCCGTCACCGCGACCGCCAGTACGGCGGTCACCAGGGCGGTCGCACTGTGCGCGCGAAGGCTCACCGGGTACCGCCCGCGAGTCCGGGCAGTTCGAGGAACACGAGATCGATCCTCGCGGGAATGCGGATTCGACACCATCACCACAAGGTGGAGTAACGCGACACCTGGGTGGACTTTCTCGACACCTCCGGTCACCTGTCGCCGGCAGTGTTCGGCGCGGATCGATCGATGCCACGCGG
Organism: Rhodococcus sp. NPDC059968; assembly: GCF_042738615.1. NCBI lineage: Bacteria > Bacillati > Actinomycetota > Actinomycetes > Mycobacteriales > Nocardiaceae > Rhodococcus > Rhodococcus sp. NPDC059968. The sequence goes on from NZ_JBHWUE010000032.1 coordinate 55,813, forward strand.
CACACCGGTATTCGTGGGAACATCTCATCCGATCGGTCCAGCAGACTGGAGAGAAGGGGGTGTGGTGCATGACCGGGATTCGACTTCGGTCCGCGGTGGCACTGGCATCGATCGCCGGTGTGTCGTCCCTGTTTCTTGCGGCCTGCAACCAGGACGCATCGTCGAGCGGTGACAGCGAATCGCCTGCACCGAGCGCCTCCATCGCGGCACCGGCCGCGGAGGCACCGGTCAACGGTGTCGATGCGAAGCAGTACGCCGCCAGCGACCCGGAAACCGATGCCTACGGCTTCGTCACACCGTCAGGGAAATGGCTGTGCGCGATCGTTCCCGCGAAGAACCTGGCCGGATGCGCCTCTCATCCCACAGCGGGGCCGTTGGGAGTTCCGGGGACTCCACAGATCGCCTCGTCGGACGGCGGCCCGACGGCGGAGGCGAACCTCATCGCGATCGAGGCGGGGAAGGAGCCGAGCTTCCAGAACTGGAACCAGGCTGTCTTTCCCGGTGACGCCAACGTCCTCCTCTACGACACCACGCTGGCGATCGACGGATTCAGTTGCAATGTGCAGTTCTCCGGAGTCTCGTGCAGGGACGATGCAACGGACAAGGGGTTCACCATCTCCACCAGCGGCTACAAGTTCGAGTTCACCCCGGTACCCGTGAGCCTCCCCAGCGCGAGCCCACCGCCGATCGCGCCCACCGCTGCCCCGCTCCCTCAGCAGGCGCGCGGATCGAATCAGTGTGGCCCCGTTGTCTATCCGGAGACGGGTAAGCCTGCGACCGTGGTCATCGTGAAGGGGACACTCCGCTGCGACGAGGCGCACGCGATGCTCACGAAGTATTTCGCCGCACCTGACAAGAGTGAACCGGTGTACAGCTTCGACGGGTGGGAATGCCGCCTCGCGGGAGACCCGGAATCCGCGGAGATCGGCTACACGATCAACTGCTCCGACGACAACGGGAACACCGTGGTCGCGCAGCCGTAGACCGATTACCCGCGATTTCGGTCAGTCCCCGCGAGACTCGACGCTCGATGTCTACGCTGGCGCTATGCAACCACCGAATGACCAGGCCGGTACCTGGGAGGGTTCGTGGCTCGCGGCGATGACGGTGATCAAGAGTGCTCAGCGGGTTTTCACGCCCGAGAACCGCCCTCCCTCCGAGCTCATTCCTCTCGTCGAACCTCTGAGCCGGTTGGGTGATGCGCTCCGGGCAACACCACCCGACCCCGACGAGTCCCGTCGTCGCGCAGCCGACCTGGTGGCCGATCGAGATCTGATCGAATGGGCATGTCAGCCGGACCAGCCCAGCGAGATCCGGGAGTTCGGGGCGACCTTGGCCTTCTTGTCCATGAAACTCACCACCTGAGTCCCGGGCTGTCTACGCCGCACGAGGGGACCGCTCAGAGGTCATAGTCCACGACGACCGGAGCGTGATCGCTCATCCGACGGTCTGCCGCCGGATCCCGATCGGTGCCGGCCGCGACTGCCGCCCGCGCCAGTTGCGGCGTCGCGAGGTGGTAGTCGATGCGCCAGCCGATGTCGTTCACGAACGACTGCCCCAGCCACGACCACCACGAGTACGGACCGTCGACGCCCGGATGATGTCGCCGGACGACGTCGACGAGCGTGCGCGGCGACAGGATCGAGTCGAACCACTCGCGCTCCTCCGGCAGAAATCCCTCGGCCTGATTGCTACGCCGCCAGTTCCTCACGTCGGAACGGGTGTGCGCAATATTGAGGTCACCCATCAGCAGAAGTTCCCTGCCCCGTGCGCGTGCCGTACGTCGCGAGCGGGTCAGCTGTCGCGCGAACGCGGAGAGGAAGCGCATCTTGCGGTCGTACCGGGCACCGCCGTCGGGCGCCTCCCGCATCCGCCCGGGCTTCTGGAGGTGGGCCGGTAGACCACCCTTCGGCAGGTACATCGACGCCACCGTAATCGGCGCCTCGGCGAGGTCGACCTCGACGTACCGACCCTGGTTCGCGAACTCTCCCAGACCCCGAGCCAACGGCTCCGGATCCAGTTCGACGTTCTCGGTGTGCATTTCACCCGGTGCACGCACCAGCGCCGCACCACTCCACGTCCGAACTGCGACGGGTGCGCGCCGGGTCAGGACCGCGACACCGTTGCGGCCCGCGACGTCACCCTCGTCGTACGTGAGGTGGTAGTCGCCGAACACCCCGTGCGGGATGGCCTCGGCACGAGCCCGCACCTCTTGAAGCGCGACCACATCGGGGCCGCGGTCGCCCAGCCAGTCCTCGAATCCGCGCCGCTGCGCCGCGCGGATCCCGTTGACGTTGAAGGTCGCGATTCGCACGAGTGACAGTGTAGGGATCCGTCCGACGCGTCGTGTCTCGCCATACCTCCCACGCTCGTTTGCCAGTTCTGCGGAGTTACCCGATTTGTGTGTGAACTCGAGTACGCGTTGCTAGCCTTCCGGTGATTGAGGCCACACTGCCGGGGGGAGATCTCGATGCGGATCGCGCGGACGCGGCCAGGAAATGCCCGGCGAGGTGTGGCTACCGCGGCACTGGCGGTATCGGTCGTCCTCGGGGTCGCGACCAGCCCCGCGCCTGCCATCGCGTCAGCCGAGACGTTCTTCTTCGACGACGTCGGTTCGACGGCCGTTCCGCGGGCGAACTGCGGTCCCGGTTCGCTGCCGGAAACGGGCATGCAGGGCGACGTTCCGGCCGAGGACCGAAACAACGGCCGAAGCACCCAGGGCTATCGATGCAACATGTCGCTGGTCGGCGGCTTGCAGGATCGCGGTGGTGGCCTGCTGTCGGTGACCTACGACCACTGCTCCTACACCAGCACGTTCTTCCCCGGGAACCTGCTCAACCCCACAACACCGGGCGTACAGGTGCTCGACGTGTCGAACCCCGCGCAGCCGGTGTTGTCCACGACCCTGAACGAACCGGCGATGCTGGGCGGAACCTGGGAAAGTCTGAAGGTCAACAAGGCACGCAAGTTGCTCGCGGCCACGGCGGTGCCGATCGCTGCCGGCACCGGCTACTTCTCCGTCTACGACATTTCCGATTGCGCCCACCCCCGGTTGCTCAACCGTGGTGCCGGCACCGACGTCACGATGCCGCTGCCGTTCATCTCCCATGAGGGCGGCTTCTCCCCGGACGGCAACACCTACTGGGTGTCCGGCCCCGCACCGGGATTCCTCACCGCCATCGACATCAGGAACCCTGCCGAGCCGCGGATCATCTGGCAGGGATTACACGGACTCGGCGGGCACGGGTTCGGCATCACCCCGGACGGAAACCGGATGTACCTGTCGAATCTCGGTGGGATCACCGTCCTCGACATCAGCTCGGTGCAACGAGGCGACCCGTATCCCACCGTGCCGCAGATCGCCACCTACCTGTGGACCGACGGCTTCTTCAATCAGCACAGCATCCCGGTCACGTATGGGGACAAGCCCTACATCTTCACCGTCGACGAAACCGGCGGCGGTGGAATCAAGGTCTTCGATGTCGCCGACCCGGCGCACGCCGAGATCGTGCAGAAGATCAAGCTCGAGATCCAGCTTCCGGCCAATACCGCCGCGAACCTTCGGTCGTCGCAAGGCGGCTCCGTGTTCTCCTACGATCCGCACTATTGCGTGGTCGACCGTCCAGCCGACCCGACCGCGCTCGCGTGCTCCTGGGAATCATCCGGGATCCGCGTGTTCGATATCCGCGATCTGAGCCGCATCGGTGAGATCGCCTACTACAACCCGCCGGCACAGACCGGCAAGAACGTTCAGCTCACCAACTCACCACACGCACTGTCCTCGCTGATCGGTGTGTCACTCTTCGATTTCGTTCCGCTCGCCCGCGCCGTCTTCGAGGGCAAGACGGATCCGCGGGTCGCATTCGGCCCGCGCGCCGGAATGGTGGCGTTCGGCGACCTGTCCGCAGACTGGTGCTTCTCGCCACCGGAGTTCCACGAGAACCAGATCTGGACCTCGTGCAGCGACAACGGCTTCATGGCCTTGCAGCTGGACGACACCGTCTATCAACCACCGGCGAATCAGGCTTCTACCTATGGGCAGTGACACCACGCCTTCGCAGTTCCGCCGTCCCCTCGTCCTCCTGCTGTGCACAGTCTTGCTCGGTGTCGCCGGGGTCGCCGCCGGAATGTGGTTGCAATCGGAGCGCGACACGAACCCCGGCGGGGTGCAATTATCATCAGCGGACATCGGTTTCGCACAGGACATGTCGGTGCACCACGAGCAGGCCGTGCTGATCGCCCAGACGCTGCCGCGGGACGTCGATCCGCAGATCCGGGTCATCGCCGACCAGATCGTTGTCACACAGACTTCCGAGATCGCGACGATGCGCGGCTGGCTCAACCTCTTCGACGAACCGTTCACCACGCCCCATCCGATGCAGTGGATGCACGGATCGGATCACGCCATGAGTGACGAGGGCGGCGCGCCCATGCCGGGTGCAGCGAGTACCAGCGAGATCACCCGGCTCGCCGGCCTGCGCGGAGCAGATTCCGAGACACTGTTTCTGCAGCTCATGATTCGGCACCACCAAGGAGGCGTCGACATGGCCGAGGCAGCCACCCACGCTGTTGCATCCGAACCGATCCGCCGCATCGCACGCGGGATGATCCGTGACCAGAGCAATGAAATCTCTGTAATGACTGCCATACTCGACACCCGAAACGCGAGACCGCTTCCCCACCCTTGAGGCGACCCGCGACTTGGCGACAGCCTGCCTGACGAAGTCGTCCGCGAGAGCAGCGCTTGTTGACTGCGACAAGCGCAGGTGCCCGCACTGATCCGGTGCTGCGTCCACCCTTGCCCGGCCGCGACGACTGTAGAAGCATTTCCGTAGGCGGACGCCGACCGGCGACTGCATGTCGCGCCGGTGCCGGGACTGAAACGGTGCAACCCGCGACGGCGTCCTCCGGGGTCGCGATTTGTCCTGCCGACGGCTGCGGCAGGTCCAAGGAGGACAGTGTGAGAGCTCTGCTCGCAGGCATCCCGCCAATCGGCAGCCGACGCTACCGATCGGAGAAATTATGACCAGCGAAACCACCCCAGTCTCCATCCAGCGCGAACCGGAACTGGCCGGGCAAACCGTCGTCGTGATCGGCGGCAGCGCAGGCATCGGGTTGGAAACAGCTCGCCGAGCCCGGGCCGAGGGCGCCGATGTCGTCCTCACCGGCCGCAACCCGGACCGGCTCGAGCAAGCAGCGGCAGACGTCGGCACACAACACACCGCGGCCTTCGACGCCAACGACACGGCCTCCTTGGCGAGGTTCTTCCAGGAGCTGCCGACCCCGATCGACCATGTGTTGGTCACGGCCGGGGGCCCGCGCTACGCGCCCCTGCTCGACATGGACTCCGACGAGGTGCGCGAACAGCTCAGCGGTCACGTGGTGCTGGGGCTCGAGGTCGCGCGCAACGCGGCGAGCAAGATGAGGCCCGGGGGCACGCTGCTGCTCATGGGCGGAACCGGCGGCCGGCGCATCGGTCACGGACTGGGGATCGCCTCCGCCGCCACCGCCGCACTGCCCCCGTTCACGGCGGCCCTCGCGCTCGAGCTCGCGCCGGTTCGCGTCAACCTCATCGCCGCCGGCTTCGTCGACACCCCGCTGTCGGCGTCGCTGCTCGGCGATCGACTGGACGAGCGCCGGAACGAGTTGAGAACAACGCTTCCGATCGGCCGGGTCGTCGGCCCCGCCGACGTCGCCGCACTAGCCGTCCACATCATGAGCAACACCGCGCTCACTGGCGCAACATACGACATCGACGGTGGTCAGCAGTTCGTCTCCTGATGACCACACGGCGAAACGTGGGTGGCTCGAAAGACCCACCCCGATCAATCCCCACAACAACCAGAGAGGCACCCATGAGCACGAACGAAGTTCACACCAACGAAGCGACCAACACGCATGTCACGCCAGTCGACATGAAGCTGGAGGTCGTCGTCATCCCCGTCACGGATGTCGACCGCGCCACCGAGTTCTACACCAGGCTCGGTTGGAGACAAGACGTCACACCGCCTGGCTCCGGCGTCGTCCAGTTCACCCCGCCCGGCGCCGACGCCTCGATCCACTTCGGCGCCGACCTCACCACGGCCGCACCCGGTTCCGCCAAGGGATACCTCATTGTCTCCGACATCGAGGCTGCCCGTGACCAGCTGGTCGCCGCCGGCATCGAGGTGACCCTGTTCCACCTCGGCACGGACGGCCCGGGCGACGGGCTGGACCCGGACCGTCGCAGCTACTTCTCGCTGGCGTCGTTCAGCGACCCCGACGGCAACGCCTGGGTGCTGCAAGAGGTCACGACCCGGCTTCCCGGGCGCATCGACACCGCCGTCACCTCGTTCGGCTCTGCACGCGACCTCGCGACCGCGCTCCGGCGCGCGGCGACTGCCCACGGCCGGCATGAAGAGCGAACCGGCGAAGAAGACCCGAACTGGCCCGACTGGTATGCCGAGTACATGGCCGCCGAACAGTCCGGGGCGGAGCCGCCCACCTGAGGAGTTGCGAGGCCACCGCCATCAGCCATTTTCCCGCGAGGCAGCAATCCCGAAGGCGCCTGAGCGGATCGGGCCATCCGAACACGACTTCCACGAACTTCGTTGCTGCACAGTACTGTCGAGAACATGCGCGCCGGGGGTCTGCAGGAGATCAGGACGGCTCGGAGAAAATTTCGTCGGTGGCGCGACGGGCGCTGAGGCCGGTGTGCTCGACGAGTTGCAGATCCATCAGATCCCGGTGCTGTTCGGCAGTGGTCGTCGAGCGTGCGAGGTATTGCCCTCGCGCGTCGAGTTGGAGATCGTTGGGGTGATCGACACGCCGGAGGCCTCCCATATCCGCTACCGCCTCCGTCACCGAGTCCGATACTCGCGGGTCGCTTCGCGAGCGAGTCACATCTCGTCGACGCAGAGCGATACCCAGACCATGAGGGGCGAAACCCGCACGCTGATACCGTTCATGGCAATGATGACATGCGTCGTTCTGGCAGCGGGCTGCCAGTCGACCAGCGAACAAGCGGGATCCGTCGAAGGAACGACGATCCCGTGGAGCAAGGTCCCCGCCCCACAGTCGGGCGGAGGTGCCCCGCCCCAACCACCGGATCCTCCCCCACCGACGGACCCGAACGCCGGTCCCGGTATCCCCGGCCCTCCCACACCGACAACACCGACAACACCGGGCCCGACGATGACCGACATCCCACTCTTCCCGCCCACGGCGCTGGTGATTCCACCCGTCCCCGGAGTTACGGCCAGTGGCATGCACATCGAGCGGCACGACGGATTCGATCGCATCGTCTACGACTTCGGCGACACTTACGCACCTCGCTGGCGCGCCGAATACGTCGCCGAGGCAACGCAACGCGGCAAGGAGACCGCGACACGGATCAACGGTCGATCGATCCTGCAGATCTACTTCTTCGACACGGACTCTTCGATCGAGAGCGGGATCGCCGCGTACAACGGACCGAATCCGTTGTCGGACCCCGCGGCGCACAGCGTCGTCGAGGTACACCTCACACCGAACTACGAGAGCGGCACCCAGTCGTTCGTCGGCGTCCGTACCGACTACCCGCACTTCCAGGTCACGACTCTCACAGAACCGACGAGAATCGCCGTCGACATTTACGGATAGCGCCACATCAGGGCACTCGTCGCCCCTACAGAGAATGCATTTCCCGGGGCGACACGAGCCGACTTTCGTGACAGATCGTCAAACTCGTTGACATACTTGAAGTGATGACTATCCGGATAACGTTAGACAGCTTTCACAAGGATGCGATCTCGATGCGAGATAACAGGCCCGCAGCCTCAGCCCTGCAGCTCTACCGCGCCTTTCAGCACCAACACCCCCGAACTCCGGTCCCGGCCGACTTCGTCACAGAATGCGGTTTCCGACTGGGACGTTGGCAGGACCGCCAGCGGATTGCTCGTATGCTCGGCACACTGCCGCCTGAGCGCATCGAGCAACTCGACGCGATCGGATTTCTGTGGAGCGATGACGACGTCCCACTTCCGGCCGTATCACGTGCCGACCCCAAGCGACGACGGATGCTTACCGCCATCGCCGCCTACCGCGAAGAGCACGGCAATGCACTCGTTCCCGCGAACTATGTCACCGCTGACGGTGAACAACTGGGCCAGTGGCTCTACCGGGCGGTGAAGAAATGGAGGGCCGACGCCTTGCCGGACAAAGAACGTCGCACACTCGCCGTCCTCGGGGTCTCCCCCGGTCCACGACCGCGGGGACCCCGAACAGCGGCACAGCTCGTCGGACAGGTGACACAACGCAGAATGCCCGCAGGCTGAATAGTGTTGCTGCACAGATATTCAAGCATCACAGGTAACATTCGGTAGCTTGCGGCCGCGCGACGATCAGCCGTCGGCACGCCTGGCGGACAGACCAGGTCGAGAGTCTCGGGATCCGTCAGGTTGGCCCTCAGGACCGCGAACACCTCGGCCGGTGCTGTCGAGCAAACTCCGGTATGCCGATCGTGGGTCGAGCCTGCAGGCCATTGAAACGTGATGCGAGGAGGATGCGCTCATGGATGTGCCCCACCGTGTCGGCGTGCTCGTGTTCGACGGCGTCAAGATGCTCGACGTCGCCGGTCCATCCGAGGTCTTCACGGAGGCCAATCGGCTCGGCGCCACGTACGAGTTGGTGCTGTGCTCGGTCGGGGCGGTCGACGTGACCGCGTCCACCGGGATGCGGATTCCCGTCGATGTCGATGCCGTGGAAACGGGCCGCCTGTCAACCGCACTGGTGATGGGCGGCGACATTTTTCCGTCCACGCCGGTGAGCCCGGAACTCGCCGACGCGGCCACTGTGCTGGCCGGCAACGCCGACCGGATGGCCTCGATCTGCACCGGCGCGTTCATCCTGGCGGCGGCCGGGCTCCTCGACGGCCGGCGCGCGACCACCCACTGGCAACACGCCGATACCCTTGCGCGCGGATATCCCCGGATCGCCGTGGAACCCGACGCGATCTTCGTCGAAGACGGCACCATCTACTCCTCGGCGGGTGTCACCGCCGGCATCGACTTGGCCCTGGCTCTCGTCGAACGCGATCACGGCGCCGAACTGGCGCGAGCGGTGGCCCAGTCGCTCGTGGTATTCCTGCAGCGACCGGGCGGTCAGTCCCAGTTCTCCCCCAGCATGCGCGGGCCGCGGCCACGCACCGGACAACTCCGCGAGGTGGTCGATGCCGTGGCCGCCGACCCCGCAGGCGACCACTCCATCACCCGGCTCGCCGCACGCGCCAACGTCAGTCCCCGGCATCTGTCCAGGCTGTTCCAGGACGAGCTCGGCACCACCCCGGCCAAGTACGTGGAGCTGATCCGATTCGAAACCGCGAAAGCCATGCTCGATGCAGGACACACCGTGACGTCAGCCGCGGAGCATAGCGGGTTCGGCAGCTCGGAGACCTTACGACGCAGTTTCATCCACCATCTCGGGGTGTCGCCCCGGGCGTATCGGCAGCGATTCCACTCCACCCAGCGCTGAGAGCAGCCGACAGGACATGTCCCGATCTGTGCGGAAGTGGGCCGGAATGCCGGTTTCCGCCGCGGTTGAAGATGTCACTGTGAAGTAGAGCAGCCGTACCCCGCGGACCACTACTCCGGAAGCGAGCCCCGCATGACCGACACCGTCGCAGGCATCGACATTCCCGACACCGCCCTCGTCACCGAAGCAACCGAACTGGTACGGGAGGCTGCGAACCCGTTGATCTACCACCACTCCCGCCGCGTGTTCCTGTTCGGTTCCCTCCGAGCCCGTCACCAGAAGCTCACGTTCGATCCCGAACTGCTGTACGTCGGGGCCATGTTCCACGACCTCGGCCTCACGACGAAATACCGCCGCACGGATCAGCGATTCGAGATCGACGGCGCCGACGAGGCCCGCAACTTCCTCCGGTCCCACGGAATCGGCGAAGACGAGGCACAGACGGTGTGGACGAGCATCGCACTCCACACCACCCCCGAGATACCGTTGCACATGGCACCGGAGATCGCGCTGGTTACCCGGGGCGTCGAACTCGACGTACTCGGTATCGGCTACGACACGATCACCGACGAGGAACGTGGCGCCGTCGTCGCCTCCCACCCGCGGCCGAACTTCAAGAACGACATCCTCGCCGCCTTCACGAACGGACTCGAAGACCGACCGGAAACCACGTTCGGCAACGTGAAGGCCGATGTGCTGGCACACTTCGTACCCGGCTTCGTCCGGGGTGACTTCGTCGATGTGATCGTGAATTCCGCTTGGTCCGAGTGATTTCCGTCCCGATTCTTCAGTTGACACCGCCCGGCAGATGACGTTGCAACAACGCCGCTGCCGAAATCCAGTCCAGGTTCACTATCTCGGCTGCGCGTTCGTCACCGACACACCCTCGAACTTTGGCGTCGAAATCTACGTCGGACGCAGGTCGGCTCGGATGTCCCAGAGGCAGTTCGACCACGGCCTCGAGATGTGATCCGTCACGGAGTTCGACCACTACCGCGCAGTCTCCATCGAGCACCCCGTCGCCCACGGGCTCGGCAACCACACTGACGCTGTCGAGAATGCTCCGAACTTCCGGCCGCTGCACAGCAGCGTCGGTGAAGCTCCCGATATCGGGAAACCCGTCCAGCAGGGCTGCCGCAATACCGTAGTTCAGCGAGAACTTGCCTTCCAGACCCGAACTCGGACAGTCGTGGATCAACGGCAAAAGCGCGCTGTGCGGCGTGTGCAGCCTTATACGGGCGATGTCGTCGATCGATAACGCACCAAGCGACCGGATCGCCGCGATAGGACGCTGGAGAGCGTAGCAACACGGGTGAAGCTTCAGCCCGAGACCATCCGGAATGATGGGACCTTCAACCTGCGGGGATCTCCGCCCTCCGACGAGCCGGAACCATTCACCGACGGCACGAGGGTCAGCAGTCGCGCCGGCTGCGGCGAGTCTGGCAGCACGCACACCAGCCTGGGCAGCGAATCCGACCTGCATCGACTTGCCTGCGGTGCCGAAGGCTTGGCGGACACCACCTGCACCGGGCACAGCGTGCGCCATCGCAGTAGCGATACCGTCAGAATCGAGCCCGAGCGACAGCCCCGCTGCAACAGCAGCCGAGATGGCACCGACCGTCGCGGTAGTGTGCCATCCCTGCGTGTAGTGGTTCCAACCGAGCGCGGTACCCAGACGCGCCATCACACCCGCCGCCGCCAGGTACTCCCGCGCACCGCCGCCCTCTGCCAACGTGGCAGGAACGCACACCACACTGATGTGCGTCGTGGACGGTATGTGCAGATCGTCGAAATCGAGCACGTGCCCGACCGCTGCCCAACGCAGCGCGGCCGGCAGACCATCCGTCCACGCAGCTACCGGATCATCCAGTGCAGCGAGGGTCACTGCAACGGTATCGACCAGAGCGCGTCGAGCGAGATCGAGATCCGCGGCCTCGGGGTCGATTCCGGTGGCCCACCTTGCGAGATCGTGCGCGCTGACATCGGTTGATTCGTGCGGCGCAATCGTCATAGCCCGCTCCCTTTTCCCCACAGTGCGCCCGTTGCGCCCAGTTAGCCAATACATGGCACACCATACCGTTGAACGGCACAGTACTCAAGAAGCTGCTCCCGAGTTCACCGGTAAGTCGCGTGCACGTTCGCTACCTCCCTCTCGCCTACCTGACCTACTTGGTCTGTAGGTCAACATACTTCACCCGTGAATGAACCCGATGAGCCGCCCTTGACAGAGTGTGACCCGAAGCACGATACTCAGTTTTCGATACACCGTGCCGCTATCTAGCACGCGCGGCGTCCGCTTCACCATCTACGCCCCTGTGACGGGCTCGCGCCGATCGCAGAGTTTCCCGATGCGCTGATCGAAGCCACGGGCCCGGGGTGGTCAGTCCCTCAAAACTCTCCCACGAATGGAACCTCATCGAGCCACACGCAGCCCAGAGTCTTCCAGAATCACGAGCACGCCTTCACAGAAAGACGCTTCGCAATGAAGATAGAAACATCTGATAAAGCGGCCATCTTGAACCCGAGGCGACAGCTGATCGCCGGCACCGTCGGACACGCGGTCGAGTTCTTCGATTTCCTCGCGTACTCCTACCTTGCGGTCTACTTCGCGTCTTCCTTCTTTCCCTCTTCCGAGTCGTCGGGACTGGTGCCGCTCCTGAGCGCATTCGGCGTTTTTGCCGTCGGGTTCCTCGCACGTCCGCTGGCAGGGCTTTTCATCGGACGATTTGCAGATCGGTACGGCCGTCGGCGAGCTTTGAGCCTCACCATCAGCCTCATGGCCGGCGGCAGCCTGCTCGTCGCCATCTGCCCCACATACAGCCAGATCGGTGTCGCCGCGCCCATAATCCTCACGGTTGCCCGCATTCTGCAGGGATTGTCCGCTGGAGGCGAGTACACGACTGCGGGTGCCTTCATCGTCGAATCCGCACCCGCCGGCCGACGTGGTTTCTACTCGAGCTTCATGTTCGTGGCGTCGGGCATAGGCAAGTTGGCATGTCTGGCCTTCATCACCATGTTCGTCGCACTCATCGGTGATGATGCGATGCGGGACTACGGTTGGCGAATCCCTTTCGCTGTCGGCGCCTTAGCTGCGGTCGTGGCCTGGTATATCCGCCGCGGGACGCAGGAAACGCTCGGAACTACCGTCTCCGACGAGGGCGCGGCACCGGTTGATCACAACCCGCTCAATGCTCTGCAGCGTTACCCCAAGCAGTCCCTCATCGTATTTGCAATCGCAACCGGAATGGGTGTTGGACAATACTTTTGGGCTACCTACCTGACTACGTACTTCCAGATCCAGAACGGCGCCTCTGCCACCACCGCAATGACGGTCGGCATTATCACGCTCATTCTCTACACGATCGCACAGCCGGTGGCCGGGTTGATCTCCGACAGATACGGGCGTAAACCATGCATGTACGCATTTTGTACCGGCACCATCATTGTGACGCCTTTCCTGCTGTCGATCACTAGTTCACACTTTGCGGTACTCATATTCATTCAGCTCATCGGGCTACTATTGTTGAGCTTCTGCACATCGATCACATCAGCTGTGATGGTCGAAAACTTCCCACCGCACGTACGAGTGAGCGGCCTGGGCTTTCCCTACTCGCTCTCGGTGGCAATCTTCGGTGGAACGGTCCCGCTTGTGGCCACTGCTCTGGCCAATGCCGGTTACTCCCAGTACTTTCCGTGGTACATAGTGGCAACCGCGATTATTACGCTCCTGGGGGCCATAGCGGTACCGGAAACGTTCCGCAGCGATATTTCGGGCGAAGAATCCTGACCGGATTTCTCCCCTGTTCACGGGATTCGCTCCTTCTCGGGCCGCCCCTGGCGGCCCGAGAAGGACCCGTCAACTTCTGCCTATGGTGTTTCGGTAGGTGTAGTGCTCGGGTAAGTAGTAGCTGACCGCCAACTCAACTCCCCGACTGTCCGAATCGAGATACAAGCGATCGGCGCGTAACAGCGGATGCCCGGCGGGACAGTCGACGTGACGGGCGATCTCCTCGGCCGCCGGCGCCACGGTGATCGACTGCACGAGTTCGACAACGGGAGACGCCAGGTGGGGTTCCAGAAGACCGATGATCGTGTGCGCTCCGATCGCGCCTGGCTCCGTCCCCGCGCCGCCGCATAGGTGCTGCGCGTGAAGATCCGGCAGATGGACGGTCGTCATCGCGAACACGAACCCCGCGTAACGGCGTACATACGCGATCGTGGAGACGAAGTCACTGTCGAGGCGTAGACGGCTTGCGGCTTCGATGTCGGCCCTACGTTGCAGAGGCGCAACGATTTCTGTGGTGGCACCAGCGGGGAGGTTGGTCAGTTCTTCAATCGCCCCGAGTCGCCGGAGGCGCATGCTCCCCTGTTCGGAGACGAACGTGCCCCTCCCCGGAACGCGATACACCAGGCCATCCGCCACGAGATCGTAGAATGCTCGCCGCACCGTCTGCCGACTCAATGCATACTTTTCGGCAAGTTCGAATTCAGTGGGAAGCTGGCGGCCACCGTGGAAGTGGCCTGCAGCGATTTGCTCGCGCAGCGCGTGGGACAACCGCCGATGTGCCGGCGCTTGTTCGTTGTCACGGCCACCCATGAGCGCACACCGATCCGTTCCTGTCGCCCTTCGGCATCATCCATCGCCGCGACGTGCTGTCTTCGGAGGCCGATCCATCTGGATCGGCGCGAACCATGGTAGTCGATATCGGCACGGTATTCCAGATATTGGCACAAAACTTCGAGCCTCTGCGCACCCGGCAACCCTGCTCCAAGCGCAAGTTCTGGCCGACATCGGAGAACACAGACCGGACCCGACGTCGGTTGACATACAGCTTTTACCTGCACTGACAGCGTTATCATTGCCCCTCGCCGGAGGGAGGGTTGACCAATACGGCTTCAGTGGGGCATCCTGATTCATATCGGAACACTGTGCCGTATAGAGGCACGGATGAAGGGGTGAAGCCTCATGACTGCTGTAGTTGACGACGTCGGGTCGTCAGGAGCCGGATATCTCACCGACGAGCGACTCGCGATCCAGGCGATGGCGCGGGAGTTCGCCGCCAAGGAAGTGCTACCTGTGGCGAACGAACTCGATCCGGTCAAGGGCGAAATTCCGATGGAACTGCGCCAGAAAATGGCCGACCTGGGATTTTTCGGTGTGCTGATTCCCGAGGAATACGGCGGGCTGGGCCTCGGGGTCTTCGAGTACGCCCTGATCGTCGAGGAACTTGCCCGCGCGTGGATGAGCGTGTCGAGCCTGATCGCTCGTGGACAACAATTCACCGCGGGTTTCACCGAGGAACAGCGCCGAAAGTACTTGCCGCGGATGGCTACGGGCGACTTCCTCAGCGCCTTTGCCTTGTCCGAGCCCGATGCGGGCTCCGATGTGGCGGCGCTGTCGACTCGGGCCCGCAGGGAAGCTGACGGGTGGCGGATCAGCGGCCAGAAGATGTGGTGCACGTTCGCCGACGGAGCCGACTACCTCCAGGTATTCGCCCGTACGTCACCCATTGACCGCGACCACCGATCGCGCGGTATCAGCTGTTTCATCATGCCGAAGCCTCGCGGTGAGCTGCCCTCGGGAGTGACGGGCACACCGGTACGCAAGATCGGATATCACGGATGGCAGACGTGGGAGTTGTCCTTCGACAACGCCTACGCCGCGGGTGAGTCCATGGTCGGCCCCGAAGGCGAGGGCTTCAAGGTCGCCATGGGCGATCTCGAGACCGCCCGGATTCATACCGCCGCCCGCGCCATCGGCGTGGCGCGCGGAGCGCTCGAGGACTCCGTTGCGTATGCGCGGCAACGCGTCCAGTTCGGCCGTCCGATCGGGGACAACCAGGCGATTCGGTTCAAGATCGCGCACATGGCCACCGAACTCGAGGCGGCCCGATCGCTGATGTACCGGGTGTGCACCGAAGTCGACGCCGGCCGGCGCAACGCCGTGGAGGCGTCGATGGTCAAGTACCTCGCGACCGAGATGGCCGAACGAGTGACCAGTGAGGCTCTGCAGATTCACGGCGGCGCCGGATACACCACCGATTTTGCTGTCGAACGGTACTGGCGGGACGCGAAACTGACCAAGATCTTCGAGGGAACGTCGGAAATCCAGCTGAAGATCATCTCGGATTCGATCCTCGGAAGGCAGGCACGATGAGATCGCCGGCCGCCGGGCCACTGAACGATGTCGTGGTGATCGACCTGACCACCATGCTCGCGGGGCCCTTCGCCACTATGGTCCTCGGAGATCTGGGTGCCGACGTGATCAAGATCGAACCCCCGCGTGGTGACTTCATCCGAGAGCAGGGACCGTTCGCACCGGATGACGAACTACGCGCATTCGGTGGGTATTTCCAGAGCGTCAATCGCAACAAACGCAGCGTAGTTCTCGACCTCACCACAGAAGAGGGACGCACCTCGCTGCTCGAACTGGTCGCGCACGCCGATGTCGTCGTGGAGAACTTCCGCCACGGGGTCATGGACCGGCTCGGGCTGTCCTACGAGCGACTCCAGGAGAAGAATCCCCACCTGGTGTACGCGGCGATCCGCGGCTTCGGTGACGAACGCACCGGTAGCAGCCCGATGCGGGACTGGCCGGCGTACGACATCACCGTCCAGGCGCTCAGCGGCTTGATGGAGATCACCGGCGAGCCCGACCGACCCCCGATCAAGTCCGGACCCGGTCTCGGTGACACCGTGCCGGCGCTCTTCGCGGTGATCGGCCTGCTGTCGGCCGTGCACCGTGCTCGCCGTGACGGAGTCGGTGGTTTCGTCGACGTGTCGATGTACGACGCCATGCTGGCAATGTGCGAACGCACCGTCTACCAGCACTCCTACAACGGCGACGTGCCGACCCGGCAGGCAAACAGCCATCCCTTGCTCTGCCCCTTCGATGTCGTGCCCGCGGCAGACGGGTGGGTCAGTATCGCCGCGCCCGGCAACAATCATTGGCAGCAACTCTGCACGGTGATCGGACGCCCCGACTTGGCTACGGACGATCGCACAAGGGACAACGTCAGCCGACTGGCCAATCGTGACTTCACCATGTCTGCGGTGACCGCATGGACAACCACGCGAACCAAGGACCAGATCGTGGAAACACTCGGCGGCAAAGTCCCGGTGGCACCGGTCAATACCATCGAGGACATCTATGCGGATCCCCACGTGCGTGCCCGCAACATGCTCGTCGAGGTCGATCACCCCGGTGTGCCCCATCCGCTGACGATCGCCAACACGCCGATCAAGTTCGCGGATGCGGCCCCGCCCCACCTCCGGCGAGCCCCGCTACTCGGCGAACACACCGATGAAGTGCTGGCCCAGTTCGACAACACCACAGCTGCCTTCCAGCTCGAAGAAACAAGATAGGGAGATCATGTCCAGAACACAACGACCGCGGCGTTCCTGCCTCGCGGTTCCCGGTTCGAATCCGAAGATGATCGAGAAGGCGAAGGGCCTCGATTCCGACCAGGTCTTCCTCGACCTCGAGGACGCGTGTGCGCCACTCGCGAAACCTGGTGCGCGCAAGACCATCGTCTCGGCACTCAACGAAGGCGGGTGGGGATCGAAGATCCGTGTGGTGCGGGTCAACGATCTCACCACCCACTGGACCTATCGCGATGTGGTCGAGGTCGTCGAAGGTGCCGGTGAGAATCTCGACTGCATCATGCTTCCGAAGGTGCAGTCGGCCGCCCAGATCGCCTGGCTCGACTTCACCCTGACCCAGATCGAGAAGACCATGGGTTTCGAGGTAGGCCGAATCGGAATCGAGGCGCAGATCGAAGACGCCGCCGGATTGATCAACGTCGACGAGATCGCAGCCGCGTCGCCGCGTACCGAAACGATCATCTTCGGCCCTGGCGACTTCATGGCGAGCATTAACATGAAGTCGCTCGTGATCGGTGAGCAGCCGCCGGGCTATGGGGTCGGTGACGCATTCCACTACCCGCTGATGCGGATCCTGATGGCCGCCCGAGCGAACGGGTTGCAGGCGATCGACGGACCGTATGTGCAGGTCCGTAACGTCGACGGCTTCCGCCGGGTTGCCGGGCAGGCCGCCGCGCTCGGCTACGACGGGAAATGGGTGCTGCATCCGGCCCAGATCGACGCCGCCAACGACACCTTCAGTCCAGCCCAGGCCGACTACGACCACGCCGAGAACATCCTCGCGGCGTACGAATGGTTCGCCTCCGACCGGGGCGGCCGCAAGGGCGCCGTCATGCTCGGCGACGAAATGATCGACGAGGCGTCCCGCAAAATGGCGTTGGTCATCGCCGGCCAGGGCCGCGCCGCCGGCATGGAACGCCTCGACGTGTGGAAACCGGAGATCGAAACCGTAGAGAGCGGTGTGTGAACAGTGACGACCGTGGAGAAAGAACAGAACATGCAGTTCGGTCGGTACTTCGAGGATTTCGAAGTCGGAGCAATCTACAGGCATTGGCCAGGCAAGACCGTCACCGAGTACGACGATCACCTGTTCTGCCTGCTGACGATGAACCACCACCCGTTGCACATCAACTCCCACTTCGCCGAGGAAACAACAGAATTCGGCCGAAACGTGGTCGTGGGCAACTACGTCTACTCACTTCTGCTCGGAATGTCCGTACAGGATGTCTCCGGCAAGGCGATCGCCAACCTCGAAATCGAATCGTTGCGGCACGTCAAGCCGACGTTTCACGGTGACACGATCTATGGCGAAACCGAGGTCCTGGAAGTCACTCCCTCGAAGTCCAAGGACGACCGAGGCGTCGTGTACGTCGAGACCCGCGGCTACAAGCAGGACGGGCAGATCGTCTGCATCTTCCGACGCAAAGTTCTCGTACCCAAGCGAAGCTACGGCGACTCGCGCGGCGGCGACCAACCCGCTCGACCACTGCCGCACGCGTAGTCGACTCCGGTGGGAGCGTTCCCACCCGTAACGCCCGCGGCTGATCTCACCGAGACCGGATGAGATCTGCTGGCTGGCTGTGTGATACGCGGATCAAGGATCTCGTCCCTCCGATCTTCGATCCGGGCCGGGTGTTCCCCCGATGGTGGGAGGACACCCGGCCCTTGACAGAGATCGCGGGAACGAACCAAGCTATCAACAGAAACACTGTGCCATTTATCGGCACAAACGCGGTGTAGCCGGTCACCCCGGGGCACCACTCGGAATAGGAAGCACAATGCGAGAGCGTTACGAAACGTTCGTCGGAGGACATGACGAGCGCAGTAAGAGTGGGAAGTACTTCTCCACCCGGGATCCCGCCACAGGCGACGTCATTGCCGAAGTCGCGCTCGGCGGGGCGGAGGACATCGAGGAAGCAGTTGCCGTAGCGCAGAACGCCTTCCGTTCGTGGCGTGACACCCCGGCCGCCACTCGCGGTCGCATTCTCCTCGAGGTCGCCCGCACACTGCGTGAACACGCGGACGAACTGGCCCGAATCGAAACACTGGACACGGGCCAGACGCTGTCGCAGTCGAAGGTCGATATCGAGACCGCCGCACGATACTTCGAGTACTACGGCGGGGCGGCAGACAAGGTGCACGGCGAGACGATTCCGCTGGGACCCGACTACCTCTCGTACACCCGTAACGAACCGTTCGGCGTGATCGGTGTCGTCACGCCCTGGAACGCGCCGATCAACCAGGCCGCACGGGCCATCGCACCCGCATTGGCGATGGGCAACGTGGTGGTCCTCAAACCCGCCGAGGACACACCGCTGTCGGCACTCGAGATGAGCCGTCTCGCCGTCGAAGCGGGACTGCCCGCGGGCGTTCTCAACGTCGTCCCCGGATTCGGTGCCGATGCGGGAGCGGCGCTGACCGGCCACGACAAGGTCCGCAAGATCGTCTTCACCGGCTCGGTGGAGACCGGCCGGGCGATCATGCGGGCGGCCGCCCAACGATTGATTCCCCTGACTCTCGAGTTGGGCGGCAAGTCCCCCAACATCGTCTTCGGCGACGCCGACCTCGACGCGGCCGCCGCAGGCGCCTGGACCGCGTTCACCACCAAGGCGGGTCAGGTATGTTCGGCCGGCAGCCGGTTGCTGGTGCATGCCTCGGTGCACGACGAGCTGGTCGATCGGCTCGTCCAGCACGCTGCGACCACGGTCATCGCACCGGGCATCGAGGACCCGGACATCGGATCCTTGGCCACGCGAGGGCAGTTCGACAAGGTTCGCTCGTATCTCGAACTCGGACCGAGCGAAGGTGCACGTGTCGCTACCGGTGGACACGTCGCCGACACCGGGCGGCTGGGCCGCGGGTTGTTCATCGAGCCGACCATCTTCGTCGACGTCGACAACACCATGCGGGTGGCACGCGAGGAGATCTTCGGCCCGGTACTGACAGTGCTCCGATTCGATTCCGATGAGCAGGCGGTCGAGATCGCCAACGACAGCGACTACGGACTCGTCGCGGGGGTCTGGACCCGAGACCACGGCCGGGCTCATCGCGTCGCCGGCGCCATCGAGGCGGGGCAGGTCTTCATCAACCAGTACTTCGCCGGTGGTGTCGAAACCCCGTTCGGTGGCTACAAGTTGAGCGGTTTCGGCAGAGAGAAGGGCCTCGAGGCGCTCAAGCACTACTGCCAGCTCAAGACGGTCACTGCCCGCCTGTGACCACGCGGGGCCTGTGAGGGCACCAGAGTCGACGCCCCCGTGCCGCATGAGGCACGGGGGCGTTTACGGGCAGCAACACCGTGGACAAATGTGGTCTGCGCGGCTCGGGAAGGATCCAGAGCGCTTACAGGCGGGATCAGAGCAGTGAACTCACGTTCGCTGCAGTGTCGGAGACCTGCTTTCCCCACCAGGGCACACGATGCTCGTCGAAACGGGTCTCCGGCATCGAGATCCCGATGCCACCTACCGGGCATCCCCCCTCCCCCAGCACAGCTGCCCCGACCGCACATACTCCCATCCGGTTCTGATTGACGTTCACCGCATATCCGACGCGGCGGATCTCCTCGATCTTCTTTCGGATCGATTCGGGATCGGTGTCGGTCTGCGGCGTCAGTTGCTGGATGGGATTGGAAAGAATTCTGTCGACCTCGTCGTCCGGCAGGCGCGCCATGATCGCCATTCCCCCCGACGTGTGAGGTAGCTGCCATGTGCTGCCGACCTTGATGAAGGTGCGAACAGCCTGATGGGAATCCATGCGTTCGATCTGAACCACCCGCTCCACGCCATCGCGAATCTGGAGTGTGATGGTCTCGTTCGTCAGATCCCGCAGCTCACGCATCGGCTCGAGCGCGACCGATCGCAAGTCTCCCTTGTCCCAGCCGCGCCGGCCCACGGCCAGTGCCCGCGAGGTGAGCTTCCACCTGGTGTACTCGCTCCCATCGCTGCGAATCCAGCCGGCGGATGCGAGCGCCTGAAGAGTCCGCTGCACGGTCGATTTCGGCAACTGAAGGGTGCGTGACAGTTCGCCTACTCCGACCGGCTGGTTCTCCGCCACAGCTTCGAGTACGCGCAAACCTCGTTCGATGCCTTGCACCTACTGTTCCTCTCCCTCGACCGCCGCTCCGCCGCGGTGCAACATTTCCGTACTGTGCCGATTATCGGCACAGTATGTCGAAATGTCCAGTCTTGGCATCCGCTACGGACTCACCGAAGGCGACTCTCCGCGGCCCCGCCGACGCCGACAGGCAGCGAACTGTCCGCGAGGATCTTGAACACACCCGTCGCGGTGGCCACCACTGAGTCGTTCACCCGCAGGTCGGAGTCCGCGAAGACGATCGATGCCGTGCGCCGCACGATACGGGGTGAGCTCGTCAAGAGGTCACCGACCCGGACGATACCGAGGAAACTGACATTCAGCTGCACGGTCGCCATGTTCTGCGTGCCGGTTTCGGCGAGCGCGGTCGATCCGAGAGCACGGTCGGCGAAGGCCATGATCAGTCCCCCTTGCACGACTCCTCGAAGGTTTCGATGTTTGAGCTCGCACCGCAGTCCGTATTCCCGGGCACCGCCATCTCCGTGACGGAGCAGCAGCGGACCGATCAGCCCGATGAACCCGCCGTCGTGCACCTCGTCCCATACGACTTCGCTCACGCCGAACCTCTACTTCCATCCTGGCTTCGATCTCTCTTACCCACCGAGTCGGGTCGTGAGCTGATGGGCGGCGCGGAGCCGCCGACGGCGAGGTTGGAGGAACTCGCTCGCCGGCGGCCCCGCGAGGTTGCGCCGGCCTCGTGCCTCGTGGCCACCACGAGCACTGCCGGCCGCGCAACCGGTCAGTGGACTACTGGGTGGCCGACAGCACCTTCGACGGCACGGCCGAGTCACGGATTTCCCACAGCACCGGCTTGATGCAGCGGAAGAACTGGGCTGCATCCTCGCTCATCGGGAAGTGTCCGAGTCCCGCCATCGGAACGACCTTCGCACCCTCGATCTGCGCGCCGAGTTCCTCGGCTTCCTCCGGTCCCGTCGCGAAATCGTATTCGCCGTTCAGGATGTACACGGCGGTCTTCGAGGTATCGATGTTCTTTGCCGTTTCCCGAAGATCGTGCTCGACGCTGTAGTATTGGAGATCACCCTTGAAGACCGGCGGGGACCCCTGGCTGTAGACCCAGGTCGTTTCCCTGCGGCCGACCTCGGGGGCCGTCGGCGAGGTGAGCGCGTACATCGCCGCCGGCTTGGAGTCGTTGCTGATCTCGGGGTGGAACCAGTAGTCGAGGTAGTAGCCGGGCGAATGCAGCGCCGCTTCGAGCGCGATCACGGCGCGGAACACGCCGGGGTAGTGCAGGGCCAGATCGGGGGCGAGGTTGCCGCCCATCGAACTACCCATGTACACCGCGTCCTCGCAGTCGAGAGCCTCGGCCAGGGCCACGACGAACTTCATGAAGAAGTCCTGGGTCAGGTTGTACTCCTGCTCCCACCATCGCACCGAGAGCGGCGGCAGCGACCGCCCGTGATACGGCAGATCCCATGTGATCACCCGGAAGTGCGAGGTGATCTCCTCGTCCTCGAGGAGATGACGATACTGGCGGCCGTCACAGCCGGCGGTGTGCTGGAGAAGTAGCGGGATTCCGGAGCCGCTCTCCTCGTAGTAGACCCGGTACTCGATGTCGTCGATCGTCAGATGGACGTACCGCCCGACCGCCTTGTCGAACTTGGTCGTGGTCATTTCGCCTCCTCGGCAACGTTGGTGTACGAACGCATGAAATCGAACAGTCGCCTGAGCGCGGCGTAGTAGGCGAAGAACATCTTCATGTCGCCGCCATAGCGGAAGTTGTGTCGGGTGACCGCCGAAAAGAGGTCCTGGTAGAACGGGCGAGGCACCCGCTGGAAGAACTTGCTCCATTCTTCGATCGGCGCCGAGATCTCGATGTCGTAGTTCCGTGCAACCGTCATGAGGTTGTTGCCCTCGGGCGGCGCCATGGAGTCGAGTCGACCGTCACGAATCACCAGCACGTAGGTTTCGTCGCCGATCTCCAACCTGACGATGGCGTTCCAGAAGCGCGCCGCAATCTTGAATTCGGGATCCAAGTTGAGCGCCTCCGTGAACCTCTCCGTGTCCACAAATGGCATGGCCTTTCCCTTTCTAGGAAGTCGCTATTCGACCTGCGATCGCTCGCGGGCGGCGTGGGGTTCGCGAGACAGGCGGCCGTAAACCTGAATCGATCTGTGCCGTTCAGCGGTACGCCGTGTCACTTTCGAGTATGTGCACTGGCTCACAGTTTGTCAATACGTTGAGGTGACACTCCGATGCCTACGCTCGACGCGGCCCCTACCCAGGCGCCGGATTGGGATCGCGTGAAGACGGAATGCTCCGTGAGACTCGGCATTCGAACTTCGATCTCACTATGTGGCACGCCTATTCCAGCATTTGATTCAGCGCGGTAGCTTCTGTGGACCGACGCCACTTCCGCCCGCTACATGCCTGCACTCGGGCTGGACGACTCATCACGCGCGGAAACAGTCCCGCGTTCGTAGTTCGGAGATCTGATGAAAATAGCAGTCATTCCCGGGGACGGAATCGGACCCGAAGTCATCGACCAGGCAGTCAGGACCTTGCGCGAGGTTGCCCCCACCATCGAAACCCGCTACTTCGATCTAGGCGCCCGAAACTACCGGGCCACAGGTCGCCTGCTCGACCCGGAAACACTCGACGAGATCCGGCATCACGATGCGATCCTGCTCGGCGCAATCGGCGACCCCACCGTCCCCGCAGGCACGCTGGAACGTGGCATCCTGCTCGAAATGCGCTTCGCGCTAGATCATCACATCAACCTACGTCCGACGAAGACGATGCCCGGCGCGCCACGGGTGCTTGCCGGAGATGCGAATCTCGACCTGCTGGTAGTCCGAGAGGGAACCGAAGGCCCGTACACCGGCAACGGGGGCGCGCTCCGCGTCGGAACTCCCCATGAGGTCGCGACAGAAGTCAGCGTCAACACACGCTTCGGCGTCGATCGACTTCTCCGCGAGGCGTTCGAGCGGGCCACGGTCAGGCGGCAACGGTTGACGATCGTGCACAAGCCGAACGTTCTCGCCTTCGCCGGCTCCTTGTGGACGCGCGCTGCCGACGAACTGGCAACGATGTACCCAGACGTCGAGGTCGATCACATGCTCGTCGATGCGGCCATGCTGCATCTCGTCACAAACCCCGCCCGATTCGACGTCATCGCCACCGACAACCTGTTCGGCGACCTGATCACCGACCTCACGTCCGCCCTGGGCGGGGGTGTCGGTCTAGCGGCAAGCGCGAACATCGATGGCTCACGGAGGAATCCCGGCATGTTCGAACCAGTACACGGGAGCGCTCCGGACATCGCGGGTCGAGGAGTCGCCGATCCCACAGCCGCGATCCTCTCGGCAGCGCTGATGCTGCATCACCTCGGGCTGTCGCGTGAGGCGAACACCATCGACCAGGCAGTTCAGGACCACGTCGCATCCCGCGAACAGGAATCCCGTTCCACCGAGGAAATCGGTGAGCAGATCAGGAGCCGAGTGGGCTCCGCATCCCTCACACCCCGCCACCATCCGGCTGCCAGTTCGCAATGAGTTCCACGAGACCGGGAAAGCGCCCATCGAGGTCTTCGATGCGGACTCGGCTGCGTCGCTCGAGCCCGTGCTGCCGCTGTCGGATGACACCCGCTTCCCTGAGCGCTTTGAAGTGATGGGTGAGGCTCGACTTGGGCCGGTCGAAGCCGAACCAACCGCAGGTGTGGTCGTATTCCTCAGACCTGGTCAAGAGCCGGTTGACGATTGTCAGTCTCAGCGGGTCGGCGAGGACGCCCATGACCCGCTCCAGGCGTATGTCCGCTGCCGCCGGTTCGGGCAGCGGCATCGGCAGGGAAAGCTCTTCGCTGTCGCTCATGCGATAGGTCGGCGCGAGATCAGTCATACATCCAGCATAGCGTCAGTACGAGTTTTGTCGTACCATCTCAGTACGATAATTTTCGTACTGGTACGCCCGGTATCGAACCGGATGCGGAAGAGGAGACAGCGATGGCAAAGACTTCGGCCGGCCCGAAGGAACTGGGGTGGTCCCTGGCCGCCGCAAGTACGGTGACAGCCGTGTTCGTGCTGTCGAACGCGCCTACACCGCTGTACACGCGCTGGCAAACGGAATGGGAATTCAGTTCCGGAACCTTGACGATCGTGTTCGGGGCGTACATGGTCGGGTTGATCGGGACCCTTCTCGTTGCAGGGAAACTCGCCGATCGATATGGGCGGAAGATTGTGCTCGTCCCAGGCCTGATCGCCGCGGTCACCGCGGCGGGCCTCTTCCTGTCGGCCACGGACGTAATGTGGCTGCTGGCGGCCAGGCTGCTCGCGGGCGCCGCGGTTGGCGCGGCCGTCACCGCCGGCATGTCGGCGACGATCGATCTCGCCCCCGATCACCGGCGCCGGACGGGATCCATGATCGCCTCCGCTGCAATGGTATTCGGTGCCGGACTCGGACCACTCCTGTCCGGGGCGCTCTCCCAGCTCATCGACACACCACAGTCCTGGATATTTGGAATCGTGCTCACGGTAACGGTGCTGACACTGGTCGTCGCGATACGGTTGCCACTCCACCGCGGATTCGTAGCGGACGGTCCTGTCGAGCGTCTGTGGTCGTGGCCTTCCGTTCCCCGTCCGAATCGACGTGAACTCGTTTGGGGAGCAGCAGCATTCGCTCCAGGCATTACCTCGACCTCCTTCTTCCTCTCCCTCGGACCCTCGGTCCTCGCCACCGGCATCAACGCCCCCAGCCCGCTACTCGCGGGTGCAGCGGCATGCGCCATGTTTCTGGTAGCAACCGGAATCCAGTTCGCCCTCGCGCATCTACGTACCAGAACCCATCTCGCGCTGAGTTCCTCTGCCGCATTCGTCTCGATGGTGACGCTGACGGCGAGCGTCACCATCTCCCCCACACCGGCGCTGTTCGTCATCGCGGCACTTCTTGCCGGCGCCGCACAGGGCCTCGGCCAGCTTGCGGCACTGACGCTGATCGGCACCCGGATCCCCTCGAACCATCGCGCCGAAGCAAACGCGACTTTGAACATTGCCGGCTACGTTCCTGCGGCTCTGCTACCTGTGGGAACGGGCTACCTGATCCAATTCATACCCTTCGGCGCAGCCGTCATCACGTTCGCGGCAGCCGTCATGGCATTCTCCCTCGCCGCCTTGATCACCGTACGAATCAGCACAGCCGAACACGTGCGTCCCAGCACCTCGGACGAGCAAGTGATCCGCTGCGAGACGGACGCCGCCGCCGAGGACGCACTGCTGGTACGCGCGCAGACATGACACACGGATAGTCGTGTCGCCGGGCACCTTTGTCTCCCAGCCGCTGGGTTGGAACCCGTCAACCCTTGTCAGGAGCTCCGCTGAGGGGCTTGACTGAAACGTGGGTCCCGATCGCCCAGGATGAACAGACAGGGAGGATGCATATGCCAACCCATCAGGCCGTTCACGTCCAGGCCCCCGGTGAACCGCTGACACTCGTCGATGTCGAGACAGGGTCGCCCCCTCGCGACCACGTACGAATAGCGGTGTCCGCGTGCGGAGTGTGCGGCACCGACCACGCCTTCGTCAACGGCGCGTTCCCGGATATGTCTTGGCCCCTGACACCTGGACACGAGATCGCCGGAACCATCGCCGAACTCGGCGACGGCGTCGACAACTACACCGTCGGCGACCGCGTCGCTGTGGGTTGGTTCGGTGGACACTGCAACCAGTGCGTCCCCTGCCGTCAGGGCTCCTTCATTCATTGCGAGAAGTTGCAGGTGCCGAGCTGGCAGTACCCCGGCGGATACGCCGAGTCGGTGATCGTTCCATCAAACGCACTCGCCCGGATTCCGAACGAGCTGTCCTTCGCCGAAGCCGCACCCATGAGTTGTGCCGGGGTCACCACATACGACGCGCTGCGCAAAACCAGGGCCGTCCCAGGCGACCGCGTCGCCATCCTCGGCATCGGCGGACTCGGCCACCTCGGCGTGCAGTTCGCCCGGGCGATGGGCTTCGAGACGGTCGCCATCGCCCGCGGCGCCGACAAAGGCGACGACGCTCGTCAGCTCGGCGCCCACCACTACATCGATTCCACCGCCGGCGACGTCAGCGAAGCGTTGCAGGCTCTCGGTGGCGTGTCGGTGGTTCTGGGGACCGCTGCGAACTCGAAAGCGATGGGTTCTGTGGTCGGTGGGCTGCTTCCGCTCGGTGAGCTCACCGTCGTCGGTGTCACGCCCGACCCACTGCCGATCAGCCCCCTACAGCTGATCACTCCCGGCGTCGATGTCACCGGCCACCCGTCCGGCACCGCCCGCGACGTCGAAGAGACGATGCACTTCGCGGTCCTGTCAGGCGTGCGTGCCCGAATCGAGGAACGGCCGCTGGCTCGAGCGGCGGAGGCCTACGCCGCGATGGAGGAAGGACGCGCACGCTATCGGATGGTCCTCACCATGTGACCATTCTCGGCGCCGGGGTTGATCGACTGCGCTCAGTTAAGTTCGTTGCCACTCCGCCGTTCGAGGCCCCAGGTGCCGGAAGGTCCGTGGAGCTTCTCGTACGCGGCCTTTTCGGCGTCGTGCCGGGACGCCTTTCTCGGGTTCTCCAGATCGGGCGGCAGTCCATGCCTCTCGAGGCGCCGAGATCGGTTCTGCGCCATGTACGACACCGCATAGAACACGGCGAGTAGCACTCCGAGCAGGACCATGGACGCTCGCAGTCCGAGCGGTCCCGGGAACAGGAAGAACGCGGCGAAGACCGGAACGAACGGGACCATGCTGCGGACGAGGTGCCGGGGTACCGCCCAGTCACCGACCAGGTCGTTGCGGACCCAGTCCTGCATGGAGTCGGGAAGTTTGCGGCCTACCGCGTAGCCCAGCCACTGTATGGGGCCCGGCCGGGTTCGTTGCGTGTTTCGCGACATGACAACTACCTGTTCATGTTGTGCTGAAGTCGAATTCGACATGGTTGTCCTCATTGATCGAGCGCGCCCGCTCTGAGCGCAGCCTGATTGACGCGGGTGAGAACGTCGTGCAATTCTTCGAGTTCGGCCAGGCTGACGCCGAGCTTCTCGATCACGGCGGGCGGAATCTTTTCGGCCTCCGCACGCAGCGCACCACCGGCTTCGGTCAGCTCGACATCCAACTGGCGCTCGTCGGCCCGGCTGCGGGTGCGCGTGATCAGTCCGGACGCCTCGAGGCGCTTGAGGAGCGGCGAGAGGGTGGGCGAATCGAGTTGCAGCGCGGTCCCGATCT
The DNA here is from genome assembly GCF_042738615.1 of Rhodococcus sp. NPDC059968. NCBI lineage: Bacteria > Bacillati > Actinomycetota > Actinomycetes > Mycobacteriales > Nocardiaceae > Rhodococcus > Rhodococcus sp. NPDC059968. The sequence goes on from NZ_JBHWUE010000032.1 coordinate 83,972, forward strand.
CCTTGACCGCCATCGGGGCCTTTCCCCAGAGAGCAAGCATGACCAGATACTGCGGATGCGTCAGCCCCATCGGCTCGAGCAAGGGGCGGTAGACGGCGAGCACCGCCCGGTTCGCGATCGCGAGCGCGAAACACACCTGCCGGTCGAGAGCGAGTAGATCGTCGCCGGCCTTCCCCTGCTGGATGTCTGCGGTCATGCCACCAGGCTACCAGAATGATTCGTGCAATAACTAATATTGCACGAATCATTCTGGAGGTAGTCGGCGATCAAGGTAGACGCGCAACGAGGGCATCGAGGCCGGTTCGCGGGCCGGAGAAGAACGGAGTCTCCAGCCGAACGTGCCGGCGCGCGTCGGTAGCGCGAAGGTCTCGCATCATGTCGACTATCCGGCTCGGGTCCGGAGCCTCGAAGGCAAGGATCCACTCGTAGTCGCTCAACCCGAAGGAACTAACGGTGTTGGCCCGCACGTCCGGGTAGGCGCGAGCCGCTCGGCCATGTTCGGCGAGCTGCCGTCGTCGCTCGGCGTCCGGCAGCAAATACCACTCGAGCGATCGGTTGAACGGGTACACGCACACGAACTGCCCCGGCTCCTCGTCGGCCACGTATGCCGCGATGTGGCTACGGTTGAATTCGGCCGGCCGGTGGAGCGCGACCGCACTCCACACCGTCGTACACGCTCGCCCGAGTCGGCAGCGCCGGAAACCGGAGTAGGCGGCCTGCAATCCCTCGACGGTGTCGGCATGCGTCCAGATCATGAAGTCGGCGTCTCCACGTAGTCCTGCGACGTCGTAGATCCCGCGGATCGCGACACCGGACTCGGCGACTCGGTCGAGGTAGGTGTGCGCATCGTCCACGACCTCGTCGCGCACGTCCGGAAGCGCGCCGGGAACCACCTGAAACACGGTGAACATCATGAACCGCACGCGTTGATTGAGTTCGGTGAACCGAGAGCTGGTCAAGGCGTGGGCTACCTCTCGACCGGAACGCCGACCAACGAGCCGTACTCCACCCACGAGCCGTCGTAGTTCCGAACCTCGGGGTAGCCGAGCAGTTCGTGGAGAACGAACCAACTGTGCGCCGATCTTTCGCCGATCCGGCAATAGACGATGATGTCCTTCGTGTCGTCGAGGCCGGCGTCGCCGTACAGGGCGCGGAGCTCGTCCTCGGCGAGGAAGGTGCCGTCGTCAGCGGCGGCCTTGGACCACGGCACGTTGACAGCAGTCGGGACGTGCCCTGGAACCTGGGGTTGCTCCTGCGGGAACTGCGCCGGAGCGAGGATCCTCCCGGAGAATTCGTCGGGAGACCGGACGTCGACGATACTCTTCTTCCCGATCTGCTCGATCACCTCGTCGCGGTGCGCGCGGATTCCCGACACAGGCTCGGACGCCACGTAGTCGGTGCCCGGCCGGGTGACCTTCTCGCTCGACAAAGGCCGACCGTCGAGCTCCCACTTCTTGCGTCCGCCGTCGAGCAACCGGACGTCGCGGTGGCCGTAGAGCTTGAAATACCAGTACGCGTAGGCCGCGAACCAGTTGTTGTTCCCGCCGTACAGGATCACCGTGTCGCCGTTGGCGATTCCCCTCTCGGACAGGAGTTTCTCGAACGATCGCTGGTCGATGAAGTCGCGGCGTACCGGATCTTGAAGATCGCGCTTCCAGTCGATGCGTACGGCACCGTCGATGTGGTTCGTCTCGTACTGCGCGGTGTCCTCGTCCACCTCGACGAGGACGACATCGGGGTCGTGCTGGTGTTCGACGACCCATTCGGCGTCGACCAGAAAATTGCTTCTACTCATGGCTCATCCTTCACTTCGTAGACAACCGGGGCGTGCACATATAATTAATGCACGATCTATTCGCCTACGCTACAGTTTCGGGCACACAGTTTCGACAGGAGCACCGATGACAACGCCGAAGACCCGCCCTGCCCAGGCGAAGGCCCCGCGCGCGGAGGGGCAATGGGCCCAGGGCGACCGTGAGCCGCTCAACGTGAATGAGCAGGTCAAACAGGATGATGACGGCCTCAACGTGCGCAAGAGAATCGAGGAGGTGTACTCCCGCACCGGTGTCGCCGGCATCGACCCGACCGACCGGCGAAGCCGGTTCCGCTGGTGGGGGCTCTACACCCAGCGCGCACCTGGCATCGAGGGCGGCCGGACCGCCACGTTGCCGCCGGAAGAGCTCGAGGACGAGCACTTCATGCTCCGCATCCGAATAGATGGAGGGGCACTGACCACCGAACAGCTGCGCGTCGTCGGTGAAGTCTCCCGACTCTTCGCCCGCGACACCGCGGACCTCACCGACCGCCAGAACATCCAGCTGCACTGGATCCGGGTCGAGGACCTGCCCGAAATCTGGCGGCGGCTCGAAGGGGTAGGCCTCACCACTGCCGAATCCGCAGGCGACACCCCGCGCGTGGTCCTCGGCTCGCCGATGGCCGGTATTGCCGTCGACGAGGTCCTCGACGCCACACCCGCTCTGCACGAGATCACCCGCCGACTGATCGCAAACCCCCAATACTCCAACCTGCCGCGCAAGTTCAAGACCGCCATCTCCGGCCTTCAGGACGTCGTCCACGAAATCAACGATGTGGCATTCATCGGCGTCGAACACCCGGAGCACGGTCCGGGACTCGACGTCTGGGTCGGCGGCGGCCTGTCAACCAATCCTCGCATCGGCGAGCGGTTGGGCGCGTGGGTCCCGCTCGAGGACGTGCCCGACGTGTGGATCGGTATCGTCTCCCTCTTCCGTGACCACGGGTATCGGCGCCTGCGAGCGAAGGCGCGCCTGAAGTTCCTCGTCGCGGACTGGGGTGTCGAGAAATTCCGCGACGTGCTCGAGAGGGAGTACCTCGGACACCCGATGCTCGATGGGCCCGCACCCGAGCCGCTCGACGAACCACGCGATCACGTCGGTATCCAGCGCCAGAAGAACGGTCTCAACGCCGTGGGGATCGCACCCGTTGTCGGCAGGGTCGGCGGCACCCTGCTCACCGACTTGGCACGGGCAGCGGAAGCAACCGGATCCCGGCGGGTCCGCATCACCCCGATGCAGAAACTCGTCATCCTCGATGTGCCCGACGAACAGATCGACTCACTCCAATCCGATCTCGAAAGTCTCGGGTTTCCGTCGAGTCCGTCACCGTGGCGACGGAGCACCATGGCATGCACCGGCATCGAATTTTGCAAGTTCGGGATCGTCGAGACCAAGGCGCGGGCCGCCGCACTCATTGCGGAAGTCGAGAAGCGACTTGCCGACGTCCAGGATCGGCTCGAGCACCCGATCACACTGCACCTCAATGGGTGCCCCAACTCGTGCGCCCGCATTCAGGTCGCCGACATCGGCCTGAAGGGCATGATCGTGACCGACGTCGATTCCAACCAGGTCGAGGGATTCCAGGTTCACCTCGGCGGCGGCCTCGGGCTGGACACGAGCTTCGGACGTAAATTGCGCGGCCACAAGCTTCCAGCCACCGAGGTGCCCGACTACGTCGAGCGGATCGTTCGACGCTACGTGGCCGACCGCGCGGGCTCCGAGAAGTTCGCGACCTGGGTCCAACGCGCCACCGACTCCGATCTCGCATGATCGGCTCGCACTGCCGGGCACGACGCGGTCGAGGCTGAAGAGAGACGTCCCGGAGAACCCGCCTGTCGCGGTCTGCTACTTGCCGGCGTCGGTGACGGGCTCGCGCTCGGGGAGCGTAGTCGCATGGTCGTTGACCACGTGCTCCCACCACGATTCGAGCGGGCTCGGTTCGGGCCACACGATCGCGTCGGCCGTGAGTGATGGCGCACTTTCGCGCGGGTGGCCCGATTCTGCTGTGCTGATCTCGTTCGGATCTACCTCGGAATCACTCACCGCTCGCGCCCCGTGTCGCGTCAACTCGCGTGAGCGTGTCGGCGGGGAGGAAGCTGGCTGACCAGCCGCTCCCACTCTTCGAATCGGGCAGCTTCGGGCGAGCGCGGACGGGACGAGGGTCCGGCGGCGAGGTCGACCAGGCTCCGGGCAGCGCCGAGGACGGTCAGGTGATGACGGCGGGCGACGTCGAGGAGTTCGTCGAACGCCTGGGCATCACTGCAGCCGCGGCCTGCGATCAGGATTCCCTTCGCCGTGCCGAGTAGTTCACGTCCGTCGGGACGCCTACGGGGGATCAGCCGTGTCGGGCCGGGAGTCGGAGTGAGTAGTTCGGTGCTGTCCTCGATCATTCCGCGATGCTCCTTCGCTCTCGTGCATCGGCTGCCGGCCCGCCGGTGTGCCGACGATCCCGTCCGGACGCAAAATGTGAGTCACGTCACTGTCGATGCCCCAACAGTTCTAGCCGACGGCGCCGCGCCTGTCATCTAGACAACTGTCCAGCTGTGCCGTCACTTGACGAGGTGCTCAGGTAGTGGCCACCAACAAATCCTCTCCGCTCGACGGTCGCAGGCCGTCGGTCCGATCGGCGAAGTAAAGCTCGGCGAGTGACGTTCTTGCCACGTGCTGACCGCCCGTGAAACCGGCCTCGCGGGCCAGGGCGAGCATTTCCTGCGGCGTGAAGAAGCTGATGAACGGTGTTCCGGCCGCCCGTGCACCCTTCTCGGACGTCTGGAGTCCGGGGCGATCGGCGTCGTCGAGAAGCCCGGGCGGCAGCAGGAACGTCATCGCCAGCGTCGAGCCGGCAGCGAGACCGGCGAGCTGGCGCAGGGTGGCCGCTGTCGCGTCTTTCGTGAGGTACATCGTGACGCCGGTCGAGACGACAACCGCCGGCAGGCCGGGATCGAAGCCCGCCGCAGCCAGCTGCTCCGACCAGGACTCGCTCGCCTCGAAGTCGACCGCAACCAGCCGCAACCAGTCGGGTACACCGAAGCCCAGCTCGATCAGCCGTTTCCGCTTCCATGCTCGAGGGCCGGGTTGGTCGACCTCGAACACCCGCATACGGGAGGCGATCTCCCGGCCTACGCTGGGCAAAGGTGTCCAGTCCGGCCCCCAGGACGACGTACTGGTCGACGCCGCGGCCGGCCTGCTCGGCAACCAGCTCTTCGATGAAACGAGCACGCGCGACGATGGCCGCCCGAAACCCGCGGGTGCCGGCCGGGTCCATGTCCGGACGAGCCCGCCAGCCCTCGTCCGGGGCCGCGAGCTGCAGGCCGATCTCGTCGACGAGAACGTGCGGCGGCGGGTCGACCTGTACGTGCATTGCCCGCCACAGGGCAACGCGCACGGTCGTGCTGTCCGGTCCGTCCGTCTGCTCGTCTGCCGCCGCCATGACGTTCTCGCTCCTCACGGTCAGTTCTCAGCCGTCCGATGCCACGCCCAGCTAACACCCGGCGCTCCCAGCGTATATAGCTCGTATGAAACCGTCAGTGAAGCGAGCCACCGGCCTGTTCACGGCCACAGCAGCCGCTCTCCTCGCATTCGCAACACCCGCGCAGGCGGACTCCCCCGCGCCCGTCTACTTCCGCGTGGGGAACTTCAACTGCTCGATCGCACCCGATGACGTCGTGGGATGCGATCTGCCACAACCATTGCCGATGGACTTCCCGATCCTCGGCGAGTTCGGACTGCCGTGGCTGGGACCCGTCCAGCACGTCGTCATCGACCTTCCCTGGCTTCCCGCTCACCCCACCTATCCGCCCGGCACTCCGTTCACCCTGCCCGCCGGCAGCCCCGACATATCCGAGGTCGCCACCAGCCGGAGCATGTACCAGAAGACGATCACCCACGGGGGAACCACCTGTGTCGCAGGATTCATGGGGGACCTCACCTGCACGGCCAAGGGGCACGGCTTCGTCGTCACCGTCTACGGAATCCACGCGCACTGAACCGTTACCACACCAGGTCGATGTCGACTACGTCATACGCAACGTCACACGGCGAGGTGCCGGGCGAGGTAGGCGGCGGTGGCGGAGCCGGCCGTCTCGGCAACGACCGTCGGTGGCCCCGCGGCGATGATCCGGCCGCCGTTGTCTCCGCCGCCGGGCCCGAGATCGATCATCCAGTCCGCCGAGGCAATGACCGGCATGTCGTGTTCGACGAGTACGACGGTATTTCCCGCAGCGACGAGACGACGCAACACCACCATGAGGCGGTCGACGTCGGCGGGGTGCAATCCGGTGGTCGGTTCGTCGAGTACGTAGAGCGTGTGCCCGGATCGGATGCGCTGCAGTTCGCTGGCGAGCTTGACGCGTTGCGCCTCCCCACCGGACAAGGTGGTGGCCGATTGGCCGAGTCGCAGATATCCGAGACCGACTTCGGCCAGCATGTCGAGGCTTTTCGCCGCTGCCGGAACGTGACTCAGGAAAGCACGGGCATCGTCGACCGTCATCGCGAGAACGTCCGCGATCGACCGGCCGTCGACGAGAATCTCGAGGGTCTCCGCGTTGTATCGCGCGCCCGCACAGGCCGGGCACGGCGCGGAGGCCTCGGGGAGAAACAGCATGCCGATGGTGATCGAACCGGCGCCCTCGCATTCCTCGCAACGGCCGCCGCTGACATTGAATGAGAATCGGCCCGGGCTGTATCCCCGATCACGGGCAACGGGGTGTGCGGCGAAGAGTTTCCGGATCACATCGAAGAGACCGGTGTAGGTCGCGAGATTCGAGCGCGGAGTCCGCCCGATGGGGGTCTGGTCCACGCGCACCAGCCGGGTGATGTGTCCGAGCCCGTGGGCGGCCACGACCGTCGGCTCGGTGTCGTTCTCGCGCTCCTCGGCCAGTACGACCGTGGAGTCCTCGGCGTCGTCTCCCCCGGTGTCGCCCCCGGGTTCGCTGTCGACGCCGAGGTGTTGAGCGACGACGTCGGTGAGCACACGGCTGACGAGTGTGGATTTGCCCGAACCGGACACGCCCGTGACCGCGGTGAGCACCCCGAGCGGGATTCGCACGGTCAGATCACGGAGGTTGTGCATCGTGATGCCGGCGAGTTCGATCCACCGGCTCGGCGGTCCGGGCTCGGGGTAACTCTCGGGGGTTCCGAAAAGGTATCGGCGAGTGGCGGATTCGGGGACGTGAGCGAGACCGTCCACCTCACCGCTGTAGAGCACCCGGCCACCATGCTCCCCGGCACCGGGACCGACATCGACGATCCAATCTGCTGCCCGGACGACGTCGAGGTTGTGTTCGATGACGAAGACGGAGTTACCTGCCGCTCGTAGTCGCCGCACGGCGGTGACCAGCGCCTCGGTGTCGGCGGGATGCAGGCCTGCGGACGGTTCGTCGAGGACGTACAGCACTCCGAACAGACCCGATTGCAGCTGGGTTGCCAGCCGCAGGCGCTGAAGTTCTCCCGGCGAGAGGGTGGTGGTCGAGCGGGCAAGGCTAAGGTATCCCAGCCCGAGCTCGGTCAGACCCGCGAGGCGTCCGCGAAGGTTGTCTACCAGCGCCGCGGATGCGCGTTCGGTTGCGTCGCTTGCGTCGGAACCGCGGGATGCGACGACGGCGTCGAGGACCGACGCCAGATCGGCCAGTGACAGTTCCGTGGCGTCGGCGATGTCGAGGCCGGCGAACCGTACGGCCAGCGCCTCGGGGCGCAGCCGTTTGCCCCTGCACGCACTGCAGGGGCGGGACACCAGATATCGGGCGACCTTCGCCCGCTGGGTTGCGCTCTTCGTCGTCGCGAAGGTGTGCAGGACGTAGGTGCGGGCGCTCGAGAACGTCCCCTGGTAGTCGCGCACCATCTTGCCCGGGTCGCGCACCGGTGACACCGTGACCGTGGGTTGTTCCTCGGTGGTGAGGACCCACTCGCGCTGGTCCTCCGGGAGCTCGGACCAGGGGCGGTCCACGTCGATACCGAGTGTGTCGAGGACGTCGCGGTAGTTCTTGCCCAGCCACGCGCCGGGCCAGGCGGCGACGGCACCGCCGCGGATACTTCGGCTCGGGTCCGGCACCAGGGCATCGATGTCGACGTCGTGCGTGCGTCCGAGTCCGTGGCAGGCTGGGCATCCGCCTTCGGGTGTGTTGGGCGAGAACGCATTCGAGTCGAGGATGGGGGCACCCGGCGGGTACGTACCGACTCGGGAGAACAGCATCCGCAGCACGTTCGAGATGTGGGTGAGGGTGCCGACCGACGATCGGGCGGAGGTATGACCGCGGGCCTGCTGCAAGGCAACCGCCGGTGGAAGCCCGGTGATGTCTCCAACCCTGGGCGCTCCGATCTGATCCATCAGCCGGCGTGCGTACGGGGTGACGGACTCGAGGAACCGCCGTTGCGCTTCGGCGTAGATGGTGCCGAAGGCCAACGAAGACTTCCCCGATCCCGAGACCCCGGTGAACGCGACGATGCAGTCCCGGGGAATGAACACATCGACGTGGGCGAGGTTGTGTTCGCTGGCGTCGAACACTGCGATTCCGTTGAATTCCTGGGCGCGTAACGGTTCAGTGTGCGGTCCGGGATCGAAGGTGGGCACAACTGCTCCAGGTGTCGGTTCGTGCTCGGACAGGTTACGTCCCAGTCTTACTCGAGGGGTGGAACCATTTGTACTGGCGACGCTCTTTCGGGGAGAGTCCGCCCCAGATTCCGGCCCGAAGTATGCCATCAGCTCACCTGGACCGACGTGATCGCCGCGGCCTCGATGGTGTCTTCTGAGAGAAACTGCATACCGCGATCGCGTCCTCGGGCCACGCGGAGAGCAGGTTCAGTTTGGCCGCGCGGGCGATGGAGAACTGGTGATCGTCTACTGGGCAGTGTCGCGGGTGACGTCAGACGATGTTCGTCTCGCCTGCTCGGATACCGGCCTGCGCGAAGCGGTCCAGGGCGAAGGAGCTGATGTCGTATCCGGGCTCCTTGCCGTGGTAGAGGTCGCGCACGATCTCGCCGGTCGCCGGTCCCATCAGGAAGCCGTGGCCGGAGTAACCGGTGGCGATGAGCAGGCCCTCGACCTCGGTGGAGCGATCCATGATCTGGTTGCGGTCGGGGGTGACCTCGTAGAGACCGGCCCACCCGGTGCTGATGCCGTAGTCCAGTACAGCCGGCACCCGGGTCTCGGCGATGGCGCCCAGTCCCATCAGCCAGTCCTCGAGTTCGAACTCGAGGTTGAATCCCTCGCGCTCGTTCGGGTCGGACCAGCCGAGCAGCAGGCCTTTGCCTTCCGGGTGGAAGTAGAAGTTGGACGGGAAGTCGATGGTCAGCGACGGCGAGGATTCGGGCAACTCGGAGATCGGCTCGGTGAAGGCGATCTGTCGGCGGACGGGAACGACGGGGATGTTCACCCCGAGCATGGTGCCGATGCCGGCCGACCAGGCTCCCGCAGCGCACACCACGGTGTCGGTCTTGATGCGTCCGTGTTCGGTCACGACCGCGGTGATCGTGCCGCCTGTGCTCTCGATGTCGGTGACCGCGCAGTGACGGACGATGCGGGCACCGTGTCGACGGGCAGCGGCGGCGTATCCCATCACGACCGATTCGGGGGTGGCCTTGCCGTCCTGGGGCGACCAGGATGCCGCGAGGAGCCCGTCTGTACTGATGAGCGGCGAAATCTTCTGTGCTTCTTCGGGGGTGACCATGCGGCTCGGAACGCCGTGGCGGTTCTGCAGCGCGACGCTCTCGGTGAAAATGTCGACGTTCGCCTGGTCCGAGAGAAGATAGAGGTAGCCGTCGCGGCTGAAGTCGATCTCCTGGTGGTACTCCTGCGCGAACCGCGAATACACGTCGAGGCCGCGCAGACCGATCGCGATGTTGGCCTCGTTGCTGAAGGAGGCGCGAACACCGCCGGCGGCCTTGCAGGTCGAGCCGCAAGCCAACTCGTCCTTTTCCAGGAGAACGACATCGGAGACCCCGGATTCGGCGAGGTGGAACGCAATGCTGGCGCCGATGACGCCGCCGCCGATGACGACGACGGACGCCTGTTCGGGAAGTTCCTTGCTCATGTCGTCCTCTTCTTTCCTTCGAGAGTAGTGATGTGATGCCCGACCGGTTCCGGGACACCTGACGAACGACCGGGTCGATGGCTTTGCCTGGAAGAATGACGCGCGCCCGCTGACCGGAGTGGGGTCACACAGTCAGCGGGCGCGTGGTGGCTTCCGAACCTTTTAGAACGCGGCGTTCTGCAGGGAACGCCCGCGGAGCACCATGGCTTCGCGCACGCGCTCCTGGGCGGTGGCGCGGGCCACCTCGTGAGTGGTCCGCCCCTGAGCCTTCGACGCATCGAGGGTATCGATGGTGCTGGCGCGCAGCTTGTTCGAGATGTTGTCGAACACGGCTGCCGGTTCGGGACGGATTCCGGAGAAGCGGGCATCCATCGCCACGGCTGCATCGACCACACCGCCGGCGTTGGCGATGAAATCCGGAACCACGGTCACGCCGCGGTCGAACAGCACCGACTGCGCTTCGGGGCTGCTCGGCAGATTCGCGCCTTCGACGACGATCTTGGCCGGCAACGTCCGGGCGAGATCGGCGTCGATGACGTCCTGCAACGCTGCCGGGATCAGGATGTCCGCCGTCACCGAGAGTTCTTCCCCGGCAGCGAGAGGCTTGGCGTCGGAGTACTGGTCGACGAGTCCGTCACCGTACTGATCGCGCAGGTCGAGCAAGGTAGCGACGTCGAGCCCGTCCGGGTTGCGAATGCCGCCGTGCGAGGTGGACACAGCGACGATGGTCGCCCCGAGTTCCGCGAGGCGCTTCGCGTTCGCCGCTCCGACCGCTCCGAAGCCCCGAATGGACACGCTCAGCGAACCGGTGGACAGGCCGATGGCCTGCGCGGCGGCGTCGGCCGACTCCGCGACACCGTGGCCGGTGACCCCGAGCTGGTCGTACGGGAGCCCGCCGAGCGCGTGGGGGGTGCCCACCGCGCCGCCGCGTCCGCCGACCTCGTCGAGCATGATCGCGGCATCCTTCTCGGTCAATCCCACGTCGAGCCCGCAGACGTACTCCTCGGGGACCTCGTTGCGGAGTGCCCGGACGAAGGCACGCAGGACCGCGTCCTTGGAGGAGGCAGTCGGGTCGGCCCAGATGCCAGCCTTGGCGCCGCCGTAGAACAGGTCGACCCCCGCCCACTTCCAGGTCATGTTGCGGGCCAGCCTGGCGACCTCACCGACACTGACCGTGGTGGACATGCGGGTCCCGCCCTTGCCCATTCCGCGGGCGGTGTTGTCGATGACCAGAACGCCGCGCAACCACCGAGGTCAGTCCCGTTGCCGCACAGCATCGACGTCGAGCTGCGCGGCGAGCAATTGCGCCAAGTGGTCACCGCGACGATCGGTCAGATCCGACAACTGGGTCCGGCAGGAGTAGCCGTCGGCCAGGATCGTGGTGTCCGCGTCCGCCCCGGCCACGGCGGGTAGGAGTTGCTGTTCGGCGACCGCCACCGACACCTCGTAATGCCCCTTCTCGACGCCGAAGTTGCCGGCCAGCCCGCAGCATCCGCCCAGCCGCTGAACCTGTGCACCGGCCTTCTCGAGAAGCTGCGCGTCCTGACTCCACCCCATCACCGAATGATGGTGGCAGTGCGGCTGCGCGACAACGGACTTGCCTTCGAGAGACGGCGGGTTCCCACCCTCGGTCCGTCAACAGTTCCGCGAGGGTGCGGGTTGCGTCGGCGACCGGTTCGGCCGCCGACCTACCGAGCAGTTCCGCGGCGTCCGAGCGCAGCACACCCGTGCAGGACGGCTCCATTCCGACGATCGGAATTCCGGCCGCGGCACTACCGGACAGTGCATCCACGGTGCGGCCGAGGATCTTCTTCGCCGCGGTGAGCTGCCCGGTGGAGATCCAGGTGAGTCCGCAGCACTGCTGCTTGTCGGTCAATTGCGGCCGGTAGCCGGCGGCCTCGAGCACCTGCACCGTGGCGTGCCCGACCTCGGGGGTGAAGTAGTTGGTGAACGAGTCCACGAACAGCAGCACCGGGTCACCGGTCGTGGCACGGTCGTTCTCCGTGGCCTTGAACCAGGACCGGAACGTCCGCTTCGCGAACGGTGGAATGGTGCGGCGCTTGTCCACTCCGGCCGACGACAACGCCAGCGGCCCGATGCCGGGAATGCGCATCGTGGCGTTGACCAGACCGGGCGCGCGGCTGGCGATCTTCGCCCAGCGCGGGAGCCACCCCAGCGAGTAGTGCGAGGCGGGGCGGATGCGGCCCTTGTAGCTCTGGTGCAGCACTTCGGATTTGAACGCGGCCATGTCGACACCGGTCGGGCAGTCCGAGGAGCACCCCTTATAGGACAGGCACAGGTCGAGGGCGTCGTGAACCTCGGGCGATCGCCAGCCACCCTCGATGTCGGTGCCGTTTATCATCTCCTGCAGCACGCGCGCGCGGCCGCGGGTGGAGTCCTTCTCCTCCCGGGTCGCCTGATATGACGGGCACATCACGCCGCCGGCGGCGGTGTTGTCGGCCCGGCATTTTCCGACGCCGGTGCAGCGGTGCACCGCCTGGGTGAAATCTCCGTCGTCGTGGTGGTAGGCCAGGGCCAGGTTGCGGCGCAGGAGTGGGGCTGCGGGAATGCGCAGGTCCGCGTCGACCGGGCGGGGGTCGACCACCACTCCGGGGTTGAGGATGTTGTCCGGGTCGAAGACGTGCTTGACGGCAGCAAAGAGCTTCATCGCGTCCGGTGAGTACATCAGCGGCAATAGTTCGCTGCGGGCGCGGCCGTCCCCGTGCTCACCGGACAGGGATCCGCCGTAGCCGGCGACGAGTGTGCTCGCCGCGACCAGGAAGTCCCGGAAGATGCCGTCCCCGCCGGGCTTGTCGAGCGGCCAATCGATGCGAACGTGCATGCATCCGTCACCGAAGTGTCCGTACGGCAGGCCGGTGACGTCGAATTCGTCCATCAGGGCGTCGAAGTCGCGTAGGTAGTTGCCCAGCATGGCCGGTGGCACGGCCGCGTCCTCCCATCCTGCGTGTGCGGGAAGGCCGGCAGGACTGCGGCCGGCGAGTCCGGCACCATCGGCGCGAATCCGCCACAGCTGGGCCGTGCGCCCCTCGTCGGTGACCACGAGGCTATCCGCGGCGCCGCAGTCCCGTCCGACCTGCTGGGCCCTGGCGATCGTCTCGTCGAGGTCGTCGCCGACGACCTCGACGAACAACCAGGCCGCCCCCGCAGGCAACGGCGGAACCGCATCCGGGCCGCGGCGCTCGCGCACCACCTCGACGATCCGGCAATCGATACCCTCGCAGGCGGTCGGATCGAACTTCAGCACCAGCGGGGTCGCGTCACCCGCCGACGCGATGTCGGCGTACCCCAGTACGACCAGGACGCGGTGGGCGGGCTCGGACACCAAGCGGACCGTCGCACGAGTTGCGACGGCGAGGGTGCCCTCCGTGCCGACCAGCATGCGGGTCACGTCGAACCGATTTTCCGGCAGCAGGTGTTCGAGGGCGTATCCGGACACCTGACGGCCGAATTGCCCGAGTTCGGTGCGGATGGTCGCCAAACCGGCGCGGGTGACCTGCTGCAATGCACCCAGTGCCGGGGAGTCCGGCACCCCGCCCGCCGAACCCAGTTGCAGCGACTCCCCGGTTCCGGTCAGAACGTGCAGGCCCTTCACATTGTCCGAGGTCCGGCCGTATCCGAGAGTGCGTGAACCGCAGGCATTGTTTCCGATCATGCCGCCGATGGTGCAGCGAGTGAACGTCGATGGGTCGGGCCCGAATCGCAGGCCGTGCGGTGCAACGGCCTGCTGCAGCACCGTCTGAATTGTGCCCGGCTCGACGGTGGCCGTCTGTGCGTCCCTGTCGATCGAGAGCACCCGATTCATGTGCCGGCTGAAGTCGAGAATCAGTCCCGTCCCGACAGCGTTGCCTGCGACGGAGGTGCCGCCACCTCGTGAGGTCAGCGGCACGCCCTCTCGGCGGCACACCGCGAGGGCGGCAGCGACCTCGTCGGCATGGCGTGGCCGCGCAACGACCAGCGGTCGCACCCGGTACAGGGACGCATCGGACGAATAGGCAGCGCGGGTGGTGCCGTCGGAGAGAACGTCGCTCACTCCCGAACTGCGCAGCTCAGCGGCCAGTGATTCAGCGGAGATCATTCGTAGCATGCTACAACTTCTAGCATGCTACGAACAGCTCCGTGTTGTTACAGTGAGCGAGTGGCAGACGAAGCGCTCGAACTCGAACCGCTCACCCCGTTCACGGGACGACGGATGGAGCAAGCGATCGCGGCGGTACGGGCGGCCATCGACGACGGCCGCATGAAACCAGGAGTGAAGTACTCGGTCTACCAACTCGCCGAGGGCCTGGGCATTTCCCGAACCCCGGTACGGGACGCTTTACTGCGCCTGGAAGAAGTGGGACTGATCAAGTTCGAAGCACGCCAGGGCTTCCGCATTCTCCTCCCCCAGCCGAAGGAGATCGCGGAGATCTTCGCAGTCCGGTTGGCCCTGGAACTTCCCGCGGTCCGCAAGGCCGCAACCGTGGCCGACCCCGCGCTCTCGGACGCACTGCAGCGGCAGCGACGCCTGATGCAGGACGCCGCTGCCGGCGGCGATGAACACGAGTTCGCCCATCACGATCTCGGGCTTCACGACCTGATCCTCGACGCCGCCGGCAACGCCCGAGCCCGTGCGATCGTCAAGACCCTTCGCGAGACAACCCGGCTACTCGGGGCCAACACCGCCGACAAGACCAGAACTCTCGCCGACATCGACAACGAGCACGCGCCCATCATCGATGCCATCATCGCCGGGGACCCCGACGGAGCCGAAGCCGCCATGCGCGTTCACCTGGTCAACACTGGGAAACTCCTTGTCACCCAAGCTGTTCTCAGCGACGGCTCCGGCCTCTCCGTCGACGAAATCTGGTCTGCCGTCATCGCCTGACCAATGCGTCAACTCCGCGGCGGCTTCTCCGGTGTCGTGCGCCGGTGCACGGCGAGTTGCAGCTCGAACAGCAGCCGGTCGGCCGCGTCCTGCAGACCGATCCCGATGATCTCCTCCACTCTGCGGATCCGGTAGCGCAGCGTGTTGGGATGCACCCTCAGTGCGGCGGCGGCATTACGAACGTCCCCGTGCTCGGCGAGGTAGGTCTCGGCACTGTCGCACAGGTTGGAAGCATGCTTTCGGTCGTACTCGAACAGCGCATCGAGGCGCGGATCGTGCAGCTCCGGGTGCTCGCCGACGAGGTCGAGGATCTCACCGAGCAGCACCGCGGTGCGGGATTCGGCGAGGGTGGTCACCCGCCCCTCCGGGAACGTGGCGGCAGTGCCGTCGAGAACCCTGTCGACCTCGACGCGCGCTGCGGCCACCTGCGCGAGATCGGGAACCGGAACGGCGATGGCGGCCCTCAGCACGATCGACCGCTTCGCCTCGAATTGGTCGACGAGCTGCCGCGTCCATGCAGTGACTCCCGCAGCGGACTTGTAGCGAGGAAGCAGCACGTACGCGCGATCACCGATCACAGTGGCGACCGAATGGCGGCTGAACGAGCTCGCGTGCAGGCGGAGCATGCTGCCCATACCGGCGAACTCGCCGGTGGCCGTCGAGCTCTCCGATCCGGTCGGCGCGAAGCCCACCACAGCGGCCGAGCCGCTCATCGGCAAGTTCAGGGCACTGGCCACGGAGGGCACGTCGACACCCCGGCCACGCGCCCCGAACAACCGTTGGACCAGCAGCCCCTCGGTGGAGGGGGCGTTGAGACTTCGGGAGATGATCCGGGCTGCGATCGCCGAAGCGCCGCGCAACACGTCCACCGCATCAGAATTGAACGGCGCGTCGCCCTGTTGCACCCAGATCGAACCGAGAAGCCGGGGTGCGGTCGAGGTGTCCTCGGTGGACTGGCGGATACTGACCACCAACCGCCGCTTGGTGGCGAGTTCCTCGTGCGCGGGCACGTCGATGACCTCGTCGCTTTCGCGGAGCCGATCGAACACTCCCCACTTCTGCAGTGCCCGCAGGTAATCGCGTGGGCCCTCGCGGCCGAGGATCGACAAGGCTCGCAGTTCGTCCGCCGCTTCGTCGGAGGCAGAGTAGGCGAGCACCTTCGACTGGGCATCCTCGATCGAGACCATCCCTCCGGCGTTCTGGGCGACGATCTGTGCGAGACCGAACAGGTCGGTGTCCGTGGCGAGCAGATCCGGGTCCGCAGGTGCGCCACGCCCGCGGCGAGAGCGGTCGAGCATGCGCTGGACCAGCGGGAACACGTGATCCCATCGGGCCTTGGGGTGCACCGCCACCAGGGCGACGCCGGCACGGCGCGCCGCCTCCTGCACTGCGCTCGACTCGTGCGCCGTCTTCGACATCACCGCATGCGGCCGGTGCTCACGCGCCCGCCCGGAGACGTCGTCGAACCAGCGCACGGCATCGGCGTCGGCAACCCCCACATGGAGATACAAATCCTGCATCGGAGATTGCGATTCGGTTTCGACCGTCAGATCGGAGCTGTCGACGAGCGCCATCGACGCGACGACGACCTCGTCGCCCGCGGGAGCGTCGATCAGCTCGACGACCGCGGTGTCGAGAGCGCGGAGAAGCTCACGCAGCGTGATGGTTTCGGCAGAAGTAGCTGGCGCCGCGGCTGCCGTGGCGGGGCTTCGAGTTCCGGGAGTCACCGACATCGCTCCGTTCGGAAGGTGAGAGCTGGTTTAGCCAACAGTACAACCCCAAATGGTATTCCTTGTCCGATTGGCTCAATATCTCGGCTCTGTTCTGGTGTTGACTACGTCTAGTTCGAGCGGCGGTTCTTTCGCCGCCACACCCCTGTAGGAGGTTCCATGGACGCCATCACCACCACCCCGCAGCCGATCAACGAGCCGGTGGGCTCCTTCGCACCGGGGAGCGCCGAGCGTGCCCGGCTGCAGGCGAAGTTGACCGAGCTTGGTGCGAATCCCACCGAGATCCACAACGTCATCGGCGGCACGCACCGGCGCGGCAACGGGCCCGCGATCGACGTCGTGCAGCCGCACCGGCACGCCGCGGTCCTGGGCACCTTCACCAATGCCGGCGCCCAGGACATCCAGGACGCCGTTGCAGCCGCCACCGCCGCCGCCCCAGGTTGGCGGGCACTGTCCTTCGAGGACCGCGCCGCAGTGTTCCTGCGCGCCGCCGACCTGCTGTCCGGACCGTGGCGTGAAACCCTTTCCGCTGCAACGATGCTCGGCCAGTCCAAGACCGCCTACCAGGCCGAAATCGACACCCCCTGCGAACTGATCGACTTCTGGCGGTTCAACGTCCACTTCGCCCGGCAGATCCTCGCCGACCAACCCATCTCCTCCCCCGGCGTGTGGAACAAGCTCGAATACCGCTCCCTCGAGGGCTTCGTCTACGCCATCACCCCGTTCAACTTCACCGCCATCGCCGGCAACCTGCCCACCGCACCCGCCCTGATGGGCAACACCGTGGTGTGGAAACCGTCGCAGACCCAGGCCGTCGCCGCGTACTGGACGATGAAGCTGCTCGAGGCCGCAGGACTACCGCCCGGTGTGATCAACCTCGTCAACGGTGCCGGCGCCGAGGTCTCCGACGTCGTCCTCGCCGACCCGCGCCTGGCCGGAATCCACTTCACCGGATCCACCGCCACCTTCCAGCACCTGTGGCGCCAGGTCGGAAACAACATCTCGAACTACAACAGCTACCCGCGCCTGGTCGGCGAGACCGGCGGCAAGGACTTCGTCCTCGCCCACAGCTCCGCCAACCCCGACACCCTCACCACCGCACTGCTGCGCGGCGCATTCGACTACCAGGGCCAGAAATGCTCCGCCGCCTCCCGCGCATTCGTCCCGAAGTCGGTGTGGGCGAAGATGGGCAACGACTTCATCGAGAAGGCATCGACACTGACATACGGGGACGTCACCGACTTCTCGAACTTCGGAGGCGCCGTCATCGACCGGCGGGCCTTCGACCGCAACGCCGACGCCATCGCCCGCGCCAAGGCCACCCCGAGCCTGACCATCGCCGCCGGCGGCCACGTCGACGACAGTATCGGCTACTTCGTCGACCCCACCGTCCTGCTCGGTGACGACCCCACCGACGAGGCATTCCGCACCGAGTACTTCGGACCGATCCTGTCCGTGCACGTCTACGACGACTCCGCCGCCGGATCGTTCGAGAAGGTCCTCGACCTCGTGGACAAGGGATCCGCCTACGCGCTGACCGGCTCGATCATCGCCGACGACCGCACCGCGATCGCGAAGGCGACCGCCGACCTGCGGTTCGCGGCCGGCAACTTCTACATCAACGACAAGCCCACCGGCGCCGTCGTCGGACAGCAGCCATTCGGTGGGGCACGGGCATCGGGCACCAACGACAAGGCAGGCTCCCCGCAGAACCTGCTCCGCTGGGCCTCCGCACGCACCATCAAGGAAACCTTCGTCCCGGCCACCGATCACCACTACCCCCACCAGGCCGCCGCAGACACCTCCGAGGACATCTGATGGCACCCTCCGATCTGCTCCGGCCTGCACTGCTGGCGGCAGCCCGCTCACCGCGGATAGAACGCACGGTCACTCGCATTCCGGTGACCAAGAGTCTCGTCGACCGGTTCGTCGCCGGCGAGACCGAGAATCAGGCGGTGGCCGCGACGACCGGAATCCTCGACTCCGGCCGCTACATCACCATCGACTACCTCGGTGAGGACACCGCCGATCTCGCGCAGGCCTCCCGCACCGTGTCGCATTACCTGACGCTGCTGTCGTCGCTGGCGCAGCTTGCCCCGGCCACCGACAACGGCAGTAGGCCGCGAAGCATCGAGGTATCCCTGAAGCTGTCCGCCCTCGGGCAGTTCCTGCCCCGCGACGGTCACAACGTGGCACTCGAGAACGCCCACAAGATCTGTACCGCGGCCGAAGAAGCCGGCGTATGGGTCACGGTCGACGCCGAGGACCACACCACCACCGACTCGACGTTGTCGATCGTGCGGGAACTGCGGCAGGACTTTTCGTCTCTCGGCACCGTGCTGCAGGCGTACCTGAAGCGCACCGAAGCGGATTGTCGGGACCTCTCGGGGCCGGGATCACGGATCCGGTTGTGCAAGGGCGCCTATAAGGAACCCGCATCTGTTGCCTATCAAGCAAAGACCGCGGTCGACGAGGCGTACCTGCGGTGCCTGCGGATCCTGATGAACGGCCAGGGCTACCCGATGGTCGCGTCGCACGACCCGGCCATGGTCGACGCCGCACTGGCGCAGGCGAAGGCCACGCGTCGCACCACCGACGAGTTCGAATTCCAGATGCTCCACGGCATCCGGGACACCGAACAACTGCGTCTGATCGAAGAGCAGCAGCATCTGCGGGTCTATCTGCCCTACGGCGAGCAGTGGTACGGCTACTTCATGCGTCGTCTCGCCGAGCGCCCCGCCAACCTGGCTTTCTTTCTCAGGTCACTGACCTCGAAGAAGTAGTCAGGGGGCGGAAATGCGGTCGCTGTACTTCGTCGGTCCCGGCTCACATTCCGTGGGGCCGGGACCGACGTCTGTCCGTTCACCACCCCGGTCCAGTGAGATCTCCGCGGATTTTGTGACACCCAACCACGCTGTCGGCACCTCCTCGGACCTGGCCATTCGTGCAGGTGGCCATATTGGGCGCCGAGGATTCGTCCGATCACATTGGCGGCGCAGTCGGCTCGGGGGCGTCGCCGTTGAATCTCGTCTTGCGAGGGTCGCCCCGACAGGTACCACGTGCCGAGGCATGACTAGGTGAATGTCGGTGGTCTCTGGACGTCTCGTCGAGGAGGCTGAGGTAACGACCGGGTGGCGTCGGCGGTACAGCGCGGAGCACTGTCCACCTGCCGTCTACGCCGTCGAGACCGCCGACGCAGCGAAAGGACTCTCGTGCCGACTGACACCTCTGCAGTATCCGGACGGGACCCTTCGGAAACTGCTGGCGCACAGCTACTGTCTGCCGCGGCCGCAATCCTGGCCGAGCAGCTTGGTTGCAGTCAGGACGCCGCCTTCGATTCTCTCCTCGACGTAGCCCGCCGCAAGCACGTCAGCATTGTCACCGCAGCCGAACACATCCTGTCCCGGCCATCTACGATTCCCGATCTGCGAGAGCAACCGGAACCCCGTCCCACCGTCCATCTGCCACGTGCAGCGCCCACCGACATGGGTGGCGTTCGATGAGGACGGAGCCGCAATCGCCGCCCCTGAAGATTTCCCCCACGCGCAAGGAAAACGTCAGTCTCGATTCCGCTGACTGGCGGGCGCATGCCGCGTGCCGTGATGAGAACTGGCAGTGTTCTTCTCGCCTGACGGTGAACGCGGCCACGCCCGCGACCGGCGCGAAGCGCGCGCCCGGCAGATTTGCCAGCCCTGCCCTGTACTCGCGCAGTGCCGCGATCACGCTCTCGCGGCAGGTGAACCCTACGGTGTGTGGGGTGGCACGACGGAAGCGGATCGACGAAATCACACCCGCCGACTCCGCCGCGGTGAGCTTCGACCGCTCGGGTCCCTGCACCCGCGATCTGTAGCCGGCGGTAGTGCGGATGCGACGGTCCGCATTGACTCGTCGGCCGTCGATCGTTCGCATACTGGTGGGGCGTCGAGGGGTCGCCCCACCAGAGCTGTCACGCCGATCCGGAAACCGGTTCCTACCGCCGGACCATCCGAAATCACGTTTGAGTCTTCGCCGCCGACCGGAGTGTCTGTTGCGCTCCGCCGCTAATGGAGACTGATTTCGTCGGTTCGAGCGTGGTGTGCTGCCGGGGTGATCGTTCCTTGAACGCCACGTCGAGGTCGATTCCTGACGACATGAGCCCTCTCACCTCTTCATTGGTCGGCATCTCTTGACCTCGACGCTACGGCCAACGCCTTCAACCTCGCTCTGATCACAGAACCTGCACGCCACCGAAACGCGGCTTGCCTGACGGATTCCATCATTGTTCTCGTGATTTTCGTCGGATTCGATCGGATTTGCACGAAGGATACAAACATTGACCACGATGGGCTTCGATACTGGCAGGTGGGGGATGTTTGAGTTCCGACGATCGACACGGAGTCGCCATGCACACCAACCATCTCGAGCGCCGGATCCCTCTGGAGAAGTTCTGTTGATCGACGGAACAGGATGCCCGGCTGTCCAGAGCGTGACGGTCTGCATCAACCTCGCAGGCGGTGTCGCGTTTGCGGGATTAGGGCGCCGTGCACCGAAGCAATCATTCGCGGTGTTTCGCGACGGCAGGATCGTCAAAGACACCGTGTTGCCGTCATCACCTCGATCAGTTGCGACGACGGGCTAGGCCCAATACCGTTTATTTATGGCGAGGGCACGGAGTCGCCCGAGAGGACGAGCGGTCTGCGGTCTACGCAGGGCGCGTTGCGGTGGTGCGGGTGC